>JANYGW010000230.1 GCA_025359245.1 Massilia sp.
GTCCAGTCCGACGGCGTCGGCGCCGATGTCAGCGATTTGCTCGATCCACTGGCCGCCGCCCTTGGTGAAGACGATCGCCGGGATCGTCACGCCATCTTTTTCACGCTTCAGTTGGGCCAGCACTTGCCGCATATAGCTCAGCGAAAACTCCTGGTAAGCGCCATCGGCCAGCGCGCCGCCCCATGAATCGAAAATCATCACCGCTTGCGCGCCGGCGTCGATTTGCGCGTTCAGGTACTGCGCCACCGCCGTCGCATTGGTCGCCAGAATGTGGTGCATCAAGTCCGGCCGGCTGTACAACATCTTTTTAATCGTGTGGAACTCTTTCGAGCCGCCGCCCTCCACCATATAACAGGCCAGCGTCCACGGGCTGCCGGAAAAGCCGATCAGCGGCACGCGCCCGTTCAGTTCGGTACGAATTTGCGTGACCGCATTGAACACATAATCGAGCGACCCCAGGTCCGGCGCGCGCAGCGCCATGACGTCCTGTTCGGTGCGCAGCGGGCGCTCGAACTTCGGTCCTTCGCCATCGACGAAATACAAGCCCAGCCCCATCGCGTCGGGCACCGTCAGGATATCGGAAAACAGGATCGCCGCGTCGAGCGGAAAACGGTCCAGCGGCTGCAACGTCACTTCGGTGGCGTAATCGGGATTTTTCGCCAGGCCAAGGAAAGAGCCCGCTTTTTCGCGCGTGGCTCGGTATTCCGGCAAGTAACGTCCGGCCTGGCGCATCAGCCACACGGGCGTATGGTCGGTCGGCTGGCGCAGCAGCGCGCGCAAGAAAGTATCATTCTGAAGCGGAGCAAATTGTGGCATGGAAGGCAATCAATAGCTTGGGAAAGCCGTATTATCGCACTCAATCGGGGGCATCCCGGAGCGCCGCGACGCTTGCCGTGCTTTCGCTCGGCAGCGCCTTCCTTTATGATGGACGACGCCATTCTTGCGTTGCCATCGTTTTCCACTTGTTTCCACGCGTTTTCACTCTACCGGAGCCAGCATGACATCAGCCGCATCGAGCACCATCGCCCCGTTCGGCCAGTGGCCATCGCCAATCAGCGCCTCATTGGTGGCGGCCGGCGCGTCGCCGCTGACCAGCCTGGCGCTGGGCGGCGCCGATGGCGGCGATATCTTTTGGCTGGCCGGACGCGCCAGCGAAGACGGGCGCAATACCTTGCTGCGCCAGCGCGACGCCAGCGTCACCGAACTGACGCCCGCGCCGCTGAACGTGCGCACCCGCGTCCATGAATACGGCGGCGGCGCGTACGCGGTCGATGGCGACAACGTGTATTTTTCGCATTTCCTTGACAACCTGATTTACGTCACCCATGGCGGCCAGCCGGCGCAAGCGCTGAGCCGCCCGGGCACGCAGCGCCACGCCGACTTTATCGTCGACCGGCGACGCGCCCGGTTGATCGGCGTGCGCGAACAGCATCCGGCGACCGGTCACGCTGTGCCGGACAATACCCTGTGCGCGACCGGCTTCGACGGCGCCGAAACCGTGCTGGCACATGGCCACGATTTTTACGCCGCGCCGCGCTTGTCGCCGGACGGCACGCAACTGGCGTGGCTGACGTGGGATTTGCCGCGCATGCCGTGGCAAGGCACCGAGCTGTGGCTGGCCGCGATCAACCCGGACGGCGGCCTGGCCGCGCCGGTTCTGGTGGCCGGCGGCGTCGATGAATCGATTTGCCAGCCGGAATGGTCGCCGACCGGCGTGCTGCATTTCGTGTCCGACCGCAGCGGCTGGTGGAATTTGTACCGGCTGCACGGTGCCGCGATTGACGCGCTGTGCCCGATGGACGCTGAATTCGCAACACCGCACTGGACCTTCGGCGCGCCGCTGTACGCTTTCTTGCCGTCAGGCGACATCATTTGCAGCTATATCGAGCAAGGAATCAGCCATCTGGGCCACTTGAAGCCCGATAGCGCGCGACTGGAGCCGATCGCCAACCCGTACCAAGAAATTCGCGAAGTGCGCGCCGGCGCCGGTTTTGTCGCCATGCTCGGCGGCGGCCCGACGATTCCACTGGAACTTGCGCGCATCGATTTCGCCAATGGCGAACTGGAAGTGCTGGCGCGTTCGATCACCACACTGCCGGACCTCGCTTACCTGTCGGTGCCGGACAGCATCAGTTATCCGAGCAGCGACGGCCGCACGGCGCACGCCTTCTTTTATGCGCCGCACAACGCCGACTGCCGCGCGCCCGACGACGCCCGCCCGCCGGTGATCGTCATCAGCCATGGCGGCCCGACCAGCATGGCCACCAATACGCTGAAGCTGCCGATCCAGTTCTGGACCAGCTGCGGTTTTGGCGTGCTCGACGTCAACTATGGCGGCAGCAGCGGTTACGGCCGCGTCTACCGCGACGCGTTGAAGGGGCAATGGGGCGTCGTCGATGTCGAAGACTGCATCGCCGGCGCGCGCCACCTGGCCGAACGCGGCCTGGCCGATCCGAATCGCTTGATCATTCGTGGCGGCAGCGCCGGCGGCCTGACCACCCTTTGCGCAT
>JANYGW010000015.1 GCA_025359245.1 Massilia sp.
ACTGAGCATAGTCAGCATGGGTCGCGAGGCGTCGCACCGCCGCCTTCGCGAGGACGACATTAGTTTGTTTTTGTGTCCTATTTAAACCGTGCATTCTGCGAGCTCTATACGTCGCCTGGCTCGCCGTTGCCGATCAATTCCGGCGAGTCGCGCAGCCATTCGGCCAGCTGGTCGTCCTCGATTTCATACACTCCCCTGCCCGCCTGGTAGATGATTTGCTCGCTCACCAGGCGCTCGACCGCGATCTGCACCTGGCGCGTGGTCAGCGGCTCTTCGTCGATGCCGACGGCCAGCGCCAGCCGCCGGCGCGTGTCGTCGGTGTACAGCGGCACCCGTTCGATCACCGCGCGCATCACTTCGCGGTCCAGCGGACGCATCTCCATCAGCCTTTGCACATAGCCTGACGCGTCGCGCGATTCGTCGAGCACCAGCTGCGCGACGGCCAGGATATCGGTGCCGCCGATCTTCATCAGCCGTTCGACCGCGTCATGGAACAGTCCCGGCGTGTTGCTCAGCGCCGCAAACGCCGCATTGGCCTGCGCCAGCGGCACCTTGCGTCCGGTCGCCTGCGCGAACGAGGCCATGATGAAGCTGACGAAACGCTCGTCGAGGTCCGGGAAATCGGTGGTCTGGCTGAACTGGAACAGCGGCGCCTTGATCTGGCTGAACATCATCTGCAGCCGGTTGCGCGACGAACCGGTAAACACCGTCTTGACCGATTTCTTGCGCACGTCGAGCGTGGTGCGCAGCGCCGCCACCAATTCCTGGAACTCGGGTTTGGCCAGGTGCTGGATTTCGTCGAGCGCGATCAGCACCTTGCCCTTGGACGCGTCCAGCACCGCATCGACCAGCTCCGGCAGGCTTTGCAGTGCGGCCTGGCTGTTGGCCGCGCGTGCATGGAACTCGGCTTCGGCCTTGACCTTGCCGATCATGCCGGCATTGATTTCGAGGCTGGTTTTCTTGATCGGGCGGAACAGCTTGTCCTGCAGCTTGGCGCCGAAGGTCTTCGGCTTGGCGGCGTTGGTCAGCGCCAGCAGCAGGGAAGCCAGCGGGTCCGAACGGTTCTGCCACATGCTGCAATACACGGTGCGGTAGCCGGCGGCCTCGGCCGCGGGCAGCAAATCGTCCAGCACGAATTCGGTCTTGCCCTTGCGGCGCGGGGCAAACAGCACCATCGACGAGATCAGTCCCGCCTGCAAAGTGTCCAGATAGCCGGCCGCCAGGTCGGCGCGCGGATAGTGCCAGCTGATGATGTCGTTGGTCTTTACCATGCTTTATCAGTCCGGAGTGTAATTACCATAATCCATTGTAATCGATGGTAATCGCGGCTACAACGCTTTCACGATCCAGATCCACAAGGGGATCGTCGCGATGCAGGCAATGCTCGATAGCAGAATTGCCGAGCTCACTTGCGCGGGATTCTTGCCGTCCGCTTGCACCAGGGCTGCGCCGTTGACGCCCACCGGGCACGCGGCTATGACGACCAGCACGGCTGTCGCCTGCGCCGGCAGGCCGAACACGCACAAGCCCATGCCCAGCACGCAGGCCGGCAACACGATCAATTTGACGATGACCGTGACCAGGGTTTCGGGCCAGCTCTGGATGCGGAAATTGGCCAGCGACGCACCCAGCGCCAGCAAGGCGCAGGGCAAGGCGGCAGCGGCCAGCATCGCCAGCACGCTGCTCAACGCAAGCGGCAAGGTCGCGCCGGCGAAGTTGAACGCGAGCCCCAGCATCAGGCTCGCGACTATCGGGCTCTTGACCGCATTCAGCAGCGAGCCCACTACATTTTTGCCCGGCGACGCCAGGTAATACAGTGAAAACGCCACCAGGCCATGAAACGCGATCACGGGAAACGCGTACCGCAAACTGTCCGGGCCGAACGCCTGCGTCAGAACCGGAATGCCGACGAAGACCGTGTTCGAATACGTTGCGGATAGTGCGCGCGGTGCGCTGCCGGAATCGCGCGCGATGGCCAGCGCGACGAACAAGGCGATCAGCGGAACGAAGTACGCCAGCAGGAACTGCCATGACACGGAGGCCGGCATGCCGTTCTTGAACGCCCCGCCGAACAGGAATGCCGGTATCAGTATTTTTGCCGTCAGTTCGGTCAGGCCGGACTGCCAGCCGGCGGCCAGGATGTTCGAACGCGCCAGCAGGCAGCCGAGGCCTGCCAGCAGGAACAGCGGCAGCAGCAGTGCGAACAGCATCACTGCGGGCAGGGCCCTACGGTCGCGCCGGGCACCAGCGTCGGCTGCCACAGTACCTGCAGGCTGGCCGGGTCGGCGCCGCCGACCACCGCCGACAGCATCTCGATCATCTTGGCGCCCGCCTGGTCCGAGCCCGGCTGGTCGATGGTGGTCACGTTCGAGCCGACCAGCGTATCTTCGACGCTGCCCCAGACGATGACGGACATCTCGGTGCCGATGTCGATCCCGGCGTCGAGCAGCGCGCGCACCGCGCCCACGCCCGACAGGTGATTGTCGACGATGACGGCTGTCGGGCGCGGCGACGTGGCCAGCAGCTGCTGCATGGCCTGGTAGCCGGAACGGCGGTCCAGCGTGTTGTCGACCAGGTGGCGCGGATCGACCGCCAGCCCGGCCTTTTGCATGCAGGCGTTGAAGCTGTCGCGGCGCTGGCGCGCGAAGTTGAATTCGAGCGGAGCGCTGATCAGCGCGATGCGCTGATGGCCCAGGCCGAGCAGCTTGTCGCACGCGAGGCGGATGCCGGCCTCGTTGTCGTAGTCGAACCAGGCGTAGGGTTGCTTCAGTTCCGTGCGGCCGTGCGCGATGAACGGAAAGCCCTTCTTGACCAGGTAGGCGATGCGCTCGTCGTGCACCAGCGTGCGGCTCACCACCAGGCCGTCGACGCGGCGCCCGCGCACCATCTGCTCGTACGACGGCAGCTCGTTTTGCGGCGAGACCGGCGCGATGATCAAATTCATCTTGCTCTTTTCGAGCGCGGCCGACATGCCGCCCACCACGCCGAGGAACATCGGATCGCCCAGGTCGCTCGGCAGCAGCGGATAGATGATGCCGAATACATTGGTGCGGCCCACCGCCAGGCTGCGCGCCATCGGATTGGCTTCGTAGCCGGCCGCCTTGGCTGCGGCCATCACCCGTTCGCGCGTGATGGCGTTCACCTCCGGGTAGCCGTTCAAGGCGCGGCTGACCGTGGTCTTCGAAATCCCGAGGGTACGGGCAAGGCTCTTGAGGTTCATGTTTTTTTTAGTTATACGATAACAGCGCAGCCTGCGATTATAGCAATACAGCTAGGCGACCCGGTCAACCTGGCGTTTGAAAAAAAACAAGGTTACCAACACCAGCGTAATGGGCACCAGCGTCAGGTAAAAAGCGTTGTGGCCGCCGGCCTTGCCGAACACATAGCCGGTGACCATGCTCCCGGAGGTGCCGCCCAGCGCCGAAAAAATCACCAGCAGCCCGGTCATGGCCGAATGCTGATTCTTGGGCAAAGAGCTGAGCATCACCGAATTGATGCCGGGGTAGATCGGCGCCATGAACAGCCCGATCAGCGGAAACAGAAAAGTCGCCACCGGCGCGCTGCCCCAGCTCACGTTCGGGTCGGCGACGATGTTGCGCGTCAGGGGCAGCACCAGCAGCACCATCGCGGCCATGCCGATCACGCAGGCGTTCAGCACCGGATACCAGCTCACGCGGCGCAGGATGACGCCGGCCGACAGGCGCCCGATCGCCAGGCAGGCCGCGAAGATGCTGCCCACCTGCACGCTCATGGCCAGCGGCAGCTTGAGGATCTCGTTGTTAAAGGTCGGCAGCCAGGTACCCACGCTCTGCTCGATCAGCACATACAGGAAGGCGGTGAGGACGAACACGCACACCAGCGGCTTGAAAAACAGCTGCAGCATGGCGATGAAGTCTTCCCAGCGGCTGCGCCCCGCCGGCAGCTGCGCGGCGCGTTCGTCGAAGGGCGTGCTGAGGACCAGCGCGAACGTGAGCGCGCACAGCGCGGCCAGCACCCAGTATACCTGCAGCCAGCTGTGCGACTTCGGATCGGGCTCGATGAAGTAGCCGAAGATCCAGGCCGCGCTCAGCACGCCGACCATGAACACGCCTTCGACGGTGTTCATGATGCTGGCGTGATGACGGCGGTCGGTGGCGACCAGGCCAAGCGTCGAATACACCGATACCTTGACCAGCGCGAACGCCACGCCCACGCACAGGAACAGCAGCTTGGTGGTCCAGAAGGACGGCAGCAACGGCATGGCGATGCAGGCGCAGGTGACCAGCGCCAGCGCGGCCAGGATCGCGTTCTTGTAGCCGATGCGCGGCAGGAAGGACGCGACCAGGAACGACACGGCGGCGATCGGCAAATCCTTGAAGCCTTCCAGCACGCTGGCGCCGGACTTGCTCACGCCGTAGTTACCGATGACCTGCAGGATCACCGTGCCCACGCTATTGAGAAGGATGGCGAAGACAAAATAGATCAGAAAAAGGGCTAGCATCAAGCGCTGGTTTTTCACGCGGTCTCCTGGTGATTGTTATATTTCTTATCTACGCGAACAAACCGGACAGCTCGAAATGGTCCAGCCCCGGGATCACCAGGTCGGCCTCGGTCAGCACCTCCGCGCTGCCGATTCCCAGCGCCAGCATGCCCGCGCTCTTGATCGCGGCCACGCCGGCCACGGCGTCCTCCACGCCCAGGCAGTCGATCGGCGCCACGCCCAGCAGGCGCGCGGCCGTCAAGAATATCTCAGGATCCGGTTTGCTGTTGGCGATCAGCGCGGCATCGACGACGATATCGAAGCGTTCGCGGATGCCGAGCCGGTCGAGCACCGTGAATGCGTTGCGGCTGACCGAGGCCAGGCCGATGCGCAATCCGGCCGCACGCACCGCCGCCAGGGCGTCGACGGCGCCGGGCAGCAGGTCGCTGGCCGACATGCCGGCGATCAGGTCCTGGTAGTGGCGGTTCTTCAGGTCGGCCAGCGCCTGCTTCTGGCCCGGCGAATAGGTTTTCGGCGCGCCGGCCAGGATCAGGTCGAGGGAACCCATGCGGTCGATGCCCTTGAGCTGCTCGTTGAAAGCCAGGTCGAACGGCACGCCCTCGGATTCGGCCAGCCGCTTCCAGGCCAGGTAGTGGTAGTGCGCGGTGTCGGTGATGACGCCGTCCAGGTCGAAGATGACTGCCTTGAAGCGGCTCATGGTTTTGCCTCCCGGGCGATGTGCGCGACCGGCGCGGCGGCGCTCAGGGCCACCCGTTCGGTGCGGTGGCGGAACTGCAGCGCGTCGCCCTGCAGCAGCGTGTATTCGGTCTGGGCGGCGTCGACCCGCACCTGCAGCAGCGCGCCGCGGATGTGGATCTTGAACGAGTAGTGGGTCCACTTGGCCGGCAGCGTCGGCGCAAAGCGCAGCGCGCCGTCGGTCACGCGCATGCCGGCAAAGCCGTAGGCCACGCCCATCCAGGTGCCAGCCATGGCCGCCGTGTGCACGCCGTAGTGGGTGTTGCCGTGGGTGTCGTCCAGGTCCAGCCGCGCCGTCTCCATGAAATAGTCGTAGGCCTTGGCGGCGTAGCCCACTTCGGAGGCGATGATGCTGAAGATGCAGGACGACAGCGAGGAATCGTGCGTCGTCACCGCCTCGTAATAGTCGAAGTCGCGCTTCTTGTCGGCCAGCGTGAACTGCTCGGACAGCAGCAGCAGCGCCAGCACCACGTCGGCCTGCTTGCACACCTGGTGGCGGTAGATCACCAGCGGGTGGTAGTTCAGCAGCAGCGGATAGTTTTCCTTCGGCGTGGCGGCAAAGTCCCAGGCCTTCTTGCCCAGGAAGCTGTCGTCCTGCTCGTGGATGCCGAGCGCGGCGTCGTACGGCAGCGCCATTCGGCCGGCGGCGCGCAGCCACTCGGCCGATTCGCCCGGGTCCAGATCAGTGGCTTTGGCAATGCGCGCGAAGTCTGATGCGCGGCGCGTGCGCAGCAGGTCGACCATCTCGGCGGCGAAGCGCAAGTGCATCTGCGCCATCGCATTGGTGTAGTAGTTGTTGTTGACCAGTGCCGTGTACTCGTCCGGCCCGGTGACCTCGTTGATGCAGAAGCGCCCGGCGCGGTCGTAGCCGCCGATGCCGATCCAGATGCGCGCCGTCTCGAACACGATTTCGGCGCCCGCCTGCGCCATGTAATCGAGGTCGCCCGTGGCCTCGAAGTACAGCTTGATCGAATAGGCGATGTCGGCGTTGATGTGGTACTGCGCCGTCCCGGCCGGGAAGTAGGCCGAACATTCGTCGCCGGCGATGGTGCGCCACGGGTACAGCGCGCCCTTGGCATGCGACAGCTGGCGCGCCCGCTCGCGCGCCTTGGCCAGGCCGGCGTAGCGGTATTCGAGCAGCTTTTTCGCGATCTCCGGTTTGCTGTACAAGAAAAACGGGAAGATGTAGATCTCGGTGTCCCAGAAGTAGTGGCCTTCGTAGCCCTCTCCGGTGACGCCCTTGGCCGCGATATTGGTCTTGCCGTCGCGGCCCACCGATTGCAGCAGGTGGAACTGGTTGAAGCGCATGCCCTGCTGGAGCGCGTCGTCGCCGGCGATTTCAACATCGGCGTGCTGCCAGAAGTCGGCCAGGTACTGCTGCTGCGAGGTGCACAGCGCGTCGAAGCCGTTCGCCCTGGCCTGCGCCAGCGCAGCGTGCGCCAGTCCGCCCAGGTCGGCCGCCGCATAGTCGCGCGACGAGAAATAGACGCCGTACTTGGTCAGCCGCAGCGGCTGCCCGGCCGCGGCGTCCAGCGTGAACACCTGGCCGGCGCGCTGGCCGTCCTGGAACGGCTGCGCGGCGACCGCGCCGGCGCCGGCCCCGGCTTGCAGCAGGCTGTCGATCGCGCTCACCAGCGTGAAGCCGCTGTTGTGGGTGCGCTGGGTCAGGCAGGACTGCGAACCTTTCTGCAGCACCGCTGCGAGCTGCAGCGCCGGGCCGCTGACGGCCGAGCCGATACGCGGATCGTCGCCGGCCTGCTGGTTGCTGACGGCGCCGTCGAGCAGCGACACCACCCGCATGCGGCCGCTGAAATTGAGCGGCGTGATCGCGACCTCGATCGCGAACAGGTGCTTGTGGGCGAAGCTGACCAGGCGCCGGCTCAGCAGCGCGACGCGGCGGCCCGTGGGCGAGGTCCATTCCAGGCTGCGCTGCAGCACGCCGGTGCGGAAATCGAGCGTGCGTTCATAGTTGGCCAGCGTGCCGTGCGCCAGGTCGAAGCGCTCGTCGCCGCACCACAGTTCGATGCCCTTGGCGTTCGGTACGTTGAGCATGAACTGGTTGGTCTTGGCGAAACCATAGGCCGCCTCCGGGTAGGCGATCGGCTCCGATTCGTAGAAACCGTTCAGGTAGGTGCCGTCCAGCGAGGTGCCGGCGGGGCCGGAATAGCCTTCCTCGTGGCAGCCGCGCAAGCCGATGTAGCCGTTGCCGAGCGCGAACAGCGTCTCGTGCAGGAAATTGGTCGCGGTGTCGTAGGCGCTTTCGCGCAAACACCAGGGATCGAGGGGGAAAGTGGGGGCAGAAGTCGGCACAGCGTTGTCCTTATTGCGTATTTTTATCATTCAAACCGGTTTGGATTTGTGCCGAGCATATTCCAAATCGGTTTGGAAAGTCAATTTATTTGAAGAAAGAAGGGGAAATCAGGTCTGGCGGCAGATCAGCGTGGTCGGCAGCATTTCGGACTGGACCGGGGTGCCGGCTATCAGGCCGAGCATTTTCCTGGCCAGCAGCACGCCGCCGTCGCGCAGGTACTGGTGCACGCTGGTCAGCGGCGGCACGAAGCTGGCCGCGCCGGGCGTGTCGTCGTAGCCGATCACGGACACGTCGTCCGGCACCCGCAGCGCGCTTTCGGTCAGCGCGCGGATCGCGCCCATGGCCAGCAGGTCGCTGGCGGCAAACACGCCATCGAAGCGCGGCCCGCCCTCCCTGAGCACCTCGGACAGGCTGTCGAAGCCCGATTCGAAGGTGAATGCTTTCGGGCGCACGATGCGCACCGCGCCCTGCCCGCCCAGCGCGTCGATGAACCCGGCGCAGCGTTCCTGGACTTCCGCGTGGTCGGTGTCGCCCAGGAAAATGAGCTGCTTGCGACCCTGTTCGATGAAGCGCGCGGCGACGCTGGCGCCGCCGGTGCGGTTGTCGGAACCGACCACGATGTACGAGGAGCCGCCGTCCGGCGCGCCCCACACCACCAGCGGCAGGCCGGCCTTCTGCAGCACCTTGACCGCCTCGCCGTGCGAGCCCTGGCCAAGCAGGATCAGGCCGTCGGCGCCCTGCACCGGCGCCGTATGCAGCAATTGCTTGGAAGTGAGCACGACGCTGTAGCCGGCCGTGGTCAGTTCCTGCGTGATGCCGCCCAGCAGTTCGAGCGGATACGGGTCCGACATCGGGCGCCCCTTGACCGGGGTCATCTCGACCACCACGGCCACCGAATAGCTGCGCCGCATGCGCAGGTTGCGCGCGCTGATGTTGAGCCGGTAGCCCTGCTCTTCGGCGATGCGGCGCACTTTTTCGCGCGTCGCGGGGGTCACCAGCGGACTGTCGCGCAGCGCGCGCGAGACCGTGATCGTGGAAACGCCCGCCAGGCTGGCGAGGTCTTCCATCGTCAGCCCCGCCTCGCTTTTGCGCATTCCGATCTTTTTGTCTGCCATTCCCCGCCCTGCATTTGTTAAAAAACAACGCCACCGCCGCATTATGACAGATTTACATACGTGCGCGAGGCGAATGACATCGATAACATTTTAATTGACATCGATGTCATTTCTTGTTTCAATGAACTGTCTTTTCATGGAATCCGACGTATTTTGCGGAGACCACGGTCGCTGACGAGCCGGCCGCCACCCAGGAATCGACGTGGAAGCAAGCAGTTTGTGCAGCGCGGAGCGACTGGCCAGACAGGTCCAGGAGACGGATTTACACTATAAAAATGAAAGTACACTCATGAAAAAGCACCAGCAGTTCCTTTTGTCCTCAATGACGCTCGCCGTATTGACCGTGATGAGCCAGGCGCACGCCGCCGGCCAGGCCGCTCCGGCAGGCGCCGCACCGGCGCCTGCCAAGGACGCCGTCAGCGCCGAGATCCAGACCGTGGTCGTGACCGGTGCGTCGGCCGCCTCGGGCGTGCGCAAGATCGACGCCTCGTATTCGATCACCACCGCCAATGAAGAACAGCTCAAGCTGGCGGCCCCGACCAGCACCGCCGACCTGCTCAAGATCGTGCCCGGCGTATTTGCCGAAGCCAGCGGCGGCGTGGCCGGCGCCAACATTGAAGTGCGCGGTTTCCCGTCCGGCGGCGACGCCCCGTATGTGACGATCCAGCTGAACGGCTCGCCGTTGTACCCGGCGCCGACGCTGTCGTTCCTGGAGAATTCGTCGCTGTTCCGGATCGACGATTCGGTCGAACGCGTCGAAGTGCTGCGCGGCGGTCCAAGCACCGTGTTTTCGAACGGCCAGCCTGGGGCCACTGTCAACTTCATCACCAAAAAAGGCGGCGACACGCCCGAGGGCAGCGTGCGCCTGACCACCGGTACCGGCAGCCTGCGCCGGCTCGACGTCTTTTACAGCGGCAAGATCGCCGACGGCTGGTACGGCACCATCGGCGGCTTCGAGCGCACCACCCACGGCGTGCGCGACGCCCAGTTCCCGTCCGACAAGGGCGGCCAGTTCAACGCCAGCATCACGCGCAAGCTCGACCAGGGCGAGCTGAACCTGTACACGCGCATCACCAACGACAAGAATGCCTTCTATACCGGAGTGCCGCTGATCGGCGCCACCAGCGCCAAGGGCCAGCCGAGCGCCTACCCCGGCTTCGATCCGCTGACTGGTACCTTGTCGAGCAATGAACTGCGCAATGTGCAGCTGGAAGTGGGACCGAACGGCCAGATGCTCAAGAAAGACCTGGCCGACGGACGCGGCCTGAAGTCCTCGCTGTTCGGCGCCGACTACAGCCAGAACTTCAACGGCTGGGCGGTCAGCAACAAAGCCAGTTTCATGAAGGCCGATGCGCCGACGCTGGCCATCTTCGCCGGCGGATCGGATCCGCTGACGATGACGCAATACATCAACAATGCGATCGCCGCCCATGGCACGCCCGGCGTCACCACCGGCAGCGCCACCTATGTCAACGGCGGCGGCGCGGTCAGCGGCACGCAGAATGTGCTGTCGGCCGGCATCTGGTCGGTGGAAAAAAACATCAAGGCCGCCACCGACGAACTGCGCATCAGCAAGGAATTGTTTCCCGGCCACCGCGTGACGGCCGGCGTCTACTTTGCCGACTTCTCGACCAATGACCAGTGGTACCTCGGCAACAGCACCCTGATGACGGCGACCTCGAATGCGCGCCCGATCAATGTCGCGCTGAGCAACGGCATGATCATCAGCGGCAATGGCCATGACGGCGCGTCGTTCTACACGCTGCACGAAAAGCTCAACGGCCGCAACAGCGCGGTCTTCCTGTCCGACGAGTGGAAGCTCAGCGACAAGGTCAGCATGGATGCCGGCCTGCGCTACGAACGGCAGCGCATCGACGGCACCATCAACAACCCGGTCTCGGTGGACCTGGACAACAATCCGCTGACGGTCTACAACAACAACGCCTCGGTGACCGGCCCGACCAACACCCTGGTCGACCGCAAGGACAACGCCACCTCGTACACGGTCGGCGGACTGTACAAGGTGGCCAAGGATTTCAGCCTGTTTGCGCGCCTCAATTCGGGCGTGTCGTTCCCGCAGTTCGACACCATCCGCGACGTCGGCCCCACCGCCCCGATGATCCGGATCAAGCAGTATGAAATCGGCCTGAAGACCGTGGGCAGCTTCTACAGCGCCTACCTGACTGCCTTCCATACCGACTTTAGCGGCCTGCCGTTCACCCAGCGGCTCGACAGCGGGACCATCAACGCGCTCGGCGGCGCCAGCGGCAATGGCGTCGAGTTCGAAGTGGCCGTGCGTCCCGTCAAGAACCTGCAAATCGCTTTCACGGGAGATTACCAGGATTCAAGCTACAAGGACTTCACCGTCAATTCGCCGGCCGGCACCAACGGCAACCAGGTCCAGCGCCAGCCGAAATTCCAGGCACGCCTGACCCCGAGCTACCGGATCCCGATGGCGTGGGGCGAGGTCAAGCTGCACGCGACCTACACCCACATCGGCGACCGCTGGTCGGACACCCAGAACCAGCAGCTGCTGCCAGGCTACAACACCATCGATGCCGGCCTGCTGGTGGCCATCGGCGAGAAGATCGAGTTGCGCCTGACCGGCAACAACCTGAGCAACGAGTTCGGCCTGACCGAAGGCAATGCCCGCATCGTCGGCGGCGGCAGCGGCGTCGTGTTCGGCCGCCCGATCTTTGGCCGGTCCTACGAAGCGTCGATCATGTACCGGTTCTAAGCCGCCACTAAGCCGCGACCTCGCAGTACCCCTTCCCTCATTTCCGTCGGCTTCGGCCGGCGGTTTTTTTGCATTCAGGCCCATGAAAACACTGACACTCTGCTGCTTCCTGCTCACGCCGATGGCGGCGTGGTGCGCCGACTGGTCCGTCACGGCGGACCATATCGACCCGTCGCATTACCACGGCATCACCGTGGCCAACGGCATGATCGGCCTGGTCTCGTCCGGCGAGCCGCTCAAGGTCAAGGAGGTGGTGCTCAACGGCGCCTACGACACTTATGGCCGCGGCCGGGTCGACAACATCCTCAAGGGCTTCAACTTCATGAACATGACGCTCGACGTGGACGGCAAGCGGCTCGACGCGCGCGCGCTCAGCCACCTGACGCAAACGCTGGACATGCGGCGCGCGCTGCTGGTCACCGAGTTCGACCTGCCCGGCAAGCTGCACGTCAAGCATGCGATGGGGGCGCTGCGCCAGCTGCCATTCAGCGCGCTGGCCACGGTCGAACTGACCGCGCTGAGCGACATCGAAGTCACGCCGGCCAGCGTGATCGAAGCGCCCGACGTGCTGCGCGAAGTCAAAAACCTGTACGCGCTGATCGACCGTCCGCACGCCAGCATCGGCCTGACCACCTCGGTCGGCAAGAGCCCGTCGGGCAAGCTGACGGTGGCGGCGTCGACCAGCTTCATCTTCGAACAGCAGGAGCGGCCCGCGCTGGTGCACGAAGACTGGGACTACCAGATGCACGCGACCAAATTCACGCGCAAGCTCAAGGCGGGCGAGCGCTATGCATTCGCGCTGGTCGGCTCGGTGGTGTCGTCGGCGCACGTAGCCGACCCGCACAACGAAGCCGAGCGGCTCACAACCTACGCGGCCCTGGAAGGACGCGAACGCCTGTTGGCGGCGCACCTGCGCGCCTGGGAACAGCTGTGGCAAGGCGATATCGTCATCGACGGCGACCCGCAAGCCCAGCGCGACGCGCGTCTGATGCTGTATCACCTGTATTCGTTCGCGCGCGAAGGCACGGCCTACAGCCTGTCGCCGATGGGCCTGTCGGGGCTCGGCTACAACGGCCACGTGTTCTGGGATGCCGAGCTGTGGATGTTCCCGCCGCTGCTGGCGCTGCAGCCGGGGATCGCCAAGTCGATGCTGGAGTACCGCTACCAGCGCCTCGCCGCCGCGCGCCAGAACGCCTTCAGCCACGGCTACAAGGGCGCGATGTATCCATGGGAATCGGCCAGCGAAGGGCAGGAAGCGACGCCGGTGTGGGCCCTGACCGGCCCGTTCCAGCAGCACATCACCGGCTGCATCGGCTGGGCCTTCTGGAAGTACTTCGAGGTGACCCGGGACCGCCAGTGGCTGCGCGAGCGCGGCTATCCGGTGCTCAAGGAAGCGGCCGACTTCTGGGCCAGCCGGGTCGAGCGCCACGGGCCGGGCCACTACGATATCAACAACGTGATCGGCGCCGACGAGTGGCAGGAAAACATCGACAACAACGCCTTCACCAACGGCATGGCGATCACCGTGCTGCGCAACGCCGCCCAGGCGGCGCGCGTGCTGGGCATCGCGCCCGATCCGGATTGGGAACTGGTGGCCGACAACATCCCCATCCTCACTTTCGCCGACGGCACCACGCGCGAAAACCGCACCTACAACGGGGTGCCGATCAAGCAGGCCGACGTCAACCTGCTGGCCTACCCGCTGGCGATCGTGACCGACAAGGCGCGCGTGGCCAGGGACCTGGCCTATTACGAAGCACGCATGGCGGCGGAAGGTCCGGCCATGTCGCACTCGATCCTGGCCACGCTGTATGCGCGCGGCGGCCAGCCCGACAAGGCGTACCAGCTGTATTTGAAAAGCTATCGTCCGAACCAGCTGCCGCCGTTCGGCGTGCTGGCCGAAACGGCGGGCGGCAGCAACCCGTATTTTGCCACCGGCGCCGGCGGCAGCCTGCAAGCGCTGATCTTCGGCTTCGGCGGACTGGCATTCGGCAGCGACGGCATCACCCAGGGTCCGGGCGCGCTGCCGCCGCAATGGAAACGGCTGGAAATTCGCGGCGCCGGTCCGCGCAAGACGACCTATGTGGTCCATTGAATCACCGCAGTGCCCTCGAAAAGAAGGCGCATCTGGCGCCTCAGCCAGCCAGCCACGTGTAGCGCACCCGGGCCCAGGACGGCGCGGCCTGGCCGTTTTTGGCGCCGGGCTGGAACATGCAGCGCGCGCCAGCTTTGGCCGAGGCGCGGTCGATCCGCGTCGAGCCGGACGATTCGACGATCTTCGATTCCATGACCTTGCCGTCGGTGCCGACCAGGAAGGCCACGACGACATTGCCGCCGTCGCCGTCGTTCAACCAGCGCGACGGGAAGTCGGGCTTGGCGCATTCCTTGCCATCGAATTTGGCGGCGGTGTCGGCGGCCATGGCCTGACCGGCGCAAAGGCACAACAGCAGGGACGAAGCAACAGCGGCGTAACGCGTGATGGAAAACATACAACCTCCTGGGAATCCGGGTCAGATTCGAAGAGCTTCGCTCCAGAACCGCCTGCTGAGAGCCAGCAGACATTTAAAAGATACTGCGCTGCAGCATCTTTTCTAAATTGATTGTTCCCATATCAGATATTCGCCAACAGCATAATTAGTTGCTACGCACCAACACATTGCATGCGTTTTTTGAATGACCGTGATGGAATCCCGCAAGCGGTGCAAAAGTGGGGAAGTTGCGCGCACGGCGCGCCGAAAGCGCGCGCCCGGGGCGGCGATGCGCCACAGCGAGGCGTGCCGCCCTGGCGCGAATATTTTTTGAAAAGTGTGGCGGCCGCGTCACAGTCCTGCAGTGAGCGTGCGCGAGGGCGACGAGCTGGGCGGTGCTTGTGGTGCGCTGCTCGCGGCGTCGACCTGGGTCCACCAATGGCTTCCCGGCTGTGGCGCTGTCAAGTCCAGCGGTGCGCCCATCTCCGGCGTGGTCAGCTGCACGCCGCGCTGGCGCGCCAGTTCGGCGATGCGGTCGAACGGTTCGCGCCAAGCGTGCAGGCCAAGGTCAAAGGTGCCGTTATGCACCGGCATCAGCCACTTGCCCTTGAGGTCGATGAACGCCTGCAGCGTCTGCTCCGGCTGCATGTGCACATCCGGCCATTGTGCGTCATAGGCACCGGTCTCGAGCATCGTCACATCGAACGGGCCGTACCTGTCGCCGATCGCCTTGAAGCCGTCGAAATAGCCGGTATCGCCGCTGAAAAACACATTCAGGCCCTGATAGCGGATCACCCACGACGCCCACAAGGTCGCGTTGCCGTCGTTCAGGCCGCGCCCGGAAAAATGCTGGGCCGGCGTTGCCACCAGCGTCACGCCGCGCACCTCGGTCGATTCCCACCAGTCGAGCTGGCGCACCTTGGCCGCGCCCACGCCCCAGGCGATCAGGCGCTCGCCCACGCCCAGCGGCGTGATGAAATGCTCGGTCTTGGCCGCCAGCGCCAGGATAGACGCATGGTCCAGGTGGTCGTAATGGTCGTGCGACAGGATCACCGCCTTGATCGGCGGCAGCTCGGCGATGCTGATCGGGCTCTTGTGAAAGCGTGCCGGTCCGGCCCACTGGACTGGCGAAGCGCGCTCCGAAAACACCGGATCGGTCAGGAAAAACTCGTTATGGATCTTCAGCAGCAGCGTCGAATGGCCAAGACGGAACAAGGTGTTGTCAGGCGCGGCAAGCAATTGCGCGCGAGTGAGTACTTGCACCGGAATGGCGCCGGTCGGCACGGTCGCAGCCGGCTTATTAAAGGCGAAGGTCCACGCCAGCTTCAGGTTCTCGACCAGGCTGAGGCGCTTCATCGGGGCCGGATTGCGGAATTTGCCCTTGCTGAACTGCGGCGATGGGTGCGCCAGCACGGCGTCGGGGGCAAGGGTGCAATAGCTCATGGTCAAGATTCCGATAAAAAGGTGGCTGAAGAGAAGACGTCGCATGCGGCAGTCGATTCAAAATGTACACTACACAGTGTAGTTTCATTTTTTGAAAAAGTAAACTGTGCAGTGTAAAATAAGCACATGAACGCACCTCAACGCCTGACCGACCGCAAGCGCCTCGCCATCCTGGACGCGGCTGCCGACCAATTCCGCGCCCACGGCTTCGAGGCCAGCAGCATGGACAAGATCGCCGCGCTGGCCGGCGTATCGAAGCGCACGGTGTACAACCATTTTCCCAGCAAGGATGAATTGTTCGCCGAAACGCTGGTGCAGTTATTCCACAGCAGCGCGGCCAGCCTCGATCTGCCTTACCGGGCCGATGTGCCGCTGCGCGCGCAATTGATGGCCTTGATCGAGCTGAAGGTGGCCATGCTGGCCGAGCGCAATTTCCTCGACCTGGCGCGCGTGGCGATTGCCGAAACGGTGCATGCGCCCGAGCGCGCGCGTGCCATCGTGGCGCGGCTGGGCGAGCGCGAGGAAGGCGTCAGCGTCTGGATCCGCGCGGCCCAGGCCGACGGCAAATTGAAACCGTGCGATCCGGCTTTTGCCGCCGCCCTGCTGCAGGGCCAGGTCAAGGCGGTGGCCTTCTGGCCGCAGGTGACGATGGGCGCGCCGCCGCTGGAACCGGCAATGCAGGCCCAGCTGGTCGACGCGGCAGTCAGCATGTTCCTCGCGTATTTTTCTCAGCCAAAGCAGACCGCGTAAACCGGCGGCATCGTGTTTGAGATGGCCTGCCAGCTGGCGCCGGCATTGTCCGACGCCCAGACGCCGCCCGTGGTCGACGCCATCAGCAGGCGCTGGCCATCGCCCGACACGGCCAAACCATGGCGGTACACCAGGTCGTAGCATTGCTGCTGCGGCAGGCCGGCGCGCGCCACGCTGAAGCTGTCCCCGCCATCGCTGCTGCAGGTGACCGCGAGCGCGGTGTCGACCGGGATGCGGCGCTGATCCGCCTCGGCCGGCGCGAACCAGGCGCGCTGGCCGTCGCGCGGATCGACCGCCACCGCGAAACCGAAATTCGATACCGCCGCGTTGCTGATTTCCTGCCAGTGGTGGCCATTGTCGATCGAGCGCCAGATGCCGTTGTGGTGCTGGCACCACAGCAGGTCGGGCTGGCCGGCGCAGCGCACGAGGCGGTGCGGATCCTGCACCGCTTCGTTTTCGTTCAGTTCGGGCGGCATGTAGTCGGCCCGCATGCCGGTGGCCGACACGCGCCAGCTGGCGCCGCCGTCTTCGGTGCGCCACACGCCGCCGCACGACACGCCGACCAGCACATGGTCGCTGTTGCGCGGGTCGACGCAGATGCTGTGGATGCCGGGCACGTCGTAGCCGCCGCCGAACCATTCGGCGCGCTGCGGCACATCCCACAGCGCGCGCACCAGTTCCCACGTATCGCCGCGGTCGACCGACTTGAACAGGCCGCCCGGCAGCGTACCGGCCCACAGCACGCCCGGCTGGTCGGCGCCGCCCGCTTCCAGCGACCAGACCAGCTTGTTTTTCCATTCGACCGGGTCGGCGCTGTCGGCCGGCTTGAGCGGATAGGCCGGCGCGCCGACCTCGGTCCAGTGATCGCTGCCGGGGTCGCGCCGGTGCAGCTTGACGCCGAAATGGCCCAGGTTCAGCGCCGCGTACAGGCTGCCGTCGCGCGCATCGGCCAGCGCCATCGAGACCGGTTCGCCCAGGAAGTGGCGCGCGCCGAGCTCCCATTGCGCGCCCTGGCGGCGCAGTTCGAACAGGCCCTTGCGGGTCGAAAGGAATGCGCGATCGCTCATGTCAGCCTCCGGAAAGTGCTTGCAATATATAGACCTGGGAATCGGGACGCAGCGGATCGTCGAGCCGGATCCGTTCCAGGCTGCGGCGCCCGTCGATGAATACCACCACGTTGTCGCGCAAATGGCCTTGTTCGTCGAGGATGTAGCCGCGCAGCCGGGGATTGACGGCGAACGCGCTGTCGAGACCCGCGCGCAAGTCCGCCGCGCCCGTCTCGATCTGCGGCACCGCGGTGAAGCGGGCCAGTTGCTGCGTAAAAATGAGTCGCGCCATGGGGTTGGCTCGCGGCAAGGAATCAAGGTTGGCAAAGAAAGCACACCGATTTTAGCCCGGATCGTCGCGCGCGGCCACACTACTCTAGAATGGCCCCATACCCACAAGCGGAGACGAGCATGCCGATCAAACCGGACGACCTGGCGGCACTGATGCTGGAAGTGGAAAACGAAGACCCGATCGACTTCGCCGACCTGCCCTTCGGCGAGGCCGAACTGCGCGAACTGGTGGCCCTGCACCTGTGCGAAATGGCCGGCGCGATGGAAAACTTCAGCACCGAAGACCGGCTGATGACCTTGCTGGCGGTGTCGGCCAAGCTGGTCCTCGAAAACCTGGTGCTGCACTTGCAGTTGCTGCGCCGCCACGGCCTGCCCGTCAGCGACAGCGTCGAAGCCCTGCTGGCGCGCCTGCGCAAGCCCGGCCAAGGCCCGGCCTAGCGCCAATTTGCACGGAATGCGACGCCTGTCGCATGGATGAAGTTGCTTTTTAGCCAGCAGCCATGTCACTATGCTGGCTCGACGGCCGCAGTGCGGCCGCACTAAATTCTGAACGACACCAACCAAGGATCAGACATGCCCCGTATCGCACACAAGCTGACTCTCTCCGCCGCCGTGGTTTCCGGGGCTTTCCTGCTGGGCGGCCTGGGCGGCTGCGGCAAATCCGAGACCGCCGCGTCGCTGGTGGCCGAGGCCAAGGTCTATCAGCAAAAGGGCGACAACAAGGCGGCCCTGATCCAGTTGAAAAATGCGGTCGCCAAGAGTCCGGAAGATCCGGAAATCCGGCTCACGCTCGGCACGCTGTATAACGAGACCGGCGACGCCCTGTCGGCCGACAAGGAATTCCGCAAGGCGCTCAGCCTCGGCGCGACCCCGGCCAAGGCCTTGCCTGGCCTGGCGACGGCACTGGCGGCGCAGGGCGAGTTCAAGAAGCTGATCACCGAGACGGAGGCTGAAAGCGCCAAGGGCAACGTCGGCCTGCTGGTCACGCGCGGCAACGCCTACCTGGCCATGGGCGAGCCGGCCAAGGCCAAGACCGCCTTCGAGGATGCGCTGAAGGCGAAACCGGACGACAGCGCCGCCATGCTCGGCCTGGCCAGCCACGCGTTCAGCCAGAAGGACCAGGACAGCGGCAACAAACTGGCCGACGACGCCGTCGCCAAGGATCCGAAAAACCCCGATGTGTGGATGTACAAGGGCATGCTGGCCGGACGCGCGGGCAAGCCCGAAGCGGCCATCGTGGCCTACGACCAGGTGCTGGCGCTCAAGCCGACGCACCGCACCGCCCACATCGAAAAGGCTTACCTCGAAATTGGCATGGGCAAGTTCGACGCCGCCAAGGCCGACCTCGACGCGGCGCGCAAGGCCAGCCCGGGCAGCCTGATCGTCACCTACACCCAGGCGCTGCTCGACTTCACCCAGGGCAAGAATGAAATCGCGCTCGAGGGCGTGCAAAAGGTCCTCAAGGCCATGCCCGAGCACATGCCGAGCGTGCTGCTGGCCGGCGCCATCCAGCTCAACCTGGGCCAGCTGCAGCAAGCCGAGATGAACCTGAAGAAATACCTCGACCGCTTCCCCAACACCGTGTATGCGCGCAAGCTGCTGGCCTCGACCCAGCTGCGCTCGGCCCACCCGGGCGACGCCGCCGCCACGCTGGCACCGGCGCTCAGGGACGCGAGCGCCGATCCGCAATTGCTGGCCCTGGCCGGCGAATCGTCGATGCAGACGCGCGACTTCGACAAGGCCGCCGAATTCTTCGGCAAGGCCAGCGAACTGGCGCCCAAGGCAGCGTCGCTGCGCACTTCGCTGGGTCTGTCCAAACTGGGCCAGGGCAACCGCGACGCCGCCGTCGCCGACATGGAAGCGGCCACCGCGCTCGATCCGAAGTCGCAGCAGGCCGGCACCGCGCTGGTGCGCACCGCGCTCGGCCTGAAGCAGTACGACAAGGCGCTGGCCGCCGTGCTGGCGCTGGAAAAGCAGCAGCCTGACAATGCACTGGTGCAAAACATGAAGGGCGGCGTCTACCTGGGGCTCAACGATCCGGTCAAGGCCCGCGCGGCGTTCGAAAAATCGGCCTCGCTGCAGGCGACGTATTTCCCGGCCGTGGCCAACCTGGCCCAGCTCGACGTGTCCGAAAAGAAAATGGCCGACGCCGACAAGCGCCTGCAAGCCTTCCTCAAGACCGACAAGAAACACATCGGCGCCATGACCGCGCTGGCCGAATTGAATATGGTGCAAGGCAAGACCGCCGAGGCGACCACGTGGCTGGAGAAGGCCGCCAGTGAAAATCCGGACGTGGTCGAACCGGGCATGCGCCTGACTGCCATGTATTTGCGGCATGGCGAGAAAGCCAAGGCCCTGGTGCTGGTGCGCAAGCTGCAGATCGCCAACCCGACCAATCCCGACCTGGTCGATGAGCTGGGCCAGACCCAGATCGCCAACGGCGACTTGAACGGTGCGCTCGAATCGTTCAACAAGCTGGTCGGCATGATGCCGAAGTCGGCCAAGGCCCAGCTGCGCATGGCCACCGTCCACATGATGCTCAAGAACGAGACCGCCGCGGCCGAGGACGTCAAGCGCGCCAACCAGCTCGAGCCGACCAACCTGCAAGCCCAGGTGGCCAATATCGATTTGCTGCTGCGCAAGAGCCAGTTCGACCAGGCCATGGTCCTGGCGCGCAAGCTGCAAAAGGACACGCCCAAGTCGCCGATCGGCTCGATGATCGAGGGCGACATCCAGATGATCCAGAAGAAGCCGGAGCTGGCGCTCAAGTGCTACGAACAGGCGTTCGGGCTGGCCAAGTCGCCGCAGCTGCTGATCAAGCTGAGCCAGGCGCAGCGCGCCACCGGCAAGGGCAAGGAAGCGGACGCGAAACTGGCGCAGTTCCTCAAGGACTCGCCGGGCGAGCCGCTGATCAGCATGTACGTGGCCGAGAGCCAGCTGACGGCCAAGCAATATAAGCCGGCCATCGCCAACTTCGAACTGGTGCTCAAGAAAAACCCGGGCAATGTGCTGGCGCTCAACAACCTGGCCTGGGCCTACCAGCAGGAGAAGGATCCGCGCGCGCTGGCCACGGCCGAGCAAGCGGCCAAGCTGGCGCCGGACAGCCCGGCCGTGATGGACACGCTGGGCTGGATCCTGGTGGAATCGGGCGACCTGAAGCGTGCCATCCCGGTGCTGGAACAAGCCAGCGCCAAGGCGCCCGACGCCAACGATATTCGCTACCACCTGGCCTACGGCTTGAACAAGGCGGGCGACAAGGCCAAGGCGCGCAAGCAGGTCGAGCAGGCGCTGGCCAACGGCAAGACCTTCAGCCAGATCGATGAAGCCAAGGAGTTGCTCAAGCCGTAGGCCAGGTGGTAGCGAATATCGTTGGCGTCGGGCGCCTTGGCGCTGGCTTGTTCCAGCACCGGGATGGCACGCTTCAGG
>JANYGW010000047.1 GCA_025359245.1 Massilia sp.
GGACTGGCCGGCGCTGAGCATGGCGGCGGCCTGCAGTTCGAGCAGGCCGATCCAGCCGCCGGCCGCGCCCAGCTGGGCCAGGGTGGCGGCCGAGCCGGCGATCGGCATCGGCAGCGGCCGCACCTGGCCGTTGGCGCCGGCACCGATGGTCGTTTCGGCGGACGGCGTCGATGCCAGCGCCGGCGGCGGCGCCCCCCAGTCGGAGGCGCCTTCCTGGCCCTGGGTCAGTTCCAGCGGCAAGTCCTTGATTTCCACCGTCTGCCCGGGGGCCATCACGGTGATCCAGTTGCACAGGTTTTCCAGCTGGCGCACATTGCCCGGCAAGTCCAGGCTGGCCAGGAAGTGCATCGCCGATTCACTCATGCGCTTGGTCTCGACGCCGAGCTGCTTGGCGCTTTGCACCAGGAAGTGGCGCACCAAGATGGGGATATCCTCGCGCCGCTCCCGCAAACTGGGCAGGCGCAAACGGATCACATTGAGGCGGTGGTACAAGTCTTCGCGGAACAGGCCGTCGCGCACGCGCTGTTCCAGGTTCTGGTGGGTGGCCGTGATGACGCGCACATTGGCCTTCATCGGCTGGTGGCCGCCGACCCGGTAGAAGTGCCCGTCCGACAGCACGCGCAGCAAGCGGGTCTGCAAGTCGAACGGCATGTCGCCGATCTCGTCGAGGAACAGGGTGCCGTTTTCGGCCTGCTCGAAGCGCCCGCGGCGGGTGGTCTGGGCGCCGGTGAAGGCGCCCCGTTCGTGGCCGAACAGCTCGGACTCGAGCAAGTCCTTGGGAATGGCCGCGGTGTTCAAGGCGATGAAGGGCTGCTGCGCGCGCGGGCTGTGCTTGTGCAGCGCGCGCGCGACGAGCTCCTTGCCGGTGCCCGATTCGCCCGTGATCAGCACCGTCACGTTCGACTGCGACAGGCGGCCGATGGCGCGGAACACTTCCTGCATGGCCGGTGCCTGGCCCAGGATTTCGGGGGTGTCGGTGGGGCCGGCTTCGACGCTCGTTTCGCGCAGGCTTTCCTCGAGCGCGCGCCGGATCAGTTCGACCGCCTTGTCGATATCGAAGGGCTTGGCCAGGTATTCGAAGGCCCCGCCCTGGAACGCGGCGACCGCCGAATCGAGGTCGGAAAAGGCGGTGATGATGATGACCGGCAGGCCGGGATATTTGGCCTTGACCGTTTGCAGCAGGTCCAGGCCCGACTCGCCCGGCATGCGGATGTCCGACACCAGCACTTGCGGCGTGTCGAATTCGAGCGCGGCCATCGCATCGCGCACGTTCGAAAAACTCTTGGTGGCGAGGTTCTCGCGCGCCAGTGCCTTTTCAAGCACCCAGCGGATCGAGGCGTCGTCGTCGACTATCCAGATTGGTTTCATGTGTTCGCGCTTCCCGCAATATGGATCTTCATAGTGGGATCCGGATTCCGGGACTGCGGCGCCGCTTATGGCAGCGGCAGCAGTATCCTGAAATCCGTCAATCCAGGCCGGCTTTCGCACTCGATCACGCCCATGTGCTGTTGCACGAAGGTTTGCGCCAGTGTCAGCCCCAGGCCGCTACCGCCCTCCCGTCCCGATACCAGCGGATAGAAGATGCGGTCACGGATCTGCGGCGAAATGCCCGGTCCATTGTCAATGATATGCAAGTCTAATGCCAGGCCGTAGCGGACCTTGGCCAAAGTGACCTGGCGCGCCACGCGGGTCCTGAAAACGAGCTCGGCCTGGCCGGCCGCGATCTGCCCGGACAGGGCTTGCGCGGCATTGTGGGCGATGTTGAGCACGGTCTGGATCAGCTGCTCCTTGTCGCCCCGGAACTCGGGGATCGAGGCATCATAGTCGCGCTTGATGGCCAGGCCGCTGGGGAATTCGGCCAGGATCAGGCTGCGCACGCGCTCGCACACTTCGTGGATGTTGACGTCGCCGACGATGTGCGGGCGGCGGTGCGGCGCCAGCAGGCGGTCGACCAGCGTTTGCAGCCGGTCCGCTTCCTTGATGATGACCTGCGTGTATTCGCGCAGATGGGTCAGGTGGCGGTCGGGCAGCTCCATCTCGAGCAGCTGGGCCGCGCCGCGGATGCCGCCCAGCGGGTTCTTGATTTCGTGGGCCAGGTTGCGCACCAGCTCCTTGTTGACCTGGCTCTGGTCGAGGATGCGCTCCTCGCGGTCGAGCTTGAGCTGCTGGACGTTCTCGCGCAGCTCGATCACCACGCCGGCGTCGCCCACCGCGCTGACGATGCTGTGCACATGCAGCGGCTCACGCCCGCTGCGCTCGAGCGCCAGGTCCTGGCGCAGGTCGGCGTACTTGTGCGCCAGCGCCTGCACGCACAGGCTGGCCAGCTCGTCGGCATTTTGGAACAGCGCTGTCAGTTGCTGGCGCTGCAGCGCCTTGAGCGAGCTGTCGAGCAGGTGTTCGGCGGCCGCGTTGGCGAAGGTGATCAGGCCGTCGGCATCGACCAGCAGCACCGCCGAGGCCAGCAAGTCCAGGCCCGCCACCTCGCCCGGCGTCGGCAGTGCGCGCGCCTCGCTCATCGGATCGCGGTGATTTCGCGCTGCAGCGCCTCGATGTTCTTCTCGGCGCGCGCGATGTTATCGCGCATCAGCGCCACGCGTTCAAGGTACTTGGCATAATTGCGCTCGCTGCCGAGGCGGTCCGGCTCGCCGTTCTTGAATTCGGCCTTCAACTGGGCCAGCCTGGCTTGTTCGTTGCGCAGCTCGTCGGCGAGGATCTCGCGGCGGTCGCTGTCGCGCGCCTTTTGCTGCGCGTTGTCGACCTTGGGAAAATCGGCCGGCGTGCTGACCGGCGCGGCCGCTTTCGCAGCCTTGCCGCGTGCGGCCGGTGCGGGAATCGCGCCGGACACTTCGAGCGTCTTGCAGCCGGGCCGGTAGGTATCGGTCAATTCCTTGCCGCCGCTGGCGCTGGTGCACAGGAATACGCCCTGGGCGCTGGCGGCGCCGTGCGCCAGCACGCCGCACAGCATGGCCAGCGCCAGCGCATGGTTGCGCACGTTGCGGCTGGCATGCGGGCGGGAGGGCATCGTTGTCTTGTCCATCTTTGGTCCAATTGGTTGGGCTGCAATGTCGCGTCCACCCGAATATACAACATCCAATGCAAAACGCGAGGAAAGCCGTAGCGCTCCTCGCGTTTTTTACTTCTTGCTTACACTTTCAATGTCGGCACGATCACAGGTGCTGACAGCTTGGCAATTACAGCGAGTAGTACATGTCGAATTCGACCGGATGGGTCGTCATGCGCATGCGCTGCACGTCCTGCATTTTCAGTTCGATGTAGGCATCGATCATCGAATCGGAGAACACGCCGCCGCGGGTGAGGAACTCGCGGTCCTTGTTCAGGTTGTCGAGCGCTTCTTCCAGCGATGCGCACACGGTCGGGATCAGCGCGTCTTCTTCCGGCGGCAGATGGTACAGGTCTTTGGATGCCGCTTCGCCCGGGTGGATCTTGTTGGCGATGCCGTCCAGGCCGGCCATCAGCAGCGCGGCGAAGCACAGGTACACGTTCGCCAGCGGATCCGGGAAACGGGTTTCGATGCGGCGCCCTTTTGGATTGGCCACGTGCGGAATGCGGATCGACGCGGAACGGTTGCGTGCCGAGTAGGCCAGCTTGACCGGCGCTTCGTAGCCAGGGACCAGGCGCTTGTACGAGTTGGTGCCCGGGTTGGTGATCGCGTTCAGTGCCTTGGCGTGCTTGATGATGCCGCCGATGTAGAACAGCGCATCTTCCGACAGGCCTGCATAGCCGTCGCCGGCGAACAGGTTCTTGCCGTCTTTCCAGATCGACTGGTGCACGTGCATGCCCGAACCGTTGTCGCCAACGATAGGTTTCGGCATGAAGGTGGCGGTCTTGCCGTAGCTGTGGGCCACGTTCCAGACC
>JANYGW010000055.1 GCA_025359245.1 Massilia sp.
TCGCGCACGCGGGGACCCATGCTGAGCAAATTCAGTATGGATCCCCGCTTGCGCGAGGACGACGTTGGTTCAAGTGGTGGCACTGATGGCGCCGCGATTTCCGCGGCAGCGATTATCGTCCTGGCGCGATCAAGCCATCGAGCGTCTTCTTGCCGACCGCTTCGGCCAGGCTGGCCATGCCGACCGACGCGGTGACCGAGTCGTCGAACGCGGCCACGGTCTTGCCGCCGAAGACGGTGCGGGTTCCCAGGTAATCCCGGCCAATCAGGCTGCCCAGCGCCGCGCGCATGGCCGAGTTACGCTGCAGGTACTGGTTGATCGTCATGACGGCCGATTCATTGTTCGACACCGTATACCCCTTCGCTGCCGCTTCCTTCTCGTACGCGGCCACGATCAGCGGCACCAGTTTCTCGTCCACGCTGCAAATGCCGCATTCCCAACGGACCGTCAGTTTCGGCACGCTCATGCCCTGCTGCGGGCGATAACCTGGCGCGCTACCCTGGCGCGTGTCGGCCGCAGCGGCGCGGCGCGCGACGCCGTAGCCGCCCGCCGGCGTCGGCGCGCTGGCCGTACACTGGCGGAACTCGCACCTGGCCACGAAGACCTGGTTGCTGTCGCAAATCATGCGGTACACCTCGATCGGACCTTGCGGCGTCATCAGGCCAGCGCCCTTGCCGCCGACGCAGCCAACTTCCCTGGCCATGTTCTCCACCGTCGCCGACGACACGCCGGCGCGGAATGGAATGCGCTCGATCGGCACCCCATTGGCGTCCGTCAGCACCGGAGCGCTGGCCCTGGCGGCCGGCGGCCATGGTGCTGCCGGCTTGGGGAAGGTCATCGCACAACCGCCCAGCACTACCGCACACGACACCACTAAGAACAATCGCTTCATGTTTTTCCCCGTCGTTGAACTACGCAATGAAAACTTCTCAGGCGAACGTCAGCGTCTTGACGCCTTCGCTCGTTCCCAGCAGGCACACATCGGCGCCGCGCCGGGCAAACAGGCCGACGGCGATGACGCCGACGATCTGGTTAATCTGTTGTTCGAGTCCGACCGGATCGGTAATGCGCAGGCCGGCCACATCGATGATCTGGCCGCCGTTGTCGGTGATGAAAGCGTCCTCGCTGCCCGGCTTGGTGCGCAGGCGCGGCGTGCCGCCCAGCGCCGCCAGCTGGCGCATCACGGCCGCGCGCGCCATCGGCAGCACTTCGACCGGCAGCGCGAACTTGCCCATCACGTCGACCAGCTTGGAGCCGTCGGCGATGCAGACGAACTGGCGCGACACCGACGCGACGATCTTTTCGCGCGTCAGCGCCGCGCCGCCGCCCTTGATCATCGCGCCGGACGGGGTGATCTCGTCGGCGCCGTCGATGTAGACGGCGATCTCGGTCACGTCGTTGAGGTCGTGGACGGCGATGCCGTGCGCGCGCAGGCGCGCCGCGGTCGCTTCGGACGAGGCCACGGTGCCTTTGATGCGGTGCTTGATCAGGGCCAGTTCGTCGATGAAGAAGTTGGCGGTCGAGCCGGTGCCGACGCCGATGATGGCGCCGTCGACCACGTAGGCAATGGCGGCGCGGGCGACCGCTTGTTTCAATTCGTCTTGAGTCATGATGGTGCCAAAAATGAAGAATGGCATCATTTTAGCGGATCGCGGCGCCCGGATCGCCTTTCCGGCGCCAAAATCGCTCGCCATGCTGCACACAGGGGACAAATCGAAACCGAAAGGTGCCGTCATTTATTTGTTAAGCAAGCAATCTATGCGAAAATGGCCCATGCACAGAGAATTCCAGGAAAGCTGAAATGAGCCAATCAAAAACGGTCCTTGTGGTCGACGACAGCCGGGTCTCGCGCTTGATGGCGCGCCAATTCATCCTCAGCGCCCGGCCCGACTGGTCGGTCGAGGATGCCGCCACCGGCGAAGAAGCGCTCGCCAAGGTCAAATCGATCTGCCCGGCGCTGATCCTGATCGACGTGAACATGCCCGGCATCGGCGGCATCGCCGCGGCCGAGCAGCTGCGCAGCATCTGCCCCGACGCCCACATCTCGCTGGTGACCGCCAACGTCCAGAATGCGACGCGCAACCGCGCCAACGAACTGGGGATCGGCTTCATGGAAAAGCCGATCACCGAAGCGCGCATCCACGCCCTGATCGGTGCCCTCGGAACGGACTAGCCATGCTCGAGCTCAGCGAACTCCAGCACGACGCGCTCGTCGAGATCTTCAACATCGGCGTCGGCCACGCTGCCAAGGCGATGAGCGAGATCGTCAATGAAGAAGTGACGATGTCGGTGCCCTCGATTTCCTTCGTCAACCGGGCCGACGCCGCGGCCATGCTGGGCAACAAGGACAGCAGCCGCGTGTGCGGCGTCAGCCAGCACTACCAGGGCGCGTTCTCGACCGAAGCGATACTGATGTTCCCCGAGGATAAGAGCCTCGACATCGTGCGCCTGATGGTGGGCGAGTCGGTGCCGCTGAAGGAGCTGACCGAGATGGAACAGGAGGCGATGAGCGAGATCGGCAACATCATCCTCAATTCCTGTGTCGGCACGCTGGCCAATATTTTTTCGCAGGAGCTGTCCGGTTCGCTGCCGGCCTACCACGTCGGCACCAGCGAGGAAATCCTCAGCGCCACCGGGGCCCAGGGCGATACCGTGGTGCTGATGCTGCACATCGACTTCGTGCTCGAAACGCACCAGATCAAAGGCTATGTCGCCTTCATCCTCGACCTTTCCGCGCTGCACGACCTGCAGGACCAGGTCGACCGCTACCTGGCCAGGCTGACCGGACCGTTGTGACATGATGGCCGCCCCCGAGAATCGCCTGGGCATGCTCGACAGCGTGCTGGCCGCCATGAACATGGGCACCGTCGTGCTCGATCACACGCGCCGCGTGCTGGTGTGGAACCGCTGGATGGCGCTGCACTCGGCGCTGGCGGCCGAGGCCGTCATCGGCGAGGATTTCTTCAGCCTGTTTCCCGACCTGGCCGGCAAGCGCATCGACAGCGCGGTGACCCAGGCGCTGCGTGACAATTTCCCGTCGGTGCTGTCGCAAACGCTGCACAAGGCGCCGTTTGCGCTGTACGTCAACGACGCCGCGCGCGACGCCGACGAGCGCATGCAACAGGCGGTGGCGGTGACGCCGCTGACGGTGGCCGGCGCGGCGCGCATGTGCTTGATCCAGATTACCGACGTCAGCGTGGCCGTCACGCGCGAGCGGCTGCTGCGTGACCAGGCGCTCGAACTGCGCTCGCAGAGCTACTCGGACGGCCTGACCGGGATTGCCAACCGGCGCCATTTCGACGTCGCGATGGAAAAGGAAATCCGGCGCGCCAAGCGGGCCGGCACGCCGCTGTCGCTGCTGATGATCGACATCGATTCGTTCAAGGCCTACAACGACCATTACGGCCACCAGCAGGGCGACGACACCTTGATCAAGGTGGCCGGCGCGCTGGCGCGCCTGCTGCAGCGTCCGCTCGACCTGATCGCGCGCTACGGCGGCGAAGAGTTCGCAGTGGTGCTGCCCGAAATGGACACGGCGCAAAGCCTGGCGATGGCCGAAACGATGCGCGCGGCGGTGGCGGCGCTGGCGATCCCGCACGCGAAAGCCGGGCATGCCGACCACGTCACAATCAGCATCGGCGTGGCCACGCACGACGCGGCGCACCTGAGCGAGATCGCACACCTGGTGGGCGCGGCCGACCGCGCGCTGTACTCGGCCAAGCACGGCGGGCGCAACCGGGTCGCCATGCACGCCGACTAATCCCAATGTTTTTTAATCGGGGTCAGACCTCAATTTAAAAACTTTTAGAATTGAGGTCTGACCCCGATTAAAAAATAATCAGGGTTCGGGGGAGTGGGCACGCTTGAGGGTGCGTAGCACGAAGGTCGAGCGGCTGTGGCGCAGCCCCGGCAGCTTGTACAGCCGGCGCCGCAGGAACGCTTCATATCCCGCCGTGCCCGCCACCGCCACCTTGATCAGGTAGTCGTATTCCCCCGTCAGCAAATAGGCTTCCAGCACTTCCGGCATGTCGGCCAGCGCCTGGCCGAAGCGCTCGAAGGTGTCGTCGTCGTGCCGGTCCAGCGTCACTTCGATCATCACCGTGTCCGGCACCCCCAGCGCTTTCTGGTTCAGCAACACCGTGTAGCCTTCGATGACGCCCTGCTGCTCCATCTGGCGCACCCGGTTCCAGCACGGCGACGCCGTTAGCCCCACCTTCTCGGCCAGTTGCGTGTTGGCGATGCGCCCGTCTTGCCGCAGCTCGCGCAATATTTTGCGGTCTATCTCGTCCAAACCGGCAGCAAGTTCCATGTTTTCCGCTTCAAAAGAATAATTCTCTTCATTTTACGATAATCAAGGGGGATTCTTTTTAAATAGCCGCAGTTCGGGGTTTCTTCGAGAGCCTATTCTTCCCGACCCCCGCTATCCTTCTCGCATGACTAGCGCCCGCCTCCCCCTGTGTTTTTGCATCGATCCCGACAGCCCCCTCGATACGCTGGAAATGGTGCTGGCCATCGCGCGCCGCATCGGCTTGCAGCTGGACCAGCTACAGCTGCGCGGCGACCAGGTGTTCCTCGCACTGCGCGCCGGCGACCAGGACGCGCTGGCCCTGTTTTGCGCCCGCCTGCACAATCTGATCGGCGTGCACAGTATTGTTCTTCATGTATGCATGTTGCCTATTCGGCAAAAATATCGGACACTGCGTGCGTCCTCCGACGTGCCACCTGAAAGAATCCAATGCAGATGAAATCCACCGCGCTCACCAGCGCCATCGCCGCACTGCTGTTGCTGGGCGCGCAAGGCGCCAGCGCCAGCGACTACAGCGCCCTGATGAAGGCGCGCAAATACCCGGAAATGGAACGCCTCGCCAGCGCCAAACTGGCCCAGGATCCGGCCAATGCCGAGGCGATGGCCGCCCGCACCGACGCCATCCTGGCCGGCGGCGATGAGACGCGGATCGGCGAAGCCGTCAAGCAAGCCGAACAATGCGTGGCCGCGCAAGCGAACAACGCCGGCTGCCATCTGGTGCTGGGCAAGGCGCTCGGCTCCAAGGCCATGAACGGCGGCATGATGTCGGCCATGGGCTACGCGGGCACGATCCGCGATTCGTTCAAGAAGGCGGTCGAACTCGACCCGCGCAACCTCGATGCCCGCTTCTCGCTGCTGCAGTTCTACATGATGGCGCCGGGCATCATGGGCGGCGGCAGCAGCAAGGCCGAGGCGCTGGCGACCCAGACCATCGCCGTCAATGCCGATGCCGGCAAGCTGATGCAGTCGATGCTGGCCCTGTCCGATGGCAAGCTCGCCAAGGCCGAAGCCGATGCCGTGGCCGTGCATGCGGGCACCGACGACGAATTGCTCGTACAACAGGAAGCACAACTGGTCAACGTCGCCTTCAAATTCATGGCGGACAAGAAATTCGCCGATGCCGAGCGCGTCTTCCGCGACACGCTCAAGCGCTTCCCCGACAGCGACAACTCCCACTACGGCATCGCGCGCGTCCAGCAGGAACAGGGCAAGCACCGCGAGGCGCTGGCCACCTTCGACCTGGTGCTGGTCAAGATGCCCAAGCCGCACGTGCACTACCGGATCGGCCAGTCGCAGCAAGCGCTCGGCGACAAGGCCAAGGCAGTGGCGTCCTACGAGAAGGCCTTGTCGTTCAAGAGCGGCCTGCCGAAGAAATTGCGCTCGGATGCCGAAGACCAGCTCAAGACGCTGAAGGGCTAAGCGATGCAGCGCCAGTGGTGCTGCGTCGTGGCGCTGCTGCTGGCCATGCAGCCGGCCGGCGCCGTCGAATTCGGCGCGCTGATGAAGGCGCAGCAATATGCCGAGGCCGAACATCACGCCAGCGCCAGGCTGGCCAAGGACAGCAGCGACGCGGCGGCCATGGCCGACCGGGTCGACGCCATCCTGGCCGCCGGCGGCGAGGCGCGCACCGCGCTAGCCGTCAAACAAGCCGAGCAATGTGTCGCCGTCCACCCCGACGACGTGCGCTGCCAGCTGGCGCTCGGCTATGCGCTCGGCACCAGGATCAGCCAGGGCGGCGCCATGGCCGCGATCGGATCGGCCGGGACCATGCGCGAGGCGTTCGAGAAAGCGGTGCACCTGGCGCCGCGCAATGTCGATGCCCGCTTCGCGCTGCTGCGCTACTACACGCTGGCGCCGGCCATCGCCGGCGGCGGCAGCGCCAGGGCGGCGGCCTTCGTGGTCCAGACCGCGCCGGTGCTGCCGCAGGCGGCCACCTTGATGCAGGCGACGCTGAACCTGGCCGACGGCAAGCTCGCCAGCGCCGAGGCGTCGGCCCTGGGCTTGGATGCCGGCGCCGACCCCGCCCTGCTGGAGCGCCAGCAAACCATGCTGCTCAACCTGGGCGTCAAGTACCTCGGCGACAAGCAGCCGGCCGACGCCGAACGGGTTTTCCGCGCCGCCCTGAAACGCTTCCCCGACGGCGACAACACCCCATACTGGATCGCGCGCAGCGAGCAGGAACAGGGCCGTCACCGCGAAGCGCTGGCCGCGCTGGGCCAGGTGCTGATCAAGTCCGAGCGCGCCGCCGTCCACTACCGGATCGGCCAGTCGCTGCAGGCGCTGGGAGACACGGCCAAGGCCATCGCAGCGTATGAAAAGGCTTTGTCGTTCGACACTGGCCTGTCGCAGAAAAGCCGCACCGATGCGCAAGCGCAGCTCAAGGCGCTGAAGAATTAAGGTCCGCAGGCGCCGCGCGAGCGGGCGTCAATGTTGCGCACGCGCGGTCCGTCCTGGCCCTGGCCGGCCAGGCAGAACCTGGCGCGGTAGCTGCGCGGCGCGCCCGCCTGCTGCGGCGCGCGCACCGCGAGCGTCACCTCGTAGGGCCGCCCGGGCAGCAAGGCTGCGGCCGGCGTCTGCGGCAAGACCGGCAAGCGGCCGGCATACGGAATGCACATCCGGAACGTCACGGCAAAGGTGCGCGCCTTCGGCATCGCCATGCTCCACATCGGCGTCCTGGAACCGGGCGCGGCGTCCATCACGCTGATCGACTGGAAATCGGGCGCCCCGCTGCGCCGCTCTTCCGCCTCGCTCAGCGTAAAGCACGGCACGCCCGCATTGCCCTCCCTGACCTCGAGTTCACCGATGCGCGCGGCGCCCGCAGCCGGCCCGCCAAGCAGGCCGAGGACGATGGCGCAGCGGATCCGGAAGCGGGCCTGCATGGATGAACTCCGTCAAAAAGATGCACTTGGAAAACATCTAGCGTACGGACTTGGGGTCTGCCAGTCTTGACTCAGCGCAGGAAAACAAGAATGCCTTTCGGCAGATTCCTACGGCTGGCAGGGTCATTCAGGAAGGGGGCGAGGACGTGCTCAAACAGGTCTTTGGCGTTGGCGTACGCCGGCTGGCTCATCGCCGCCGCGCCTGCGCGGGTGAGCATGAAGTAGTCGGCCAGCAGGTCGCCCTGGGCTTCCATGTTGTAGTCAGCCAGGGTCCGGTCCATGGCCAGCCGATAGCGGTAACTGAGGCCGATCCGCACGGCGCCGCGCAGGCGCACCGGATAGCCGAGCTGGTGTTGCCACACATGCACCATTGTGTGTTATTCTGCACACCATTCCAAAAACGAGCAGCAAGCCCATGAACAAAGCCCTGTCGTACATTAGGTTTTCTGATCCATCACAGGCGGACGGCGACAGCTACCGCCGCCAGCTTGCAGCCACACAAGCCTACTGCAAGGAGAACAAACTACAGCTAATGTCCGAGTCCGATTATATGTTCTTCGACAAAGGCATCTCTGCTTTCTCTGGCAAGCTGCGCGACGACACTACGGAGCTTTCCCGGTTCCTGTCATTGGTGAAAGTGAGTGTGCTCACGCGAGTTGATGGCCCGGTTTTCACG
>JANYGW010000059.1 GCA_025359245.1 Massilia sp.
GAAAAGTCGTTATTCTAAACATGTTGCAGGTTTGGTTTTTAAGTTGGCAAACCGAGGTTAACACTCGTAAACCAATGCCTGCAACCCTCTCTCAACTAGTCAACACAATTATCCCGGACAGCAGTGCGCGAACGCGGGGACGACGCAAATGGTTTTACCTTGGCATTTCTGACCCGGCTTCGCTCACGCGCGCAGGAAGTGAAACAGGTTGCGCAGCATCCCCGCGGTCGCGCCCCAGATGAAGAAGCGCTCGTACGGCATCGCATAGAAACTGCGCCGCCCCACCCCTTCCGGCAAATCGAAGGACAGCCGGCGGTGATTGCCCGCGTCCATCAGGAACGCCAGCGGCACCTCGAAAATCTCGGCCACCTCGTTCGCGTCCGGCGTCAGCGCGAACGGCGGCGTGATCAGCCCCACCACCGGCGTGACCCGGTAGCCGGTGCCGGTCACGTAGTCGGGCAGCATGCCGATGATCTCGATATGGCGCCGGTCCAGCCCGATCTCTTCGGCCGTCTCGCGCAGCGCGGTCTCGACCGGCGAGGCATCGTAGTCTTCGGCGCGCCCGCCCGGAAAGCTGATCTGGCCCGCATGGTCGGTCAGGTGCGCGGTGCGCTGCGTCAGCAGCATCGACAGGCCCTCGGGGCGCAGCACCAGCGGGATCAGCACCGATGCGGCCGTGATGTTCGGGCGCCGCAGCAGCGCCTCTTCCAGCGCCTCCGGCTGCCATGCGGGCGGATCGGCGAAGCGCGCGCGCAGCCAGGCCGCGACCAGGCGCTCGGGCGCGAGCGCGCCTTCGGTGGCGACCGAATCAACCGGCAACTGCTCGGGATCGAATGGGATTTTTGCCAATGTTCTTGTCCTTAAAACAAAAAAAGGCATCCGGGGAGGGATGCCTTCTTAGCAACGCAGCACCAATGATTACTTGGCAGCCGACGAAACAGCGCGACGGTTTGGCAGTTTTTCTTTGATACGTGCCGATTTACCCGAACGCTCACGCAGGTAGTACAGCTTGGCGCGGCGAACATCACCACGACGCTTGACTTCGATCGATGCGATCAGCGGGGAATACAGCTGGAACGTACGCTCGACGCCTTCGCCGGACGAGATCTTGCGAACGATGAAGTTCGAGTTCAGGCCACGGTTACGACGGGAGATCACCACGCCTTCGTATGCCTGGGCGCGCTTGCGGGTGCCTTCGACTACGTTGACGTTGACGATAACGGTATCGCCAGGTGCGAAATCAGGAATAATCTTGCCCAGACGGGCAATTTCTTCTGCTTCAAGTGTTTGAATCAGGTTCATTTTTATAACTCCGATAACCATCGTGCTGGCGCCTGCGCCCAGTAGAGGATGGGGTTAGCTGCGCGAACAACATATTCGCAAGCTGGTACTGCAACAGGTTTACAAACCTGCCAAAAACTTTTCGTCCGCCTTGCTCAGCTGTCCGGCGCTGCGCGCCCTGGCCAGCAAATCCGGCCGCTTCTTCGCGGTCGCTTCGAGCATGCGCTCGCGCCGCCACTTGATGATCTCGGCGTGGTTTCCGCCCATCAGCACCGGCGGCACGCCCACGCCTTCATACGCGTCGGGACGGGTGTAATGGGGCGAATCGAGCAGGCCGTTGACGAAGCTGTCTTCGACCGCCGAAGCGTCGTCGTTCAGCACGCCCGGCAACTGCCGCACCACCGCATCCATCAGCGCCATCGCCGGCAATTCGCCGCCCGACAGCACGAAATCGCCGAGGCTGATTTCTTCGTCCACGCAGCGGTCCAGCAAACGCTGGTCGACCGCTTCGTAGCGTCCGCACAGCAGCACCAGCCCCGCTTCGTTCTTCAATTCCATGACCCGTTCATGCGTCAGCGGCTTGCCCTGCGGGGACATGAACACCACGCGCGGCACCGGCAACTCCAGCATTACCTGGCGCTGCTTGGCGGCGCCGATCGCCGCTTCGAGCGGCTTGGCCAGCATCACCATCCCGGGGCCGCCGCCGTACGGGCGGTCATCCACGGTGCGGTGGTTGTCGGTCGTGAAATCACGCGGATTCCAGGTCGACAGGCCCCAGCGTTTCTGCTCGAAAGCGCGGCGCGTGACACCGGACTGCGTCAACGCTGCAAACATTTCGGGAAACAAGCTCACGACATCAAACTGCATCGGGACCTCGCTTCGTGCACGGCGCCTTAATAATCCAGGCCCCAGTCCACGGTAATTTTCTTGCCTGCCTGGTCGACCGTCTTGACGAACTGGTCTACAAACGGGATCAGGCGCTCAGGCGCCTTTTCTGCTGCGGCATCAGGCACGGCGGTGATGCGCAAAATCGATTGCGCGCCGTTGTGCATCATGTCGCTGACCTGTCCGAGCGCTTCGCCCTCGAGGTTCACTACATCCAGCCCGTTCAGATCGGACCAGTAAAATTCATCGGCCGGCAGGGTCGGAAATTCGCTGCGCGGGATAAACACTGCGGCGCCTTTCAGCGCCTCGGAGGCATCCCGCCCGAGCGTACCGACCAACTGGGCCACGACGTCGCCGCCGTGCATTTTTGCAGTGCGTACGGAAACGCTCTGCAGGCTGGGCTTATCCAGCCACCAGGTTTTCACGGACAGCAGCGCATCCGCGTCGGACGAAAACGGGGTGACCCGAATCGAACCGGTGACGCCAAAGGCGCCGGACACATACCCGACTTGCGTCAGGTCGTCGGGGGCTTGCACCCCGGATGCTGCAGAAACGCTCAAACCTGGACCAAACTTAAGCTGCTACTTTCGGCTGGCTGTTGACCAGACGAAGTACGGTTGGCGACAGTTGTGCGCCAACGCCTTGCCAGTAAGCCAGACGGTCTGCAGTGATACGCAGGCTGACTTCTTGACCGGCTGCCATCGGGTTGTAAAAACCGATGCGCTCGATGAAGCGGCCGTCGCGGCGATTGCGCGAGTCCGTTGCAACGATGTTGAAGAACGGGCGCTTCTTGGCGCCTCCACGAGCTAAACGAATAACGACCATAATAATTCCAAAAAGTTGTGCTGGGCGGAAAAAGCCGACAATTATAGCGCGCTATGCCGCGCAGCAGCAAGCGTTAAAGACAACAAGGGCGCGCACATCGGGAAGAATCGAGCATTATCGCCGATTTCGGCCCGGACCGCCAACTGCTTCTCTCGGAAAAGGAGTGCTTTACATACGATTTTGACCGATACTGCGTGCTTTCCCGCTTCAGGCCACGTTAAAACCATGTCAACGCCGCACAAAAACAAGAGTTTCGCCACCTTCCTCGCACTCGCCTTCGGCACCCTCGGCGCGCACCGCTTTTACTTGCGCGGCAGCGTCGACAAGCTGGGCCTGATCCATGTGACGTGCCTGCCGATCGCCGGCCTGGCGTATGGCCTGGCGCCGCACGCGAACTGGTTCTACAAAGTGCTGCCGCTGCTGGTGTCGGCGGTGGCCGGCTTCATCGAGGCGCTGGTGATCGGCACGATGTCCGACGAGAAATTCGATGCCGCCTTCAATGCCGGTTCGGGCCGCAAGTCGGACACCAGCTGGGTGGTGGCGCTGCTGCTGGTGGCGACCATGATGGTCGGCGCCACAGTGCTGATCGGGACCATGTCGCGACTGTTCGATTTGCTCTACACCGGCGGCGCCTACGGCTGACTCTGCCCGACATCGCCCTCGCCTGCGCAAGGGCGATGTCGATGAACGAAAAAAAGGGGCGCTGAGCGCCCCTTTTGCTTTGCTGCCGGACCGCTTAATGCACGTGGCGGCTGGTGGCGGTGTCCTTGCGCGTCCGCTCGACCTTGTCCTCGTGACTGAGCGCGGTGCTGCTGACCACGTCGCGCAGCGGCGATGGCGACGGACCGGCCATCATCATCCCCGGCTGCACCAGCGCCTGCTCCCAGGTGGTGCCCGGCGTCATCTGGATCGGCGCCGGCAAGGCATCGACCACCGCCGTGTTGATCCACGGCGCCACGCGCGCCAGCACCAGCTTGACGCGCGGCTTGATGCGCGGGTCGCCAATGCGGCCACGCTGGCCCCAGGCCACGATCAGGTCGGCGCTGGTCATGCCGTCGAGGTACTTGTTGGTGTAGCCGACGTCGTACTGCACGCCATGACGGTAAGCCATCCAGAACTCTTCCATCAGCATGGCCAGGTCTTCCCGCGAGCTGTCGGTGCCGTTGATCGAATAGGCATAGTCGTCGCTGGCCACGTCGCTGGCAAAGAAGCTGCCCACTTGCGCCGCCGTGTACGACTTCTGCAAGGTCGTCGCGGTCGCGCCGATGTACATGACCTGGCCGAGGCCCTTCATCTCAACCGACGTCAGCGGATACTGCATGGCCAGCGCATCGGACGGCAAGCTGCGCGCCGTGATGCGGTCGACCACGTTGCGCCAGATCGACAGCGAGCCATTCAGGTTGCGCTCGGCGACCGGGAAGAAGTCTCCCGCATGGCCCAGCTCGTGATACATCAGGCGGCCCAGCTGGAACACCAGCTCGGCGGCCGGGCGGTTCACGCGCGCCGTCGACGAATACCCTTGCAGCACATAGTCATTGTTCTTGACCATGCGGCCCACGCCGGTGAAGTTGAGCGCGTCATCGAAGGCGAGCCGGTAATCCGGCACTTCGGTGACGACGTCGCGCTGCTCGGGCGTGAGCCACAGCTGGCCGGCGTCGAGGTAGATCGCGCCGGTACCCGGCGTGTAGAAGCTTGGACGCACGTGCGAGCCGATCACGACCGTCGTCACGCCCGCGAGCAGGCGGCGGAAGTCGCCGTTGACGTCCTGGTTGGTCAGGAAATCTTCGAAGTTCGCGGCCAGGAAATCGTGCGATACCAGCACCCGTCCCATGATCTGCGCGACCGTCGGCACGTTGCCGAGGCCAGCCTCCGCCTGCAGCAACGGCAGGGTACTGACCGGGCACAGGTTCTGGTTGTTCGAGTCCTTGTAGAACAGGCTCACGTCGTAGCTGCAGCGCGCCAGCACGCCGGCGTAGGCACTGCCCAGACGGTATGGATGCACGCGCGCGGTGCGCTGGAAGATATAGCCGTCCGGCGTCGCCGCCTGGCGGTCGAGGCTGACGATGACGTCATCGGTGTCGACCTTGCCGCTGCTGGTGGTCATGGTGGCGCGGAACTTGAGCGCGACGTCGGTGGTGCTGGCCGGCGCAGTAAACATCATCACGCGCGGGGTGGTGGTATTCATCGTCACGGTCGGGCCGGCGACCTGGGTCCAGGTGATACTGGTCAGCGTGTCGCTGCCGGACAGCACCGGCCATGCGCGCACCGACGAATCGGTGCCGGGTCGCAGCGAATGGTCGACGCGCACGGTGACATAACTGCCGACCGGCGCGGCGGTCACGGCGATGTCGGTGGTTGCCGACGCTGACGTGCCGTCGGACAGGACGGCATCGGCCTTGAGCCGGATGGTGCCGACCGTGTTCGTTTCGACCGCCACGGTCGGGGTGCCGGACGCCGGCAGGTTGACCGCCGGCCCGCTGACCTGGCTCCAGATGATGCTGGTGAGCGGCCCGCCGCACGAAAGCGCCGCAGCGCCCGCGGTCTTGCCTGCAGCAACGGTCGCATCGGCGACAATTTGGATACCGCATCCTACCGGAGGCGGCGGAGGTGGTGGGGTAGTGCCGGACGATCCGCCACCACCGCCGCAGGCTGACAACAGCACCGCCAGCGACGCTGCCACAGGCAGGTGGCGCACATAAATAAGTTTTTTCACTGTATTTCCTGACCCAAAAAGGTACCACCGACAAATTTTGCCCGAAAGCATTATAGGCACACGTCATTCTGCATGAAAACCAGAATCGACGCGTGTTTCATACGTTACAAGTCGCTTACAATAGCCGCAGGCTTCCCGGGAAGCAAGATAAACTGATCAGGAGAACAATTATGACAAAACATCCATTTTTCCTCGCTGTGCTGCTGAGCGGCCTGATGTCGACGGCACAGGCGGCCACGCCGCGCGAGCAATACAACATCGACACGCGCGAAGCAGCTGCGCGCTATGCGGAAGACCGGGCCATTTGCGACGACGAGCGCAACCAGGGACAGCGCATGAAATGCCTGCGCACGGCCAAGGGCGAGAACACGCGCATGCTGGCCGATGCCAAGGCCCATATGAACGAGCAAGGCGGGCAGCGCGGCAACATGGCCTGTCTCGACTGCGGCAAAGTAACGGCGGTTAATGTAGGCGAAAAGCGCGGCGAAGGCAATGCGCTGGGGGTAATCGCAGGCGGCGCGGCCGGCGGCCTGCTGGGCCACCAGGTCGGCGGCGGCAAGGGCAAGACCCTGGCCACGATCGCCGGCGCGGTCGGCGGCGCGTATGCGGGCAAGAAGATCCAGGAAAGCGCCACTGCGACCAAGGTCTGGAATGTGGACGTGGAATACGACAACGGCCAGCGCCGCACGTTCAGCTTCGACCGCGATCCGGGCATCCAGCGCGGCGACCGCGTCAAGAATGCCGGCCAGTCGATCACGCGCATTTAAGAAACAAGCGCCGCGACAGAAATCGCGGCGGCAAATTCAAAGTCACAAAATACCAACGTCGTCCCTGCGTTGGCATTCCCCACGACTTCGGCGAATGCCCCCGCCTTAGAACTGGTCTTCGCTCAACGCCAGCACACCGGCGCTGCCTTCGACGATCGCCGTGCGCAAGCCTGACGCCTGCGACAAGATGTGGTCGGCGAAGAAGCGCGCGGTCGCGATCTTGGCCTTGTAGAACGATGCATCGCCCTCCCCCGCATCGAGCTTCTGCTGCGCGACCAGCGCGGCGCGCGCCATCACCCAGCCACCGAGCACGATACCGGCCAGTTTCAGGTACAGCACGCTGCCCGAAAACACGCCCTTGATATCGGTCTTCATGTTACCGGCCACATAATCGACCACGGCTTCCAGCGCCACGCTGCCTTCGCTCAAGGCACGATGAATCGCCTTGAAGTCGGCGCCGCCCGCTGCCGCCAGTTGCGCTTCGACTGCGCGTACCTGGCCGATGATGCCCTTGGCGACCGCGCCGCCGTCGCGCACCGTCTTGCGCCCGACCAGGTCATTCGCCTGGATCGCGGTGGTGCCTTCGTAGATCGTCAGGATCTTCGAATCGCGGTAGTGCTGCGCCGCGCCGGTTTCTTCGATGAAGCCCATGCCGCCGTGCACCTGCACGCCGTCGCGCGTGACGTCTTGCGACATCTCGGTCGACCAGCCTTTGATGATCGGCACCAGGTATTCATACACGGCCAGGTTGGCCGCGCGGATATCGGCGTTCGGGTGGTGATGAGCGACGTCGCTGACGCCCGCGCCGACGTAGGCCAGCGCGCGCGCCGCCTCGACCTGCGAACGCATCGACATCAGCATGCGGCGCACGTCAGGGTGGTGGATGATCGAAACCGGACCGGCCGAACCGGCCAGGTCGCGCGACTGCACGCGGTCCTTGGCGAAGGCAACCGCCTCCTGGTACGAGCGGTCGGCCAGGCCGATGCCCTGCATGCCGACGCCGAAGCGGGCCGCATTCATCATGATGAACATGTATTCGAGGCCGCGGTTCTCTTCGCCCACCAGGGTGCCGATCGCGCCACCGTGGTCGCCGAACTGCAGCACCGCGGTCGGGCTGGCCTTGATGCCCAGCTTGTGCTCGATCGAGACGCAGTGCGCATCGTTGCGCGCGCCCAGCGTGCCATCGGCATTGACCATGAATTTCGGGACGATGAACAGCGAGATCCCCTTCACGCCCGCGGGCGCGTCCGGCGTGCGCGCCAGGACCAGGTGCACGATGTTCTCGGCCATGTCATGCTCGCCGTAGGTGATGAAAATCTTGGTGCCGAATACCTTGAAAGTGCCGTCGCCCTGCGGCACGGCGCGGGTGCGCACGGCGGCCAGGTCGGAGCCGGCCTGCGGCTCGGTCAGGTTCATGGTGCCGGTCCATTTGCCCGAGATCAGCGGCTCGAGGTAAGTCGCTTTCTGCTCGTTGGATCCGGCCGTCAGCAGCGCTTCGATCGCGCCGTCCGACAGCAGGGCCACCAGCGCGAACGAGATCGATGCGGCGTTGAGCATTTCGATGCATGGCGTGGCGAGCAGCTTGGGCAAGCCCTGGCCGCCGAATTCGGTCGGGTGCTGCACGCCCTGCCAGCCGGCTTCGGCGAAGGCCTTGAAGGCTTCCTTGAAGCCCTTGGCGGTGGTGACCTGGCCGTCGTGCCAGAAGCTCGGATCCTTGTCGCTCGGGTGGTTCAGCGGCGCGACCACGTTGCTGCAGAATTTTGCGTTCTCTTCGAGCACCGCTTCGGCGGTGTCGGCGGTGGCGTCTTCGCAGCCTGGCAGCGCGTTGATGGTAGCCAGTCCGGCCAGTTCGTTCATCACGAACAGCATGTCTTTCAGTGGGGCTGTGTAGCTCACCGTGTTCTCCTAGTTTTTACGAAAAAAAACGCATTCCGCCATCGGCCGATCGACCATGGGGGAATGCGTCTTTGTGCGAACGATTAACCGAGTTGCTTGACGAGGTCAGGCACGACTTCGAACAGGTCGCCCACGATGCCGTAGTCGGCTACCGAGAAGATCGGCGCTTCCGGATCCTTGTTGATCGCGACGATCGTCTTGGAATCCTTCATGCCGGCCAAATGCTGGATCGCGCCGGAGATACCGACCGCGATGTACAGCGCAGGCGCGACGATCTTGCCGGTCTGGCCAACTTGCCAGTCGTTCGGCACGAAGCCGGCATCGACTGCAGCGCGCGACGCGCCCATGGCCGCGCCCAGCTTGTCGGCCAATGGCTCGAGGATCTTGAAGTTATCGCCCGAACCCATGCCGCGCCCGCCCGAAACGATGATCTTGGCGGCCGTCAGTTCAGGGCGGTCCGACTTGGCC
>JANYGW010000088.1 GCA_025359245.1 Massilia sp.
AATACAAAAGAAGGAGATGTCTGTGAATTTGAACAAGACTTTGTTTGCCCTGGTTCTGTGCGCCCTGTCCTTGTCGGCAACGGCGAGCGACCAGACCAATTGCAGCGCCGCCGGCGGCGCTTTTCTGACCGGCAACGTAACGAGCAGCCCGAGATACGCAAGCGGCAGCTACATCCAAGGCGTCCAGACCTCGCACACCCATGTGAACCTGACAGCCGACCAGGATGGCTTAAGCTACGATGTGGCGATGGACAATGTGTTCGCCGCGGACTACGTCCAGGGTTCATCGTCGATGCCGGCAACACTGGCGGCGATCAAGATCGGCGACCGTTTGGAACTCTGCGGTGAAAAATATACAAGCGGTGTCGGCATCCACTGGGTGCACACCAATTGCGGCGCCGCGCCAAAGACGACGGCACCGAATGGCTGGGTCAAGGAAATTGCTTCGAACGGCTCCGTGGGCAGCAACCTCGAGGACAGCCAGTCCTATTGCTACTTGTGGGGGACTAGCGGCGGCACGCCTAACTGCGATTCCGGCATCGCCAATGGTTCGGCGACAACCTGCACGGCAGCTGGCTTGCCGAACTACACTGGTACTGCGTACACCCACGTGTACTCGACCTTCAGCGGCGGCGGCGCATGCACGCAAGTGGCCGCACCAGGCTACGACACCAGCGCTTGCATGGCGCCCCAGGGCACGGTACTGAGCAACGGCGTTGCGGTCACCGGCATTGCGGTTGCCGCAGGCGCGAGCAAGATGTACACGATCGCCGTGCCAAGTGGCCAGGCCAGCCTGACGTTCGATACCTCCGGTGGTAGCGGCGACACCGACCTGTATGTCAAACTCGGTTCGGCACCGACGACCTCGGTGTACCTGCAAAAATCGGACGGCTCGACCACCACCGAGCACATCGCCATTGCCAATCCGGCTGCCGGCACCTACTAAGTGATGGTCAACGGCTATGCAGCCTCGAGCGGCATTTCGCTGGTGGCCAAGTACGCTGCCGGTTCCACCAACGTGCTCACCAACGGCGTTCCAGTCACCGGCCTGTCCGGTTCGGCCGGCTCGTCGAAGCTCTACACGATGGTTGTCCCATCGGGCCTGTCCAGCGTCAGCTTCAAGACGTCCGGCGGCAGCGGCGACGCCGACCTGTATGTGCAACTGGGCTCGGCACCGACCACCTCGTCGTACCTGAAGAGTTCGAATGGTTCGTCCGCTACTGAAACGGTGACACTGTCGTCCCCGGTGGCAGGCACCTACTACGTGATGGTCTACGGCTATGCATCGTACAGCGGCGTATCGCTGGTTGGTCAGTATTAATCTAGTCAGTTAGGCCGGGCCCCCGGTTCTTCCAAGGACAGGGGGCTTTTTTGTTTGCGTCAACCTAATGTAGCGATCATGCAGACCGCGTCTCGCCACCGCGACGGCGGTTTCGCGCGCCTCGAGGTGCTCGTTGCCCACGCACCTGATCGCAACGTCGCGCTCGTTTTCGGGCCTGAACAAAGGTCGGCTGGATTTGCAGTACCTGCTCCCTTTGGGAATCAAGTTTGACGAATTGCACGATGTTCTTGACCTATACCATTTGTTTCCGCCAAGCCCAGACCGCCAGGTTACGGGGCTTCATCCCAGGCAATTTGCAGAAGAGCGCCGCACCATCCTCGCCAGCCCATCACTGCGCACGGCCCGAGGCCACCAGTGGCCGCTGGCCTGATACTCGCAGCTCATTCGTAGTCTGAACCCGGAAAAATTTCATTGGTTCATTTGTGGCATTGCAAGTGTTGCGTGCCTCGCTTCCATTGCATCCTTGCCGAATTATTCATCGTACGTTTTGGGCAAGGTCTGACCGGTTTTCCCACACTGCTGTCGTAGGATTTTCCGAGCCCGGCCGGGCTTGAATCGTCGCCTGGCCAAATTGCAGTCGCAGCCTGCGCCGCGAAAAATGGGAATCGGTCGATTTCCATCGTGCGATCTTTTCGATTCGCCGTGGCATTGGCCGAAGGCTAGTGCAGGAGGTGGGGGTAGAAAGTGGGGTAGGGTGAAAAATATCGGAATTTTCATAGGGAAGTCCTACGGACACCGTCGCTGCCAGAACGACTTTCCCCGTGCCCCTTGGGCTAGAGCCGTCTAGAGCTGCCTATAACCGTCTGAAGCGGCCAAGAATTGCCGTGCGAAGTTCGTCTAAGGTGGTTAATTTGGGTGGTTTTCACGTAAATTATTGAATACAAAGGACCTTGAACGGCCTGCAAAGCCGTTTAGACGGGTTCGATTCCCGTCCTCGCCTCCAGCATATCATGCTCAAATTGGTCATTTTTGAGCTGTATCAAATGAAGCCAATTTCCGTCAAGGAAGTTGGCTTTTTTGTTTTCGCGCCAAGTTTCTGTCCTCGCCAACTGGCCCTTGTCATTGCTGTTTCTATGAGTTAGTACACCCCAGGACTGAGCGGGCACGCCAAGAAAAGACGCCGGGGCATACTGAGCCGAATGCCAGTTTGCGCGTCCTGAATGATCGACGCGCTGCTCATGATAAGTTACTTGCGCACTTTTATAGTATTAATGCGGCCACTTTTGGAATCATTGGTGATAGTATTCTGTGCATATGAATACTACTACGTGCACGCTGCAGATATTTATCGACGACGCCTGGAGCGACGCGGCAGCGCTCGACCTGACCGGCGACCCGGCACATGGGGTCGATGCCGCTACCTACCTCATCTACTTGCCTGATTACGCAATCGGACACTGGCAACGAACGGACGCCGCCGCACTGTCGGTCAATGTTCCTGTCGATTTAGCCAGCTACGCTGCCGCGACGTGGCCGCCATTCCTGGTTGACTTGCTTCCCCAAGGCTATGGGCGGGTAGAACTGTTAAAGCAACTGGAACGTGACGCGGCTGCCGGGCCGGCCGCCGACTGGAGTCTGCTGTGCGCGGGCGCTGGCAACCCGATCGGCAACGTGCGAGTAAAAGAGGCGCACGCGTGGGTCACGGCGCGCGCAGGCGACAAAACCCAAGGCTTTACCATGGACCAGGTCGCGGCCAGAGCCGGCGACTTCAACGAATACTTGGCGCAGCATGGTTTATTTCTTGCGGGCTCTTCGGGCATTCAAGGCGAATGGCCCAAGATCTTGCTGACGCTTGCCCAGGATGGTCTGCTCTATCTCGATCACAGCTTGCCAGACGCGCATGCTAAGCAACACTTCATCGTCAAATTCGGGCGCGGGAATGACGAAGCGCTCGCCAATATTCTGCGGCTGGAGGCGCCGTATATGCGTTTGGCGAAGGGGCTGGGGCTGCGGGTACATGCCGACTTGACGTTGCGCCAGCGTGCCTTGTTCATACCGCGCTTCGACCGGGCAGTGTCAGATGGGCGTGTCATGCGTTTTGGTCAGGAGAGCGTCGCTTCCTTGTGCGGCGTGGGCGGCTTCGGTACAGCCCCAACGCATAATGAGGTTTGTCGGCGGCTCGGTGAGGTAGCAACCGATCCCACCGGCGAGATCATTGAGTACCTCAAGCGCGATATCGCGAACATCGTACTGGGCAACAAGGACAACCATGCACGTAACACCGCTATTCGGCGCGGCCATGATGGCACAATTGCGCTGACCCCGGTATTTGATTTTGCACCGATGTGGCTCCACCCCGATGGCATCGCAAGGCGCATTCGGTGGCAGCGCGACGATGGTGGCTCGCCGATCTGGGCCAGCGCCATCGCGCAGGCATGCGCGGCGGCGCAGGTGGACCATGCCACTGTCAAGTCCAGCGTTCAGATGATGCTGGGGCCACTGGCAACACTATTTGCCGATGCCCGCGCGCTTGGTATCGATGACCAGTTTTTAACGCCGTTGGCAAAGACAGTAGAGCATGTTTGCTTGCAGCTGGAGGCACTGTAAATGGACAAACGATTTACGCCACTCTCGCCTGCCGAGGCGCTGCAAGCGCGGCGTGCTTTGGCCGACGAACTGGCCGCCGATCCCGGCATGCCGATTCCGGCCGTGATCAGGAAAATCCGAGTTAGCTTGCGTCTGACGATCGCGGAGTACGCGAAGTTATGCGGTGTGTCGGCGCGCACGTTGCAGGATGTTGAGCGCGAAGAGTCGAGCCCAACCTTGGCCACTGCCGAAAAGCTGTTGCGTCCCATGGGTATGGTGCCAGGTGCAGCGCCTAAATTGCGCCAGCGGTGAACACCTGTGTGCCGCGCTAGCGTCGGGTAGCGCTGCCTGAAACGGGGTTTGCGCTCAGGCTCGCAAATTGGTAACTGGCGCACACCTGTCTGTGCCAGTGCGGTGTACGGGATTTGAGCAAGCTCAAGAGGCGAAAATGAGCGGTTTTCGCGTAAGTGTTTGATTTTTAATGAGGATATACGGTCTGCAAAGCCGTTTAGACGGGTTCGATTCCCGTCCTCGCCTCCAGATTTTCCTGCTGGCTCAAGTACTTGGTGAGTCAGATCAAAGACCGGTAAGCTCTTCTTTTGAAGTTTGCCCGCTCCCCAAAAATGGCCATTCGGCCGTTTTGGCTTTTCAGACTCCACTTTGCCCATTTTTAAAATTCTTGAATTCGTACATTCTCCAAGGTGTGTGAAGCCGTTTGTTTGCAGCTTTTTTCTGGGTGGGAACACGGGCGGGCAGGAGCGCCTTCATACGCGACCCGACAAAGACGAATTTGGCGGACACAAAGTCCGCCAGTATTATTAAGAAAGCTCCCTAAGCGGAGCTCTTTTCGCTTTCTCATAGGGGGAATATCTAAATGGGCGGCCGGCTGGTCGATGCGTTGCTGCCACGCATGGACGCCCTGACGTTCGTACAAGGAATGGACCTTGCCGCTGAAATGGGCCCCGTCGTGACCCAGGGCCCCACAAGGACAAGATCGTCGCCTGCCACGAGCAGGGCTTCTTCCTGGGCGGCAGCCTGTTCGACCATGTCACGCCGGACATGGCGGTCTACAAGGAGGAATTTTTCGGACCTGTGCTGTGCATCGTGCGGGCCCCGATTTCGGCGCCGCGCTGGAGCTGGTCAACGCGCACGAATTTGGCAACGGCACGGCGATCTACACGCGCGGCGGCGGGACCGCGCGCGAATTTTCGCACCACGTACAGGTGGGCATGGTGGGCGTCAACGTGCCGATCCCGGTGCCGATGGCCTTCCACAGCTTCGGCGTTTGGAGGCGCCGCCTTGATGCCGACCATGAAGTGACGCCGCCCGGCAAGCTTCTGATACAAACGTTTGCAATACTGCTTTTGCTTTGATAAAATAAGTTCAGAGCTATATTAATCAATTTAAAGGCAAACGTTTGTATGGAGATCAAAGCAGGTCCGGCCGTGAAGCCGCCCCAGGGGCGCCTGCGCTATGCGTTCATGGGCTATGGGCTCAAGCTGCTCGCGCTGCTGCCGGCGCAGATCCGCAGGCACATGATGCGGACGCACTTTGACGCCCCGATCCCCAAGTTCGCCGATTATTTTCGCGTGCTGCAGGTGTGCGACCCGTCCGTGCATTTCGGCTGGGCGGCCGTGCCCGGCGCGCTGAAAGAGGAGTTTCCGCACCTGGCCGCCGTGCAGGTCAGCGACATTGCGCTGACGACGGCGGATGCGCTCGTGCCGATGCGCCTGTACCGCGATCCGTCCATGCCGGCGGCGCGCGCGCTGGTGTGGATCCACGGCGGCGGTTTCACCTGCGGCGGCCTCGATTGCGCCGAGGCCAATTGGGTGGCGCTGGAATTGGCGTCGCGCGGGATCCCGGTGCTGACCATGACTTACCGCAAGGCCCTCAAGGGCGTGACCTTCCCGGCGCCGTCCGACGATGTGCTGGCGGCGTGGCAATGGGCGGTGGCCCACGCGGACCAGCTCGGGGTCCGCCCCGACCAGATCCACCTGGGCGGGGGCAGCGCCGGCGGCAACCTGTCGGCCGGTGTGACCAAGCGCCTGCGCGACCAGGGTGGCCCGCTGCCGGCATCGCTGCTCATGGTTTACCCTTTGCTCCACAGCGCCTTGCCGAAGCTGGCGCCCGAGGATGAAGCTTTCTGCAAGCGCGAGGTCAAGGCCTTCGCCGACGCCGATTTCGTGCTGGCCTGTTGTCTCAATTATGTGGGCGACGCCGCCGCGCTTGCCGATCCGTACGCATTTCCCGGAGTCGGTTCGCTGCATGGCCTGCCTCCCGTGTTCATCGTCAATGCCCAATTCGACAGTCTGCGCGGTTCCGGCGAGGCTTTCGCCGCCCAGCTTGCCGCCGACGGCGGCACGGTCACCAGCGAGTGTGAAACCGGGGCGCTGCACGGCTATCTGATGATGCCGTCCTCGCCTTTTGCGCACTCGACCATTGCGCGCATGCTCCGCTGGCTGAACGATCCGGACCGCGTCCGCGCCGCCTAGACGGCGCGTAGTGACTAACGTTTGCATTTTTCACGCTTGGCCACTTTTATACTTGCAATCAAGTATTAACCGAGCTACCATACAATTAAATACAAACGTTTGCATTCAATGATGGAGTATGCGATGACTGAAGTAAGCAAGATCGGGGCGGGTCGGCATGTCGACGGGCGCTTCATGTCCGGCTTCGAAGCGCTGGCTGACGCCTTTGCCGAGACCATCGAGCGCGGCCTTGAGATCGGCGCCGCCTGTGCGGTATTCAAGGACGGGGTGCCGCTGCTGGACCTGTGGGGCGGCGTGAGCGACCGCGCAGCGGGCACGCCATGGCTCGCAGACACGCTGGTGCCGGTGTATTCGGTCACCAAAGGCGTGGCCGCCCTGTCCATCCTGCACCTGGTCGACCAGGGCTTGCTTGAGCTCGACGCGCCGGTGGCGGCGTACTGGCCCGAATTCGGCCAGCACGGCAAGCAGGACCTGACGGTGCGCGCCATGCTGGGACATCGCGCCGGCCTGCCGTTCGTGCAAGGCGCGCTGCAGTTCGAGGAGCTGGCCGACCCGTCGCACATGGCAGCGCGCCTGGCCGGCCAGGTGCCGTATTTTGCGCCCGGCAGCAGCCATATGTACCACGGTCTGACGATCGGATGGCTCACCAGCGAACTGGTGCGGCGCGTGACGGGCAAGGCGATGGGCCCCTTGGTGGCCGAGCGCGCCCGCCAGCTCGACATTGAACTGCATATCGGCCTGCCGCAGGCCGTGCGGCCGCGGGTGGCAGTGCTCGAGCCCCAGCTGCCGGCGATGCGCACGATGGTGCGCGACCTGTATCCGGTCGATACGCTCGGCTGGCAAATCGTCACCTTGAACGGGGTGCTCCAGCCCATGCCGGGCGGCGGCGTCGATTTCAACGATTACGCGCTGCAGTCCAAGGAACTGGCCGGCGCCAACCTGATCACCAATGCCCGTTCGCTGGCGACGTTTTACGACAGCTGCCTCGAGCGGCCCGGCTATGCCGCCTTCGTATCGGCGCGCACCATCGCCGACGCCACCAGGCCGGTGTCCTGCGGCGCCCCGTTCGACACCGACGTGCCCGGCGCGACGTGGGGCGCGGGGCTGATGCTTCCGTTCAGCCACCAGCCCATGCTGGGCCCGGCCAGTTTTGGGCACGACGGATTCGGCGGCAGCCTGGCTTTCGCCGATCCGGACAGCGGCGTCAGTTTTGCCTATGTGCGCAACCAGCTCGCGCCCGGCGGCGCAAAAGATCAGACCGTCTACCGCCTGGTGGACGTACTTCGCGAATTAATTTGAAAGGCAGTCCATGAGTTTAGATCCACACCTGTTGCGCGTGCTGGAAGCCATGCCGGCAGAGTTCCCGCTGCCGATCGACTGGGCCGCAGTGCGCCGGGCCGCCAAGGCCGCTGAGCCGGCGCTCACCGGTCCCGGCGGCGCCATCCCCGTGAAAGCCGTCGAGCAGCATCGCATCGACGCGCCCGAGGGCTTGCCCGACGTGCGCCTCTACCGCCCCGATGGCGAGCCCGCCATGACGATCATCCATTTCCATGGCGGCGGCTTCACCCTGGGCGACCTGGACACGGCCGACCACACCGCGCGCAAGATCTGCCGTCACCTCGGTGCCATCGTGGTCTCGTGCACCTACCGGCTGGCGCCGGAGAACGCCTTCCCGACCGCCTACAACGACGCCCTGGCCGCCACCAAATGGGCGCTGGCGCGGATCGCGGCACTCGGCGGCGATCCGCAGCGTGTGGTGATCGCCGGCGACAGCGCCGGCGGCAACCTGGTGGCCGCCGTGACGATCACGCTGCGCGACGAGGCGCGCCGCGCCATGGCGGGGCAGGCGCAGCTGCCGGCGCTGCGGGCCCAGCTGCTGCTGTATCCTGGCGTCGACGTGCGCGAGAGCATGCGCGAGGCGCCGTCCTATCAGGCCGACCTGGATCCATCGACACGCGCGGCCATGCTGGCCGAATGCATCTCGGCCTACGTCCAGTGCGGCAGCCGCGCCGATTGGCGCGTTTCGCCGCTGGCCGCCGACGATCTTTCAGACCTGCCGCCGGCCCTGGTGGTGGTGCTCACCGTCGACCCGCTGCGCGACCAGGCCGTCGCCTACGCGGCGCGCTTGCGCGACGCCGGCGTCGCATGCGAGTTGATCGAGTTTTCCAACCTGACCCATGGTTTCTGCCATATCAGCGCGATCGTCCCGGCCGCCGGCGCCGCGTTCGAGGACGTGCTGACGCGCTTCGGACGGTTTGTCAATTTTGGGAATGGAGGCAAGTGATGAGCGAATCAGGGGAGGGCGCCCGCGCCGCAGGCACAGGCTCGGGGCAACGCTTCAGCGTCGGGCGCAAGCTGCTGATCGGCAGCGGGCAATCGGTGGAAATGGCGGTCGCGTTCGTGGCGGCCACTTTCCTGCTGTACTACCTGACCAATGTGTGCGGGATCGACCCCGCTGTCGCCGGCGCGATCCTGTTCGTCTCGCTGTGCGTCGACGCGGTTGCCGATCCGCTCATCGGTTCCTGGTCGGACCGCTCGCGCTCGCGCTGGGGGCGCCGGCTGCCGTTCATGGCCGTTGCGCTGCCCATCGTCGGCCTGTCGGCGTTGGCCTTGTTCGCCATCCCCACCGGCTGGGGCAGCGCGGCCACCATCACCGTGGCGCTGTTCGCCAATATCGCGCTGCGCGTGAGCACCTCGCTGTATGCGCTGCCGTATGCGGCCATGACCGCCGAGCTGACCACCGACTACAGCGAGCGCTCAAGCATCGCGGCCTACCGCGCGCTGTTCAACTTTGTCTCCGCCATCGCGTGCGCGGTGCCGGCCTTCCAGTACATCCTGAATAACCCGCAAAAGATGGCCAGCCCGACAGCGTATGTCGAGCTGGGCCTGTTGCTGGCTACGGTCGTGCTGGCCGCGGGCGCCATCTGCCTGCTGGGGACGCGTTCGATGCCGTGCTCGCATGGCTCGGCCGCGCCATCGAAGGAAGCGGCGCGCACGCTCGCCTCCGACGTGCGCGAACTGTTCCGCAATCGCTCCTTCGTGGTGCTGTTCCTCAGTTGCCTGCTGTGCCTGATCATCGCCGGCAGCCTGCAGGCGCTGAACCTGTACGTCTACCAGTATTATTGGCACCTGAGCACGGCGCAGACGCAGCAGGCGGTACTGACCTTGCAGGCCGGCTTCGTGCTCGGCATACCGCTCGCGCTGCTGCTGTTGCGCTTCATCGAAAAGCGCACGGCGATGGCGATCGGCTTCATCGTCCTGGCCATCGTGCAGGGCCTGTTTCCGCTGCTGGCGAAAGTGGCGCCGTTTTCGGCCATGCCGGCCATCGCCATCGTGTGCTCCATGACGCTGGTGTTCGGCTTTTGCTCGTCGATGCTGTTCATCGCGATGCAGTCGATGGTGGCCGACGCTGTCGATGAGCATGACTTCCGCTTCGGCACCCGGTGCGAAGGGTTGTACTACAGTTCGCTCATCTTCGCCACCAAGGCCGCCAATGGCCTGGGCTCGCTGCTGGCCGGCGTGATCCTGGCGGCGGCCGGTCTGAAGGGCGTGCAGGCGTCCGGCGCCACGCCCCAGCTGTCGGAGCAGGGGATTGCCTTGCTGGGCTTGTTATGGGGCCCCGGCCACGGCGTGCTGTTCCTGCTGATCTTGCCGATCCTGATGTGCTACCGCATCGACCGGCGCGAGCACGCGCGCATCATCGCGGCGCTGGCGCTGCGCACGGCGTAGGCGCTCCAGCCATGCGCTGCGGGGATGAGGTGCAAGACCAGTGCTGCCACTGCCGCCTGGGCGCCAGCAACGTGCATGTCCGTGCCCGGGCCATCGCCCAGCAGCTGGCGCGCATCGCGGCCGGCCGCGCGCGCGGCGCCAAGGCCCTGGTGGTGCGCGCCGGCGTGGACGGCTGCACAGGCTGCCAGTGCGGCTCGCCCGACCGCTATCTCGACAGCATGCGCATCGTCTACAGCGCGCTGCCTGCCGACTGGCTGATGCTGGTCGAGCGGCAGCCTGGCGCGGCGGCCGGCTGGGCCGCCGAGGTCGGCTCCAGGGTCAGGCTGTTTGGCGCGGCCGGGCCGCGCAGCCCTGCCTTGCACGGACTGAAACTATTGGTATCCCAAACGTATAGCAGGATTGTCCTCTGAATATGCTGTTGTAGTCTGGGCATGTGGAATTCAACCGTTTGTAATGCCTGCTTGTGCATGGCTTATAATGTTGGTTCTCCCTTGCCGACAGATCCTATGCCACGCTCCTCAAAAACCGCTCCGCCCGCCGCCGCCACCCGCCCGCGCCTGGCTGACATTGCCCGCATGGCCGACGTGACGATCTCCACCGTTTCGCGCGCGCTGGCCGGCAATCCGCTGGTCAAGGAAGAGACCCGCACGCGCATCATGGAAATCGCCACCGCCCTCAATTATTCGGCCAACGCGGCCGCGCAGAATTTGCGGACCGGGCAGAGCCGCACGATCGGCGTGGTGGTCCCCCTGGATCCGGCATCGCGCGATCCGGTCTCGGCGCCATTCCTGCTGGCGCTGCTGGGCGGCATTATCGACGCCCTGACCGAGCGCGGCTACGACATGCTGGTCTCGCGCATTATCGTCGAGCGGCTCGACAAGGTCGCACAACTGTACGATTCCGGCCGCGCCGAAGGGATCATCATGTTCGGCCAGTGGGGCTACCATGAGCACCTGAACAAGCTGACCGAGCGCGGGGTGCCGCTGGTGGTGTGGGGAGCGCCGCTGCCGCACCAGAAATACGCGACGGTCGGCAGCGACAACGCGCTCGGCGGCGAACTGGTGACCGGCCACTTGCTCGACCAGGGCGCCCGCCGCATCGCGTTTTTCGGCGACATCGAACTGAACGAGGGCCGGCTGCGCCACCAGGGCTACCACAACGCCCACAAGCAGCGCGGGCTGATGCTCGACCCGGCGTTGACGCGCTCGATTCCCTTCGTCGGCGACTCGATGCAAAAGGAAGTGCTGTCGATGCTGGAGCAGGGGATCAAGTTCGACGGCATCTTCGGCGCCAGCGACACCGTCGCGCTGTCCATCATTGCGGCATTGACGGCGGCCGGCGTGCGCGTGCCTGACGACATGCTGGTGGCCGGCTACGACGATATCGGACCGGCCGCGTATGCGAACCCGTCGCTGACGACGATACGCCAGCCGATGCAGGAGGCGGGGCAAAAACTGGTCGACTGCCTGATGCAGCAGCTCGATGGGCGGCATGCGCAGTCCGTCATGCTGCCCACCGAGCTGGTTGTCCGGGCGTCGACCCGGCGCGCCTAGTTCGGCACGAAACTCACGTTCGCCGTCGTCACCCCGGTGACGCTGCCGAGCCGGTATTGCTGCGCGGCGTTGGCCGCGCCCAGGTTCACATTAAAGGTGATCTGGCCGGTCGCCGAGGCCGCAACGGTGCTGGCGACGCCGTCGACGACGACGCTCACCGGCGCCGATGGCGCGAACAGCGGCGGCGTCGTGACCACGGTCGCCCCCGATCCCGACAAGCTCAGTCCCTCGCTGCCGACGTCGGTCAGTTGCAGGAACTCGAGCGCGCGCGCCGGATCGGCCACGACCGACCATCCATATACCGAGAACGCCGGCTTGATGCTGCGGTAGGTGAACCTGGACGGCGCCGGCGCGCCGAATGCGGCGACCAATCCCGGCAGCGAATCGCTGATCTCCTGGCCGAAAAACGCCGCGCTGTGGCAGCCCCACGCATACTGCTGCCAGACGTGCGGGATGGCCAGCGCGCCGAGCGCGTTGTGGAAGCTGACGCTCTCGGGCTGGACGAACGCCGATTCAAGGATGCAGCCGCCAAGGTCGGCCAGGGTTTCGCCGTTCGCGATGCCCAGCGCGCCATTGCCGGTCCTCACCTGTAGCGCGACGTCGCGCAGGTTGTCGGCCAGGTCGGTCGGGTTGTGGCCGCGCCAGCGCACTTCCTGGTTCAGGCGGATGCCGTAGATCGAGGTGGGCAGCGCCCCCATCAGCAAAGGCGTGATCGAGTTGATCAAGGGCGCCGGCAGGTAGTTGGTGTCGACCCCGCCCGACAGGCTGGCGGCCGCCACGAACAGGTCGGGATGCCGCGCCGCCATCATCATCACCCCGAACCCGCCCATCGATTCGCCCATGATGGCCCGTTGCGAGCGGTTTGCGATGGTCCTGAAGTTCGCGTCGATCAGGGGGATCAGTTGCGCGCTGACGAAGGTTTCGTACATCGGCGGCCCGCCCGCACCCATGTTGTACCAGTCGCTCCAGCTGCCGGCGTCACCCTTGGGCGAGACGATGATCGACGGGTAGGACGCGGTCAGGTTTTCGCCGTTGTAGAGCGCGCGAAATGTCGCATGGGTCTGGTTGGTTCCCGCCAGGTAGTAGGTGACCGGCCAGTTCCTGGCAGGATCGGCCTCGTATCCGGCCGGCAGCGTGACCTCGACGAAGGTATTGGCGGCGAACGCGGGCGTGGCGATCGTCAGTGCCAGCGTGCGTTCGGTGAGCTGGGTCTGGCTGACGATGTGGGCGCCCGCGACATCCACATACGGCGTGGCAGAGGCGGCCGTCGCCACGAACAGTCCGAACAGGGGCGCGAGGTCATTCATTTTCATTTTCTTTGTCTCCTTGAGCAACCATGCAAACGGCATAGTAACGTTTGTAATTATTTTCGTTTTGTCTATTTGTCACCGGCCTGTGTTGCGCCGAGAATGTGCAGTATTCGGCAATTTCGCCACACAAGCCATAGGTAATTCCAAATAAATGTGGGAAATTTTCTTGTGCTGAGCCGGTAACGAAGCTAATATACATAAAAAAACAAACGTTTGCACAAAAATTGCAACACACAGACGATTCATCAAGCCACCACAACAAGATCCGGAGACGATTCATGAACCAGAAAGCCCGCTTCACCCTCACCGCCACGGCCGCTGCCGCCTCCCTGTTCTGTACCGTGACGGCGCTTCCCGCGTATGCGGCCGGGCAGGAGGGCACGGCCGAACAGTCGATCGACAAAGTCATCGTCACCGCGCAAAAACGCGAGCAGGCCGCGCTCGACGTGCCAGGCTCGGTGGCCAGCATCAACGCCGAAAAGCTGGCGCGCGAAGGCAAGGTGCGCCTGGAAGATTACGTGGCATCGGTGCCGGGCCTGTCGATCTCGTCGTACCGCCAGGGCTTCACGCAGGTAATTTTGCGCGGCATCACGACCGGGGTCGCGCAATCGGCCGCCACCACCGCCTTCTACATCGACGAGGCGCCGATCGGATCGGTCAACGCCTACACGCTGGGCAGCACGATCACCCCCGATCTCGATCCGGCCGAGCTGCAACGGCTTGAAGTGCTGAAGGGGCCGCAAGGCACGCTGTACGGCGCCGGCGCGATGGGCGGCATGGTGCGCTACGTGACCGCGCCGGCCGACTTCCGCCAGCTGCGCGGCAGCGTCACGCTGGGCGGTAGCCAGGTCCAGGGCGGCGCCAACGGGTCCTCGGCGCGCGCCTCGCTCAACGTGCCGTTCGGCGACAACAAGATGGCGCTGCGCTTTTCGGCGTTCACCCGCACCGATGGCGGCTTCATCGACACCACCGAGGGCCGCGACAACATCAACCAGTCCAAGGTGTCGGGCGGGCGCGTCGCCTTCACCTGGCTGGTGGACAACAACTGGAAGCTGCATGCCTTCGCGCTGACCCAGAAGGTCGACTCGAAAGGGACGGCGATGGAAGACGTCGACGCCAAGACCTTGGCGCCGCTGTACGGCAAGTACAAGCAGAAGACCTACGTCGCCGAGCCTTCGTACGCCCATCTCAATGTCGCCAACATCACGCTGACCGGCGACTTGGGGCCGTTCGAGCTGGTCTCGTCGACCACCTGGCAGAACATCAAGACCCAGACCACGACCGACAACACGTTCGGCTTCGGCGTCGCGCTCGGCGCCGTGCTCGGCATTCCCGACCTGGGCATCGTGGGCGACCACCAGGCCGGGACCAGGCGGGTGTCGCAGGAGCTGCGCCTGCGCGCGAATGCCTTCGATTCGCGCCTCCAGTACGAAGGCGGCGTGTATTACACCCACGAGGACAGCAGCACCCTGATTCCGACGCCGACCCCATTTTCGACGACCACCGGCGCTCCCTACGTGCTGCCGGAAATCGCCAGGGCCGCCATCGTCTCGGCCTACAAGGAGTATTCGGTATTCGCCAACGCGACCTACGCGCTGACGCCGCAGGTCGACCTGCAGGGCGGCCTGCGCTACGGCTCGGATGACCAGGACTACCAGCAGGCATACCAGGGCCTGCTGGTCGGGCCGGTGCCGCTGACGTTCGCGTCGGGCGCCAAGAACAGCAAATCGACCTATCTGTTCACGGCCAGCTACAAGCCGTCGCCGACCGATGCGCTGTATGCGCGGATTGCAACCGGCTACCGCGCGGGCGGACCCAACGCGATTCCTCCGGCCGCCGTGGTCAATGCGGCGCAAACCTTCCGGCCCGACACCCTGACCAGCATGGAGGTCGGCTACAAGGCGGTGTTCGGCGGCGGAAAAATGTCGTTCGAGGGCGCGCTGTTCGACACCAAGTGGAAAGACATCCAGATCTCGACCAGCGCGGCCGGCTTCGCCTACTTCGTCAACGGCGGCACCGCCAGCAGCCGCGGCGCCGAGGCCTCGCTCGTGTTCTACCCGGTCGCCGGCCTGTCGCTGCGCGCCGCCGCCGGCTATACCAAGGCCGTGCTGGATGAAGATGCCCCGGATGCCGGCGGACTCAAGGGCGACGCGCTGCCGTTCGTGCCGAAGATCACCTCGCCGGTCAGCGCCAATTACCGCTGGGTGGCGACGCCGGGCTGGCAAGCGTCGGTCGGCGCCAGCGTCGACTACACGGGCGAGCGCCGCTCCGACTTCAGCGGCAGGGCCCCGATCGATGTGCCGACGTTCACGACCGTCAACCTGAGCGGCGGTCTCGAGCATGGCAACTGGCGCCTGTCGGTGTACGGCAAGAACCTCGGCAATGTGCGCGGCTTCACCTATATCAAATCGCGTTCGCTGGCACTCGATGCCAACCCGCTGGCGGCCGGCCTGATCACGCCGCGCACCATCGGGGCGGAACTCAACTACCGCTTCTGATAGAGGCCTCCCTTACGACCTACGCGTCCCCGCCCATGCAGCAGCGCATGCGCGGGGACGTTTTCATGTGTGCATCGCAAGCGCGACGCACAACAGCCTGGGACGTTGTGCAATCAACGTGGCAGGTTCAGCAACATCGCGATGGCGGGGCCCGGTCCCCCTATCGGATTGGGCGGCTGGGGCAGTCGGCGAGCCGTTCTTTATTTACCTCAGGAGACTACTTTGAAAAAACAATTATATGCAGCAAGCGCCATGGCCGCGGCCATCCTTCTCTCTGCGTGCGGCGGCGCGGACGCGCCGCCGTCCGCCCATCCCACGGTGCTGTTGAGCGCCATGCAACTGGGCAGCGCGCCGGCGACGCAGTGCGCGCTGCCTGCCGCGGGCCAGCTGTTCAGTGCGCGCAATGCCGCGCAGCTCGGCTTCGACCAGGCGCGCCTCGACGCGGCGATCCAGTTCGGCGAACGCGTGCCCAGCGTCTCGATCCGCGTCTACCGCCACGGCTGCCTGGCCGGCAAGAGCGCGCTCGATCCCGCCAGCGTGTTCGTACCGCAGCCGCTGTTCAGCGGCTCCAAGTCGGTCTTGTCGCTGGCCGTCGGGCGCGCCGTCACGCTCGGTTATCTGAAACTGGACGACCCGATCGGCATGTATCTGCCGGAGGCGGATGCGGCGCATGGCGCCATTACCGTGCGCCAGGTGCTGAACCAGACCACCGGCCTGCAACTGGTGCTGGCCGACGAGGCCGCCGCGCTGGCGGCCGATCCGGTGCAGTACACGCTGGCGCTGCCATCCTGGTATGTGCCCGGCACCGAGTTCATGTACGCGCAGAACACCTTGACCATGCTGTCGCGCGTGCTCGAGCGCGCCACCGGCCAGGATTTCCAGTCGTTCACCCAGCAGGAGCTGATGAGTCGCGTCGGCATCGCGCGCGATCACTGGGTCTGGCTGCGCGATCGCAGCGGCACCACGTTCGCATGGGGCGGCCTGCTGTTGCGCCCGGACGACGAGGCGCGCCTCGGCCACCTGATGCTGAACGACGGCAAGTGGGGCACTAACCAGCTCGTCAGCCATGCGTATATGAACCAGGCGACGACCGGCACCGCCGCCAATCCCGGCCACGGCTTCCTGCTCTGGCTCAACGCGGGCGACACCTTCAAGGCGGCCTCGATTGGGCGGCCGGTGCCGGTCGCCCATCCAGTGCTGCCGGGTACGCCGCGTGATACCTATGCCTCGCTCGGCGCCATGGGCCAGATGACGGTGGTGGTGCCCAGCCGCGACCTGGTGTTCGTGCGCAACGGCCCCGGCGGCGCCGATACCGTCGAGGGCAAGGATGTCAATGAGCTCGCTCGCCTGGTGATCGCCGCGGTCAACGACATGCCGCAAATCACCGATCCTGGGCCGTACGACTACACGGCGCCGGCCTCGGCGGGCGATGTTGTCAGTCTCGACAACAATATCGCCGACTGGCGCCTGGTTGGCACACTGCTGGGCGTCGGTGCCGGCGCGACGCCGGGCTGCACGCTGCTCTTGTGCAACGGGCGCAACCTGGTCGTCGACGCCGGCAGCCTGGGCGTGGACGCGGTGGCGCAGTTGCTGGCCGCGGTGGCCGCCACGGCGGCCGATCTGGCGCTCAGCCTGCTGGGCTGGCCGTGATCTGATTAATGCGCTGGCGGTAGGTACCCGGCGCGCTGCCGGTCCAGGACTTGAAGGCGCGCTGGAATACCGCTTGATCGGAAAACCCGAGCTCGGCGGCGAGCACGGCCAACTGCACCGTCGAGGTATTCAGGCGCACAATCGCCAGGTCGCGCCGCAGTTGATCCTTGACCATTTGGAACGAGCTGCCTTCGCTGGCCAGATGCCGCTGCAGCGTGCTCATCGCCATGTTGAGCGCCTGTGCCGTCGCCGCCAGGTCGGGCCATTGCGGGCGTACTTGTTGCAGGTAGGCCCGTATGCGCTCGCTCGTCGCATCGTCATTGCGTTGCGGAATGACGAGGTTGCGCGGCGACTGCAGCAAGTAGGTGCGCAGCGCCGCATCGTCGCGCCGCATCGGCGCCGCCAGTTTGGCGGCCGGGAACCATACCGCCGCATGGGCCTGCTCGAAGCGTACCCGGCCGGTAAACAGCCTGGCGTATTCGCCTGCATGCGCCGGCCTGGCGTAGGGGAAGTCGAAACCGTGCGGGCGCATGCGACCGCCATGCAGCCACACGGTCAGGCGCGACAACACACGCAGCAGCAATTCGTGCAGGAACACGGGGCCGGGCTTGCGGGCGTCCGCAACGATGATGCGCACGCCAACCAGTTGGCCATCCTCGATGGTGTCGAGTTGCACGTCGTCCTGCATCAGCGTCAGCGCGCGGCACAAGCGCCGCACTGCCGATGCCACCGTCTGCGCGGTCAGTGCACTGCGCACGGCCATGCCGATACTGCCTTGGCGTAGCGGCCGCGAAAAACAGCCGAGCCCCTCATCGTTGGTCTGTGTCATCACAATGCTGAAGAGGGCAACATACTGCTCGGCCGTCACACGCCCCGCGGCTTGCTCGAATAGCTCTGGCGCAATGCCGGCGTGCCGCAACCACTGGCCGGCTTGGGGGCTGTCCGCGCCAAAGCCGGACAGCATGCCGCGCACGAAGGCGGCTGAAACGGTGAACGGGGGATTCTGCATGGCGTCATTCGCGTAGTGGTAAATGAGGTATTTTGCAATACAAACTGTGCCAAACGCAATAGCTTTCGTCGACTCGCCGTCCTATGATCTATCCCATAGAAACACACAAAAAGTGCCGGCATCAAGGCGCGTTATTCCAGGAGACAGGCATGTACAGCACCCAGGGACTGCATCGCGCAGCGCAGCAACAGCCGGACGCCATTGCGGTCCGCTTTGCAGGGCGCGCACGCAGCTACAAGGAGTTCGGCGCCCGCGTCGCCAGGCTGGCCGGTGCGCTTCAATCGCTGGGCATGGCGCCAGGCGACCGGGTTGCCATGCTGTCGCTCAATTCCGATCTTTACCTCGAATACCAGTTCGGCGTCTGGTGGGGCGGCGGCGTCGTCAATCCGTGCAACAGCCGCTGGAGCGCGGCCGAAATCATCTTTTCGCTGCACGACTCCGCGTCGTCCTTGCTGATCGTCGATGATGCCTTCACGGCAATGGCGGCGCAGATCCTCCAGGAAGTGAGCAGCATCGGACATGTGATCTATGCGGGGCAAGGCGACACGCCACCAGGCATGCTGGACTACGAGGCGCTGGTGCGCGCGGCCACGCCGGTCGACGACCGCTGCCGCCGCGGTGATGATCTGGCCGGCGTGTTCTATACCGGCGGCACCACCGGTTTCCCGAAGGGCGTGATGCTCAGCCATGGCAACCTGTGCGCGTCGGCCTTGGCCGGCATGGCCGAAGGCCTGGCCGGGCCCGGCCGCGTGTACCTGCATGCCGCGCCGATGTTCCACCTGGCCGACATGGCGTTTTCGATGATGCATGCGCTATCGGGCAACACGCATGCCTTCGTTCCGGGCTTCGCATCCGAAGCCGTACTGGCCAGCATCACCCGCGACCGCGTCACCGATGTGCTGCTGGTGCCGACCATGATCCAGATGCTGGTCGATCATCCCGCCATGCACGCGGGGCCCGACCTGGGCAGCCTGAAACGCATTTACTATGGCGCTTCGCCGATTTCCGAAGCTTTGCTTGACCGCGCGATGGCGGCGCTGCCGGGCGTCGAATTCGTCCAGGCCTACGGCATGACCGAGCTGTCGCCGATCGCCACCGTGAACCATGCCTGGCACCACACCATCGAGGGGCGCAAGGCGGGCAAACTGCGTTCGGCGGGGCGCGCCACGGTCGGCACCGAAGTCAGGATCGTCGATGGCGACGGGGTCGAGGTGGCGCGCGGTGAGGTCGGCGAAGTGGTGGTGCGCGGCGCCAACGTGATGCTGGGCTACTGGAACAATCCGGCGCAAACGGCCGCCGCCGTGCGCAATGGCTGGATGCACACCGGCGACGGCGCCTACATGGACGCCGAGGGCTACATCTTCATTGTCGACCGCATCAAGGACATGATCATCAGCGGCGCCGAAAACATCTTTTCCGCGGAAGTCGAGAATGCCATCGCTGGCCATGCCGGGGTCGCGGCCTGCGCGGTGATCGGCATTCCCCACGCGGTGTGGGGCGAGACTGTGCACGCGGTGATTGTCGCCAAGCCGGGCGCGGCACCGGCGGCGGACGACATCATCGCCCACTGCAAGGCGCTGATCGCCGGCTACAAGTGCCCGCGCAGCATCGCCTTTGTCGATCAACTGCCGCTCTCCGGGGCGGGCAAGATACTCAAGAACAAGCTGCGCGAACCTTTTTGGAGCGACCAGCAGCGCGGCGTCGGCTAGGCGCCAATCCACTACCAGCAGTCCAGTCCCCGGGCCGATCGCCCGGGTCGGCCAAACTTTATCTATCGCAATGGAAAACACGCAATGACACAGCAAATTCTGGTGGCAGGGGTGGGCATGATCCCGTTCGTCAAACCGGGCGCCAGCGCACCTTATTTCGAGATGGGTGCGCAAGCGATCCGCCTGGCCCTGGCCGACGCCGGGCTCTACTACGACCAGGTGCAGCAGGCGTATGCGGGCTACGTCTACGGCGACTCCACCTGCGGCCAGCGCGCGCTGTACGAAGTGGGCATGAGCGGCATCCCGGTCTTCAACGTCAACAATAACTGCTCGACCGGCTCGAGCGCCCTGTACCTGGCGCGCCAGGCGATCGCCAGCGGCATGGCCGACTGCGTGCTGGCGGTCGGCTTCGAACAGATGCAGGCCGGCGCGCTGGGCGCGTTCTGGCCCGACCGGCCGAGCAGCTTCGCGAAGTTCGACGCTCTGTGCGATGAGCTCGGCCCGCACAGCGCGGCGCTGCCGATGGCGCTGCGCTACTTTGGCGGCGCCGGCCAGGAGCACATGGACAAATACGGTACGCGGCTGCAGGCCTTCGCCAAAATCCGGGCCAAGGCCAGCCGCCACGCGGCCAACAATCCGCTGGCGCTGTTGCGCAAGGTGCTCACCGAAGCGGATGTCATGGATGCGCCCGCGTTGTGGCCGGGTGTCATGACGCGCCTGATGGCGTGCCCGCCGACCTGCGGCGGCGCGGCCGCGCTGCTGGTGTCGAAAGCGTTCGCCGACAAGCACGGCTTGTCGCCCAAGGTACAGATCCTGGGCCAGGCCATGACGACCGACTATCCGAGCACCTTCGAGAGCAAGTCGATGATCGACCTGGTCGGTTTCCAGATGACCGAGCGCGCCGCCAGGGCAGTCTATGCGCAGGCCGGCGTCGGTCCGGACGAGGTGGACGTGTGCGAGCTGCACGACTGCTTCGCCCACAACGAATTGCTCACCTATGAAGGCCTGGGCCTGTGCCCTGTGGGCGAGGCGGAACGCTTCGTCAACGACGGCGACAATACCTACGGCGGCAAGATCGTCATCAACCCGTCCGGCGGCTTGCTGTCGAAGGGCCATCCGCTGGGCGCAACCGGCCTGGCCCAGTGCTATGAGCTGACGCGCCAGTTGCGCGGCCGCGCCGAGGGGACCCAGGTGCCGGGCGCGCGGATCGCGCTGCAGCACAACCTGGGCCTGGGCGGGGCCGCGGTGGTGACGATGTACGGCCAGGCATAGGGGGAACGGCATGGTCGACCAAGCACATATCGGAAAAATATACGGATGCGTCACCACCGAGGTGGAAAAGGGCCGCTTGCGCCTGTTCGCCAAGGCGATCGGCGAGACCGACCCGGTGTACCTCGACGTGGCGGCCGCCCAGCTGGCGGGCCACGAGTCGCTGCCGGTGCCACCGACGTTTTTCTTTTGCCTGCAAATGATGGATGTGCCGGACCCGACGGCGTGGCTCGGCGAGATCGGCGTCAGCCTGCAGCACATCCTGCACGGCGAAGAAAGCTTCGAGTATCTGGAGATGGCCTATGCGGGCGATTTGCTGACGTTCGAATCCGTCATCACCGACATCTACGACAAGAAAAACGGCGCCCTGAACTTCATCGTCTCGCACACCACCGTGCACAACCAGTTCGGCGTGCTGGTGTGCCGGATGAAGCAATCGGTCGTCGTCCGCAATCCAGGAGGCAGCAAATGATCAATCCCGCATTCGATTCAATCGAGGTCGGCAGCGAGCTGCCGCCGCTGGCTGCGCCGGCGGTGTCGCGCGCGATGCTGGCCTTGTACGCAGGCGGCTCCGGCGACCATGTGCCGCTGCATATCGACTCCGACTTCGCGCGCAAGGCGGGCATGCCCGATGTGTTCGGGCACGGCATGCTGATCGCGGCCTGGCTGGGACGCATGCTCACAGGGTGGGTCAGCCAGGAACGGATTCGCCGGCTGGACTTGCGCTTTGTCGGCATCACGCACCTGTACAACCAGATTGGCTGCACCGGCCAGGTGCTGGAAAAACTGGAGCAGGACGGCGAGAGGCGCGTGCGCGTCGAGATCGTGGCGACCAACCAGTACGGCGACAAGAAAGTAGTGGGACACGCGCTGATCGCGCTCGACTGAGCCCGCACCACACACACATTCTGACTATGGACGATGGGAGCACTGACATGAGCAAGAAAATCGAAGGCAAGGTGGCGCTGGTAACCGGTTCGGGCCGCGGTATCGGCCGCGCGGTTGCGCTGAAGCTGGCGGGCGAGGGCGCGCGCGTGGTCGTCAATGACCTCGACAAGGACGTCGCCTATGCGGTGGTCGACGAAATCCGCGCGGCCGGCGGCCAGGCGACGGCCTGCGAAGGCAGCGTCACGGCGCCCGATTTCTCCGAGCGCTTCATCAAGACCGCGGTCGACACCTACCAGGGCATCGACATCATCGTCAACAACGCCGGCTACACCTGGGATAACGTGATCCAGAAGATGACGGACGAGCAGTGGTACGCGATGATGGATTGCCACCTGACGGCGCCGTTTCGCGTCCTGCGCGCCGCGCAGCCGGTGATACGCGCGCTGAGCCGCGCCGAGGCCGCGGAAGGCCGCGAAGTATTCCGCAAAATCGTCAACATTTCGTCCGTGGCCGGCACCGGCGGCAATGCCGGACAGGCCAACTATTCGACCGCCAAGGCCGGCATCATCGGGCTGACCAAGACGCTGTCCAAGGAATGGGGGCGCCTGAAGGTCAACGTCAATTGCGTCGCCTACGGCATCATCACCACGCGCCTGACCGAAGCGACCACGGTCGCGTCGACCGTGAAGATCGAGGGACGCGACATCAAGGTCGGCGTCAGCCCGGAAATTCTGGACATCGTCAAGGCAGGCATCCCGCTGGGACGCCCTGGCACGGACGTCGAGGCGGCCGGCGCGGTGTACCTGTTCTGCATTCCGGAATCGGACTATGTGTCGGGCCAGGTGCTGGTCTGCGGCGGCGGCCTGAACGGCGTATAAGCATGATACTGAGCGACGAACACCAGATGATCCGCGACGCCCTGCGCACGTTTTCGCAGGAGCGCCTTGCACCCAACGCCGCGCGCTGGGACAAGGAGCACTACTTTCCGAAGGCCGAACTGAAGGAGCTGGCGGCGCTGGGCGCTTTCGGCGTGGCGGTGCCCGAAGAACTGGGCGGCGCGGGCCTGGACTACGTGTCGCTGGCGCTGGTGCTGGAGGAAATCGCGGCCGGCGACGGCGGCACCTCGACCATCATCTCGGTCAACAACTGCCCGGTGTGCAGCATCGCGATGATGTACGCGAACGAC
>JANYGW010000120.1 GCA_025359245.1 Massilia sp.
TGGCCGGTTTGCCGTGGAATCGGTGGCCGCTTTCCCTTGGAATGGGTGGCCGGATTGACGTGGAATCAGTGGCCAGATTGCCGTGGAATCGGTGGCCGCTTTGGCGTGGAATTGGTGACCACTTTGCCGTGGAATACGCAGTTCGTCGAAGTTTTGGAGCCATGGTTGGAGCCACGATAGTCAGCCGTTGCCCAAAAAAGCCCGCATACATGCGGGTTCCAAGCCATTATTCAAGTCCACCTATCCCACCAAGAATTACTCCTCCAAGGTACCAGGAGGTCAAAAAAGCCGAAGTTCTCATAGGGGACTTCGGCTTTTTTTGTGTCCGCGGGTTTGATAACGTCCGTTGACCTCCCGTGTTTTGGGGGGCACTCTTTGGAGCATGCCCCCAACGAGCAGAAACGGATGCCCCCAAAATGCCAAAATTGGTCCTCCTCTCGTCGACATGCAGCTCCGGAAAGCCAAACCCGAGGACAAGCCGTACAAATTGTCAGATGGCGGCGGACTGTACTGTACCTTGAGGTGATGCCGACCGGCTCGAAGCTGTGGCGGATGAAATTCAAGCAGGCCAGCGGCAACGAGAGTCGCCTCGCGTTCGGCGCCTACCCGGAAGGGAGCCTGCTCGAAGCGCGCAAGAGGCGCGCAGCAGCGCGCGAACAACTCGCCGGCGGCGTTGATCCGGCCCAGGCCAAGCGGATCCAAAAACGAAACAAGGCGATAGATAGCCAACACGACCACCTTCGAGGCGGTAGCGCGTGAATGGCACGCCAAAAAGCTCGAAACCTGGCAGGAGCGTACCGCCACCAACGTCCTGCACCGACTTGAGAAGGACGTCTTCCCATTGATAGGCAGTCACCCGATTGCGGCCATCAAGGCACCCGTGATACTCGACGTGCTGCGCCAGATTGAGAAGCGCGGGGCCGTGGACATGGCCAAGCGACAGGGACAAATCTGTGGACAGATATTTCGCTTCGCGATCGCGTCAGGCAAGGCGGAGATTGATCCGGTCCCGAGCCTTCGTGGTGCATTGAGGCATGGCGCCAAAGGTCACCATGCAGCGATCACGCCGGATGACCTGCCAGAGTTCATCTGCACATTTGAAAAAATCGAGGGGCGCATGTTCGTGCCGACCAAAGTCATGTTCAGGCTCATGATGATGACCTTTGTGCGCACCAGCGAGCTGACCGAAACACCCTGGTCAGAAATCGACCTGGAAAATGAGTCGTGGGTGATCGACTGGCACCGCATGAAGATGGAAAAAAAGAAGGTCAACCCGCGCAAGGTCAACCACCATGTTTTTTGCCGCGCCAGGGCTGGACCTTGCTGCGGGAACTGCACACCATCACTGGCCAGAACAAGTACCTGTTCCCGAACCAGCGCGACCACGGAAAGCCGGCAACCAAGTTTGGTATTCTCGCCGCCCTCAAGCGCATGGGTTATGGCGGAAAGATGACAGGGCACTGGTTCCGCTCCCTGGCGATGGGTGTCATCAAGGAGCGTCTGGGCTACCGCCACGAAGTCGTCGACCGTCAACTGTCCCATGCATCCGGCGACACCTACGGCGAAGCATATGACCGCGCGCTGTTCCTCGACGAACGCAAAGTAATGATGCAGCAGTATGCCGATTATTTGGAGACCGCAGCAACCAGCAACGTCATCAGTGGAAAATTTCGCAGGACATGATATGTTCGGCTGGGACTAGTCCTGACGATCATTGTCCGATGGGTAGAGTCTCTGGGGGGCGGGAATCGGCAAGAAGCCATTCTTCGAGGGTGGCGCGCAAGGCATCGCAGTCTCAAGGACCGCCTGCCTGCTCCGGCATTGGCGTGATGCCCAAGGCCTCGAGCAGCGCGTTGAACTCGGCCGAGGGGTGGTGCAGAAAGAGGGCGTGCGGCTTGAAGCTGCGCGAATTCTTATACAGCATTGTGTAGCCATTTCCCGAGCAGCTGACGCCGTACATCCGGTTGTGCCAGACAACTTCGCTCTTGTCGCCGGTGATCCGAAAATAGACCACAAGGTCGCCACGAAACTCATACTCGGCCGTAAATGGTGCTCGTTTGCGCGCGGTTCTGAAGAGGGGCCGGGTGTATGGGCGCGCAAGCCACTTATACAAGGGACGCGATTCGTTTGTCCTGTCCATATTGATAAACCAGCCAAATGGCAGCAGCAGCGCAAAAAAGCCTGCAAACCACAAGTCCAGCCGGATACCTCGGAACGATATGCCGCCGTAGGCCGTATAGCCTAAAGCGAGCAGCAGACCGATCACGGGAAGCCATCTCCGGCCGTGCGTGGCAACCGGTCCGTCCGGGATCAATTCAAACCTCTTCCCCCTCGCAATCAAGCGACGCGCGTAATACCTGTTAATCTCAGCGTCGATTCGGTCGATGGTCTCCTTATCAATGTCGCAAACAAGACGCAGGTCGATTCGTGGGAGAGCCGGCGAGTAAGGTTCAATCAGTTCAGGCATAAAATTGAAAGATGGTCAAAAGTACCATCATTATGGCAGCTTGCCACGCAGAGTCTGAGGCAGTTCGTGTGCAAGCGCCAAAAGCGGCCGCACACGTTGCCGAAACTGGGAGAATTGAATATGAAATTTGATTGCCATGGTGGTGAGATTTCGCGTACAACGGAAATCGATTCGGATTCCATGAACACACAAAATGTTCAGCGCTTTCTTTCCCAGCAGTGCGGACCGGATTTCAAGTTTGACCGTGAACTCATGGCCTTGGTGCGCAGCGGAGCACAGAAAAACATGGGAGACGTGGCGGACGAATGGTCGCGACGCTGCGTGGCGTGCTAAATTCTTATGAAACTGCCGCATTCGGCTGCGGGTAGTAATGGCGCCGGCTCAGACATTCGCGAAACGGCGCCATTGGAACGCCTCAACAACGTTTTTCAGCGACACCAGGAAGCAGCAGGCACCGCTACTGGACGATGACGATGTCGGGCCGGCGCGTGAAGCCATTCCATTTCATGAGAACGACGCGCGATCACGGGGGATGCTTGACGGTTGCGGCCGAGCCCATGGTAAGGCGGGCCCGCCCAACATCTCACGCCGGTGTCTGCCCGTCGGGCATTAGCGCCAATCGCCGTGACGGTCTTGATCATGCCGCTCATGGTCCTCGCGCTCGTGCCAACGTTGCTCTTGCCACTGGCGTTCGCGCCATTCGTTGCGCTCCCGCCAGTAATGTTCACGCCGTTCACGTTCACGCCATTCATGTTCGCGCCATTGCTGCTGGCGCCAACCGTCTTCGTCCCGATAGCGATAAAGCGGCGCCGGGGCTTCGTAGATCGCACCTGGCTGTACCCACCTCTGCTGGCTATAGCCATTGCCATTGCCGAAACCAAGCTCGACTCGTACCGGCTCTGCAAGTGCGGGGGTTGATACCGCGGCCAGAGTGGCGAGAGCGAGTGAGACGGCTGCAAGTTTGAAAGTCGATTTCATGTGAACCTCCTGAGCGTTGTATTTCTTCAACGCGGCTGTGCGGTACATGGACTACGCGATTGCCGTAACGGATGTAAGCAAATGTGTACGAGGGCGCAGAGTCCCGGGCGGGCCTTGAAGGATGTGCGAAGTCAGGCGGCGTCAGCTCAGCACATCGTCCGCTTGATCCCCGCAAAAATTCGAACGGCCCGGCACAACAAATCTTTCAACTCCGCTACCGCGTCCAGCTCGGTGCTCTCGGATCGGCGGCTCGTGTGTTTCGCGTTGTATGGGAACATATCGAACATGGCGAAATTCAACTGAGTTCGCCTTAGAAACCTCCAAGCAATCAACTGCCTGGAGGTTTTTTTACGTCAAGTCCAAAGCGCAGCGCCGTCGTGCCAAGTTGATCATCATGTTCTGTTCAAAAACGTCGAGTAGAATCGTGTTCGATGTTTATGACTAAAGGACCATCCATGCTCCCCCATCTTTCGCCTGGCGTGCGCGACCTGGCGCTGGCGGCACGTTTTTGTGGCACCGCGCTCGAGCCTTCGCCATGCCATCCGTCGCGAAGCGGCGATCTGCACACCGTACAAGGCCATCCATGAATGATTACCTGGAAATCACCGGCCGCCTCCTCAGCGCCGTGCTGATCGGCTGCGCCATCGGCCTGGACCGCAACCTGCGCGGCAAGCCGAGCGGCATGAAAACGCTGGGCCTGGTGGCGCTCGGCGCGTCGCTGGCCACCATGGCCAGCCTGGGCTTCGATTTCAGCCCCGCCACGCGCGATGGCGCCGCCGTCAGCCGCGTGATCCAGGGCATCATCACCGGCATCGGCTTCCTGGGCGCCGGCGTCATCGTGCACGAAGGCGGTTCCGAGCGGGTGCGCGGCCTGACCACCGCCGCCTCGATCTGGGTGACCGCCGCGATCGGCATCGTGTGCGGCATGGGATCATGGCAGATCGCCGGCATCGCCACGGTGATCGTGCTGGCCCTGTTCATCCTGGGTCGGCCACTCGAACACATGCTGCATCGGCGCTGGATGGGCAAGAGCGACGATGAACGCGACACCATCAACCGCCTCGAAGAATGAAGCTGCAGACACCTAACTAATCCTGCGCCGCGTTGTCCAACGGGGCGGACGCGACGCCGCACTCATCGTCGCGCTAAGGGAGGTGATCAAATGAAAATGCTAATGTCAGTTGAATTCCCGCTCGAGCCCTTCAACTCGCTCGTCAGAAGCGGCAAGGCGGGCGAGATCATGAGCCATATCCTTGAAACCATCAAACCTGAGGCCGCCTACTTTACCGAGCAAGATGGCAAACGGGGCGGCGTGTTCGTGATCGACGTGAAAAATTCGGCGGATGTGCCGTTCTTTGCCGAACCATTCTTCCTCAAGTTCGAGGCCAGCTGCAAATTCCGCATCCTGATGAATCCTGCGGACCTGCAAAGTGCCGGGCTGGACAAACTCGGCAAGCAATGGGCCTGAACCGGTGCGCGGCCTGGCCCGGTTCGGACCAGGCCACCCCAGACCATTCCCGTCGGCCTCGTTGCAGGCACCGCCGAAGAACGCCTGCAGGCCAGGCAGAACGGCGGCCATATTGCCAAGCTTGAGCAGACAGCACTGAACCGGCAGGTCCACGCCGCGAGCAAGCAGATCGGCCATTCAACCCGTCACCCGGCATGACCGCGGCCCGCCTTGTGCGGGCTTTCTTGTAACCTACAAACAGTTGTTTTCGTGACTATTGCGAATTCCTGAAAAATCGCTCATTCTTGGGCACGCCTGAACGTGCGCTGTTTGGTAGCACGTGGCCAGGCTGGCCTACTGCCTGCATGACGGGGATGTATGAAACGGGGTACAAAGGGTGCGCATAGAAAAAACCGCCGACCTTGCTGACGCAGCCGAGCGCTCGCGCCTGCATGCCAGCGCCGCGATCGCCATCTTCCAGCGCCTCGCCGGCGCTGACAATACCATTTCCCTGTTCGATGCCGTGCTGGCCCTGGCCTTGCACGACGGCGCCGCCACGCGCGCCTGCATCGTCGTGCGCGACGCCGGCAGCTACTGCGTCGCCCGCGCGTCCGCGCCCGACGCCGATGATGGCGTGCCGGCATGGATGGCCGCCCACCTGTCCTCGCCGGCCACCCCCGTCATTGTCGAACGCGAAGGCGGCGCCGGCATCGTCCTGTCACTGTCCACGGCGGCGGCGCCCGCCTTGCTGTGCGTGGAACGCGCCGCCGCCCCGAGCGCGCCCGAACTCGACATCCTGATACTGCTCGCCGCCTGCGGCGCGGCCATGCTCGACAAACTCGAACGGGTCGACTCGCGCATGGTGCTGGCGCGCCACCTGGGCGACGAACGCAGCCTGCTGCGCACGCTGATCGACAACATGCCCGACCAGATCTATGTGAAGGACACCAACGGCCGCTTCGTCCTCGGCAACACGGCCACCGCCACCTGCATCGGCGTCGCCGACCCGCAAGAGCTGATCGGCAAATCGGATCTCGAACTGTTCCCCGGCGAATGCGGCGAGCGCTTCTTCGACGACGAACAGACCCTGATGCGGTCCGGCCAGGCCATCGTCGACCAGCTCGAAGAGAACATCAACCAGGCCGGCGTGCGGCGCTGGTACTCGACCACCAAGGTGCCTTTTCGCGACGAGCAGGACAATGTGATCGGTCTGGTCGGCATGTCGCGCGACGTCACCTTGCGGGTGGCCGCCGACGAGGCGATCCGCCTGCGCAACCGCGCCATCGAGTCGAGCCTGGACGCGATCGTGATCATCAGCTGCCTCAAGCCGGGCGAACCGGTGGTCTACGTCAATCCGGCGTTCGAACGGATCACCGGCTTTTCGTTTGACGAGGCGATCCAGGGCGGCATCGCGCGCCTGATCACGCACGAAGGACTGGCGTCGCCGCCGCAGCTGCTGCAGGCCATGCGCGAGCGCTGCGAAGGCCGCGCCGTGCTACACAGCCAGCGCAAGGATGGTGCCGCGTTCTGGAACGACGTGCGGGTGGCGCCGGTATGCGACATCGGCGGGCGCGCCACCCATATCGTGTTCACCATGACCGACATCAGCAAGGCGCGCGAAACTGAGGAAAAACTGGAACGCATGGCCAGCCACGATGCGCTAACTGCCCTGCCGAACCGGCGCATGCTGATGGACCGCCTCAGCCAGGCGGTAGCGCTGGGCGAACGCGGCGGCCTGGTGGTGGCGGTGGCCTTCATCGACCTGGACCGCCTCAAGTTCGTCAACGACAGCTTCGGGCATGAGGCGGGCGATATCCTGCTCAAGACCGTGGCCGAACGGATGGGCGCATGCGTGCGCAAGTCCGACACCGTGGCGCGCCTGGGCGGCGACGAATTCGTGCTGCTCTCGGTGCACAAGCCATCCCTGCAGGCTGCCGGACAGTACCCCCATATCCATGACATGCTGGCCAAGATCCAGGGCGTGCTGGCCGAACCGGTGATGCTCGGCGGCACGCCCTTCAGCGCCACCTGCAGCATCGGCGTGAGCATCTTCCCCCAGCATGGCGCCGATCCGGACAGCCTGCTCAAGAACGCCGATACCGCCATGTACCAGGCCAAGAAGCTGGGTCGCAACCGGATCGCATTCTATGCCGGCGGCGATCCGGTATTGCCGGCCGGCCATTTGTAGCCAAAGCAAAGTTACTTCAAGGAACAAAAACGTCAGTATTCCCCGGCAGTTTTTGACTGACATCAACTGCCCAGCGAGCTCATCCGCATCCGCTCCGCCGAGTTGATAAGGTGACATCTTGGTACGCCCGCCGGCATACCACTTCGCTCCGGGAGACGCCATGACCAGACTTGTTTCATCCGTCAGCAGTTCCTTGCACGCCAGCAAAGCGCGTGCCTTACTCGCCAGGGCCGGCGCGCTGCTGGCGCTGGCCGCGGCACTGTTCGGCCCGGCGCCGCCGGCCGCCGCCGTCGCGCTGGTAACGCTGAGCACCCCGACACCGTCGGCGCACGCGAACAGCACCATGCTGGTCGATATCTGGGTCCAGGGTTTGCAGCAGGCAGGCACCCAGAACCTGCTGGGCGCCTTCGCCATGGATCTCCTATTCGATCCCAGGCTCAGCTTCCTGCCAGGGTCGACCACCTTGTATGGCGCCCTGGGCGACGTGTTCGGCGGCGAGGCTGTGGTCGGATCGGCGCCGCTCGCCCCCGGCCGCTTCAGTTTTTACGAAATCTCCCTGCTTGAAGGGCGCTTTGCCACATGCACCTTCTGCGACGGCCCCTACCTGGAGGATCTGCAGTCGGACCGCTTCAGGGTGGCAACGCTGGCGTTCTTCATTCCCTTTAGCGCCGGCGAGAGCACGCTGCGTTTTTCCGCCGACAACATCGTGCTCAGCGACGATGCCGGCGCCGCATTGCCGGCCGGGCCGACGGCGCCGCTGTTCGTCACGGTCGCCGAGCCTGGCACCATCGCACTGGCCGCCCTCGCCCTGCTGGGGATCGCGCTCGGCCGGCGCCGGCCGCGCCTGCTCATTCCTGGCCTGCTGCTGTACTGCGCCGCGCAGGCCCAGGTGTATCAGATACCACTCCGGTTGCGCACGCTGCAATTGCCAAGCGGACAGGTCGCCGCCGGGGCCGCGGCCCTTGCCGGCGCGCCGCGCAGCTATTTGATCGTCCAGTTCGACCACAGCCCCGGCGCCCAGTCGCTGGCGGGCATGGCGGCTGCCGGCATCCGGCCGCTGTCATTTCTGTATAACAATGCGTGGATCTGCAGCGTGGACGGCGGCGCATTGACGCCAGCGACGGTGGCGCGCTTCGGCATTGCCGCCAGCACGCCCTGGCTGGCCGAGTACAAATTGAGCGCAAGCTTGCAGCAACAGCGCTCCCCTGCTTGGGCCAAGGATGGCGACGGCAAGCTCAGGCTCGTGGTGCGCTTCTTCAGCGACGCCGCGCCGGCGCACATCAAGGCCTTGCTCGACAGCGTAGCGGCCAGCGGCAGCGCCCAGCCGGGCGCCGCCCCGGTCTGGCACATCACCATCGCACCGGCCCAGGTGCCGGCGCTGGCCGCGCTGGCCCAGGTGGAATCGATCGCCGAGGGGCCACCCCCCTTCATGCCGCTCAACGATGGCAGCCGTGCGCTGTCGGCGGTGGATGCGGTGCAGGCGGCCGACCTGAGCCAGACGCCGCCGCGCTACCGGGGCTTGTCGGGACGCGGGATTATCCTGGCGGTCTCGGAGGCAGTCGTCGACAGCCATCCCGACTTCAACGAGCATGATGCCGCCGGCAACGTCACCACCAGCCGGGTCCTCAATTCATTGGGCGGCGGCGACCTGCACGGCCAGCATGTGGCCGGCACGATCGGCGGCAACGGCTGGAACAGCAGCCGGGGCATCAACCGCGGCCAGCCTTTCCAGTGGCGCGGCATGGCGCCCGAATCGACCCTGGTGTCCTATGATGGCTATGACGACTTTGCTGTGGATGCAAGCAATCATTCCTACGTGATGAGTGATGGCCAATACGACAGCTGGACCCAATCGGTGGACGACGCCGTCAAGGGCCGCGCCGGCGCGGCCAGACGCCGGCCCCACGTCTGGGCTGCCGGCAACGAGGGCTTCATCCCGGAATATACGCGGGAGCGCGGCTACTATTCGATCTTGGCGCCGGCCAAGAATGCGCTGGTGGTCGGCGCGGTCAACGCCAACGATGCTGCGCTGGCCGTGTTCAGCAGCCTCGGTCCCACCTTCGACGGGCGCGTCAAGCCCGACGTCGTCGCCGCCGGCTGCCGCAATACCTTCGCTCCCGCGTTCGATTTCGATGCCCAGGTCAGTGTCGAAATCGACTATCTGCGCATCTATGACCCGGATGCCGGCGCCGCCGGCCCGAGCTGCGCGGCAGTGCCCGACAGCGGCGCCGCGCGGCCTGCCTATTGCTGGGAATTCAATCGGGACGGCAACGCCGAAGGCTGGTTCGACGACGAGTTCCAGAACATCGAGCGGCGCCGGGTTGCCGCCGGCGCGCTGGCGTTCGACATCAAGCCCCTGGCCCAAGCGGGCGGCGAGCATGCGTTCGGCTTCGTCAAGAACCTGGCGCTCGACAGCGGCGCGCGCCAGTTTGTCGAAATGCGCTACCGGATCGCGCCGGTCGCCGCACCGTTTAGCGCCATGGCCAACTTGTTCTGGCGCCGCGGCGGCAGCAGCGAGTATGTCGACGGCGAACTGGAAGGGACGGTGCGCGCCGACGGCCAGTTCCATGTCCTCTCGCTGCCGGTCGGGCAATTGGGCATGGCGCGCGGCCCCAACGGACCGACCGGCGTGCGCGGCTGGACCGGCACGCTCACTGCGTTGCGCCTCGATCCGCTCTACAGCACCGGGATCCGCTCCACCTCCAGCGAGGACGGCGCCTATTATTCGAATTGCGGCACCAGCATGGCCGCGCCGGTCGTCACCGGCATTACCGCCCTGTTGCTGCAGCGCATACGCCAGGACTACGGCATCGACCTGGCCGGCGCGCCGCCGCTGCCGTCGACCACCAAGGCGGTGCTGATCCAGACCGCGACCGACCTGGTGCATGAAACGGCCAATCCGCGCGACCCGGCCAACCCCGACACCGGCACGCCCGTGCTCTACCACAAGGGACCGGATTTCGCGACCGGCTACGGCCTGGTCAACGCGCGCGCCGCCGACGCGCTGCTCACCGGCGGCCAATCATTCAACTGCAGCGCAGCGGGCCACCCGGTGTGCGAGTCGCAGCTCGGCAGCAGCGCCAAGCGCGAAGTATTCGGGTTCCGCGTCTTGCCCGGCTTCGATGAGCTGAAAGTCACGCTGGCATGGGACGACACCAGCGGCAATCCGGCGCTGCGCGGTACCACGCCGATGCTGGTCAACGACCTCGACCTGGTGCTGATCGATCCGCAAGGCGTGGCCCACCATGCCTGGCGCGCCACCCCGCCGCCGATCGCGCCCTGCCGGGTTGAACCTGACTGCAGCATCAACGATCCGATCGCGCCAGCCGACATCGTCGCCGCCGGGCGCGGGCGCGACCACCTGAACAATGTCGAACAGGTGCAGGTCGACCAACCGCTGGCCGGCAACTGGCGCCTCCTGGTCGAGGGTTACAATCTGCAAGACCAGAGCGCGCCGCAGCGTTATTCGTTGGCGGCCTCGGCGCATGGCTACGTGGCGCCGGATCCGGCCATCCGCACCCTCGCACCGCTCGCGGTGGCAAGGGTGAACGTGGACGCCGCCGACCTGAACGGAGACGGCTGCGTCGATCGCGCCGACCTGGCCTTGCTCACCGCCAACCTGAACGAGCCGGCGCCGCACAATGGCGCTTATGACCTCAACGGCGACGAGCGCACCGATATCGCCGATGCGCGCTACCTTGCCACCAAGTTCAGCCGGCCAAAAGGCGCGGCCTGTCAGTAGCGCCTGATCAGGCTGGCCTGTTGCGTGGCGGCGGCGGGCCGTCGAGCAGCGGGCTGTAGCCCGGGAACGTCATGCGCAGGATGCGCAGCAGCGTGGTGCCGAACTGGCGCGTCAGCGAGCCGGTGTTGTACGGCAGCTTGTAGCGCGCACACAGGGCCTGCACCCGCGGCGCCACTTCCGGATAGCGGTTGCTCGGCATGTCCGGAAACAGGTGATGCTCGATCTGGTGGCTCAGGTTCCCGCTCATCACATGGAACAGCTTTCCCCCGCCGATATTGCAGGAACCCAGCAACTGGCGCACATACCAGCGCGCCCGGCTCTCGTTCTCGACCTCTTCTTTGGTGAACACGTGCACGTCCATCGGGAAGTGGCCGCAAAAGATGATCAGGTAGGTCCACAGATTGCGGATGATGTTGGCCACCGCATTGGCGCCGCACACATACAGGAACAAGGGCCCGGCCAGCAGCGGAAACAGGATGTAGTCCTTGAGGACCTGGCGCAGCATTTTTTCGCGCGTGCGCAGCCACATCGGGCGCACGCTGGCCCAGCTCTGCCGCCCCGACAGTACGCGCCCCAGCTCCAGCTCCTGGATCGCGATGCCCCATTCGAACAGCAGCGCCAGCAACAGCGCATACACCGGATTGCCAAGATTGAAGGGCTTCCAGCGCTGGTTCGAAAACAGGCGCAGCAAGCCATAGCCGCCCACGTCGGCGTCCTTGCCGAATACATTGGTCCAGGTATGGTGCTTGACGTTGTGCGAATGTTTCCACTGGTCGGACGGGCATACGTGATCCCATTCCCAGCTGCCCGACTGGATCGCCGGATCGCGCAGCCAGTCCCATTGGGCGTGTGAAATATTGTGGCCGATCTCCATGTTCTCGAGGATCTTGGCGCAGCCCAGCATCAGCGTACCGAGCGCGATCACCGGCCAGAACAAGTGCCAGCCTGCCGCCGCGTAACCCCATTGCGGCAGCAGCGCCAGGCTGGCGTAGATGACCACGCGTCCGCCCAGCGCCATGCTGCGCTGGATCTTGATCAGGCGGTGGATATAGCGCGCATCGCGTTCGCCGCGGCTGTCCATCACTTCGTTGCGGATGGCTTCAATTTCGCGGCCGAATTCTGCGATGTCGGCAGACGTCAGGTGGGCGGGTATCGACATGGGGGGGTCCAGTTCAAACGGTGATGGTGAATTACAAGGCCAGTTCGACGTCGCCGACCGCGGCGCACACGCACACCTGCACGGTGTCGCCGGCTTCCGCAATCAGGCTGCCGGTGCGCAGGTCGCGCACGCAGCCGCTGACGAGCGTGGTGTTGCAGCCGTGGCAGATACCCATGCGGCAGCCGTGCGCGGGATTGAGGCCGGCGTCTTCGGCCACGCGCAGCAGGTTGGTACAGCCGTCCGACAGCGCCGCGACCTGGCTGCCGGCGAAGAACACGCGGCCTTCCCTGACGCCGCTGGCGGGCATGGCGGCCACCTTGGCGCGAAAGCGCTCCACATGCAGCTGGCGCGACAGGCCAGCTGCGGCCCAGTGGGCCTCGACCGCGTCGAGCAGGCTGGCCGGGCCGCAGGCCCACACTTCGCGCTCGCGCCAGTCGGGGCATGCCGCTTCCAGCTGCGCCGGATTGAAGTGGACGCTGGCCGCCTGTTCGCTGGCGCGCGTGTAGTACTTGTGCAGGTGGTAGTGCGGCTGGCCCGCCTGCATCTGCTGCAGTTCGTCGCCGAAGATGACGTCCAGTGCATGCGGCGCATAGTGCATGTGCGTCACGTCGGGGATGACTTCGTATTCCATCACGTAGCTGCGCAACATGCTCATCACCGGGGTAATCCCGCTGCCGGCGGTGATGAACAGCGGATGCACCGGCATCGATTCGGGCATCACGAACTCGCCCTGCGGCTCGCCCAGCGGCAGGTAGCTGCCGACCTTGACGTTGCGCGCCAGGTGCTGCGACACGCGTCCGCCCTGGATCGCCTTGATGGTCACGGTGATGCAGCCATCGCTGCGCGCAGGGGCCGATGAAATCGAATAGGTGCGGGTATGCCGCTTGCCGTCGATCGGCACACCGACCCGCACGAACTGGCCGGCCCGGTGGCTGCGCCAACCGCTGCCCGGACGCAAGGTCAGCGTGCGGGTGTCGGCGGTGTCGTCCCACACGCTGACCACGCGTGCCTTCAGTTCCTGCTCGGTCCACAGCGGATTGACCAGTTCAAGATAGTGCGAGTGGCGCAGCGGGTAGGCGAACATGTCCGCCAGGCTGGTGATTGCGGTGCGAATCGAAGTCATTGTCAGGCCATGGAGTTCTCAACAGCCTGCATTGTGTACAGTTGTCCACTGAGAGTCAAGAATTGTGGCCAGATTTAGAGGCGAACCTCTGATTCGCACCATGCGTCATAGCGGGAATTGCCATCAATGGCGTGTAGAATACTGTAACACCTGTACACAACAACCGACCATGCCCGACCTTGACACCCCTACCCGCAGCGATCGCAAAGCCGTCACCCACAAGGCGCTGCTGCATGCCGCGCTGACGCTGGTCGGTGAAGGCCGCAGCTTTTCCAGCATCGCGCTGCGCGAGATCGCGCGCCAGGCGGGCATCGTGCCGAACGCGTTCTACCGGCACTTTCGCAATACCGATGAACTGGGCCTGGAACTGGTGGAGGAAGTGGGCATCACGCTGCGCCGCCTGCTGCGCGAGGCGCGCCAGGTGGAACTGGCCCAGGGTGACATCCTGCGCCGCTCGGTGCAGGTCTACCAGAATTACGTGAAGGCGAACCGGCTGCAATTTCTGTTCATCGCCAGCGAGCGTTCCGGCGGCAGCCGCATCCTGCGCCTGGCGATCCGCAACGACGTGACCCATTTCACCAACGAGATGGCGCAGGATTTCCGCACTTTGGGGTTATACAAGGACTTGCCGACGGCGCGCCTGCAGATGGTGTGCGGGCTGATCGTGATGACCATGCTGGCCGCCGCCACCGACATCCTCGACCTGCCGCCGGAGCAGCCGCTGCTGGAAAACGAGATGGCGGAAAATTTCGTGCGCCAGCTGAAGGTGATCCTGCTGGGCGCCGGACAGTGGCGCGAGACTCTACCTGTAGCCGCTGCATGAATATTTTTACAGCCCTGTTTCAGCGAGTAAAGCCAACGGCCGAGCAAACCAACTCCGTGTATTTCAAACAGCTTCTGCAAGACGCCAAATCCAGCAACTCGATGCCGGACCTGATCCGATTCATGCGTGACTACAATGGCTACGTTCGCCAAGCCGCGATTGCGCGCAGCGTCACGCTGGCAGATGCCGAACTGCTCCCGGAGATTGTGGAGCGGCTCAACGACTGGGTGCCGCAGGTGAGGGATGCAGCGCGGTCCGCAGTACTCACCTTGTTGCCGCTGATGCCGGCACAGCAAGTCATCGGACTACTTCCCGCGTTCATGAAATTGTATTCCGCTGGACGATCCGATCATCGCCAATGGCTAGCAGTCTGTGAACGCGATTTGTTGAAGTGGGTCCCCATCGACGACCTGGTTGCCGGCATCGAGAGCGCCGATATTAAAGTCGCGCGTGCCTGTTTCGACGTCTTGAGACGCGCTGCCATGATGGATACGACAGCACTTATCCTCCTTGCGTTCAAGTCACGCCGCGATATCGTCATGACACTTCAGGCAGCTGGCTTGATCGGCACCCTGGCGCCGGAGGCGCAGGATGCGCTATACCACGCAGCCCTGGAGTCGCATTTCGGCGCCGTCCGAACGTTCGCCCTTCGCGCCTTGTTACGCCAACAGTTTGGGCAAGCTACCCGCGAGATTGCACTCAGCGTGCTGCGTGATCCTCAATCGTCGGTGCGCGGCGCGGCAATTGCACACCTGCTCGCGAATGAAGTCGTTGTCGACTCCTACTATCGAAACCTGCTTGCCGCTGCGTCGACATCCTCAACCGTCATTCGCATCTGCCTGAGCGAACTCGCAGGCATGCGCAACGGCGGCGATGTCATGCTGGTGAAATCATTTCTGGCGAATCCCTTGATTTCAATTCGCACATCCGCCTACGCGGCGTGGATGAAACTGGCTGAGGGCGACAAGGACGACATCGCGGGCCAGGCGCTGGCGGACGAAGCGCGCACAATCCGCAAAACGGCGCTCGAGATGACGAGGCGGCAAGGCGCCTTTCTTCCATTCGAGACGGTTTGCGTAGCCTTGATTGAGCGCCAGGATTGGGACCTGCTGTTGCAATTTGGGCAGTTCGAAAAATGGGACGGCCTCGAAGCGATTGTCCGGGTCGCCTTGGCAACAGGGCCGTCGCATGCCATCAGGCCGCAGCTGGCAAGCAGACTGACAACATGGATGAGACTAGCCGGCAGCTATACAAGGCCAAGACCCTCCCAGGCCGAATTCCTGCGGGGACCGCAGGCGACTGGCGTATTTGAAAGTATGGAACCGAAGGGCACCGACTTCGCCGCATTTCTGCGGAACGAGATTGCAATCGCGTTGGGAAAGCGTTAGTGGCCTATTCACTTTCGTCGACATCGGCGTCGTCGCTAAGCGCAAAGTCGCCGCGGGCTAATGCTTCCAGCAATTCGCCAGCCTGCTGCAAATAGCATTCGGGGACCAGGATGCGCACGCCGTCGACCGGCGCGGATGCCATGGCGCAGGCCTGGGCGAAATTGGCATCGGCCAGTACGGCCGGAATTCCTGACGCAACCAAACGTCCCAGCACGAGATAAGCGTCGGTCGGGACGATGTTATGGACTACTGCGAACAAGTCACGGCCAGGGGTGGCTTCAATCTCGGTTGGGGCAGCCATGTCGCCATACAGCGCATTCTCCATCGTAGCCCCTGGTCGATTGCTAATGAAACCAATACTACTCCTTGCGGAGCGAAATTGGCTAGATCACGCCCTGCCCTGCCAACACCACGATCTCCTCCTCCGTCCAACCCCAATCCCCCAATACCTGCGCACTGTGCTGCCCCGGCAGCGCCGGCGCGATGCCGAGCTCCGGCGCGGTGCGGCTAAAGCGTGGCGCCGGCGCCGGCTGCGTCACGCCGTCCACGTCGACAAACGCGCCGCGCGCGACGTTGTGCGGGTGCTGCGGCGCCTCGCCCATGTCCAGCACCGGCGCAAAGCATACGTCGGTCCCTTCCAGCAGCTGGCACCAGCCGTCGCGGCTGCGGGTCAGGAACATGGCAGCGAATTTTTCGGTCAGCGACGGCCACGCGCGCGGATCCATCTGCGCATCGAAGGCTGGATCGTCGATCCCAGTGAGTTTCAGCAGCAAGGCATAGAACTGCGGTTCGATCGAACCGATCGAGATGAACTTGCCATCGGCGCAGGCATACGTGTCGTAGAAATGCGCGCCGCCATCGAGCATGTTGGCGCCGCGCTGGTCGTTCCACGAGCGGTGCGCCCGAAAGCCGTAAATCATCGCGCCCAGCAGCGCCGCGCCGTCGGTCATGGCGGCATCGACCACCTGCCCCCGGCCCGACTTGCGCGCTTCGAGCACCGCGCAGACGACGCCGAACGCCAGCATCATCGCACCGCCACCGAAGTCGCCCACCAGGTTGAGCGGCGGCGCGGGCGGCGTATCGGCCCGCCCCATCGCATGCAGCATGCCGGTCAGCGCGATGTAATTGATGTCGTGCCCGGCCGCCTGTGCCAGCGGCCCTTGCTGGCCCCAGCCGGTAATGCGGCCGTACACCAGCGCCGCATTGCGCGCCTGGCACACGTCCGGCCCCAGTCCGAGCCGCTCCATCACGCCCGGCCGAAAGCCTTCCAGCACGATGTCGGATTTCTCGATCAGGCGCAGCACCACTTCGCGCGCCGCCGGCTGCTTCAGGTCGAGCGCCAGCGAACGCCGGCCGCGCGCCATCACGTCGTACTTCGTCCCGAGCATCGGAAACGGATTGGGCGCACCGGCGACCTGCTTGCGGTCGATGCGGATCACTTCGGCGCCCATGTCGGCCAGCATCATGGCCGCGAACGGGCACGGGCCCAGGCCCACCATTTCGATGACGCGTATTCCTGCCAGCGGGCCTGTCATGTCTGATTCCTAGAGTGAGCGTGCAATGATTTCTTTCATGATCTCGTTGGCGCCGCCGTAGATGCGCTGCACCCGCGCATCGACATACATCTGCGCGATCGGATATTCGAGCATGTAGCCGTAGCCGCCGAACAGCTGCACGCACTGGTCGATCACCTTGCACTGCAGGTCGGAGATCCAGTACTTGGCCATCGATGCGCGCACCGTGTCCATCTTGCCGGCGATGGTGTCTTCGACGCAGCGGTCGACGAAAATGCGGGCCACCGTCGCTTCGGTCTTGACCTCGGCCAGCACGAAGCGGGTGTTCTGCATGTCCAGCAGCGCCTGGCCGAACGCCTTGCGCTCGCGCGTGTAATCGACCGTCAGGCGCAACGCGCGTTCGATCGCGGCCACGCCGGCCACGCCGAGGATGGTGCGTTCATACGGCAGCTCAGTCATCAGCTGCGCGAAGCCCTTGCCTTCGACGCCGCCCAGCACATTGTCGAGCGGTACGCGCGCATTGTCGAAGAAAATTTCGCACGTGTCCTGCCCTTTCTGCCCTACTTTTTCCAGGATGCGGCCGACCCGGAAGCCCGGATTGTCCTTCGTTTCGAGCAGCAGCAGCGAGACGCCCTTGGCGCCGGCCGCCGTATCGGTCTTGACCACGACCACGATCAGGTCGGCCAGGTAGCCGTTCGAGATGAAGGTCTTGGAGCCGTTGACGCTGTAGCCGTCGGCGTCCGCCACGGCGGTGGTGCGTATGCCTTTCAGGTCCGAACCGGCGCCCGGCTCCGACATGGCGATCGCCGCGACCATTTCGCCGCTGGCCAGCTTGGGCAGGTACTTGAGCTTTTGCGCTTCGGTGCCCTGATTCAGGATGTAGTGCGCGACGATCGCGTGCACGTGGATCCCGAAGGCCATGTCGCCCGCGTAGCCCAGTTCCTCGAACACGATGGCCTGGTGCGCGAAATTGCCGCCCGAGCCGCCGTATTGCTCAGGAATGTCGGCGCACAGGATGCCCATCTCGCCGCCCTTGTTCCACAGCGCGCGGTCCACGTGCTGCTGCTTGCGCCAGCGTTCCTGGTTCGGCACGATCTCGCTGTCGACAAAGCGGCGCACCGCGTCGCGAAAGCCTTCCAGCTCCGGCGTCATCCAGGACGAAGTTCCGATGACGTTGAATGCGCCGTCCATCATGCTGCCCGATACATGGTGACCACGCAGGCGCCGCCCAGGCCCAGGTTGTGCTGCAGCGCCACGCGCGCGCCCTCGACCTGGCGCGCGCCGGCGGTGGCGCGCAGCTGGTGCGTCAGTTCATAGCACTGCGCCAGGCCGGTCGCGCCCAGCGGATGGCCTTTCGACAGCAGGCCGCCCGACGGATTGGTGACCACCTTGCCGCCGTAGGTGTTGTCGCCGTCGTTGATGAATTTGTCGGCGCCGCCTTCCGGGCACAGGCCCAGCGCTTCGTAGGTGATCAGCTCATTCTGGGCGAAGCAGTCGTGCAGCTCCACCACGTCCAGTTCGTCAGGTCCGATGCCGGCCTGCGCGTAGACCTTGCTGGCCGCCTCGCGGCTCATGTCGTAGCCGACCACGCGCATCATGTCGTCCGAATCGAAGGTGCTGGCACGGTCGGTCGTCATGGCCTGGGCCGCGATGTAGACGTCTTTTTTCAGGTGGTGCTTGTTGGCGAAGTCTTCCGACACCAGCACCGCGGCCGCCGCGCCGCAGGTCGGCGGGCAGGCCATCAGGCGCGTCATCACGCCGGGCCAGATCATCGGTGCGTCGAGCACGTCCTGGGTCGACACTTCCTTGCGGAACAGCGCCAGCGGATTGTTCACCGCGTGGCGGCTGGCCTTGGCGCGGATCTTGGCGAAGGCGTCGAACGGGGTGCCGTATTTTTTCATGTGGGCCAGGCCGGCGCCGCCGAAGTAGCGCAGCGCCAGCGGTATTTCAGGCATGCCGACCAGGCGGTCGGTCACTTCGTCGAACGGGTCGAACGGGCTGGGACGGTCGTTGAACACGGAACCGAGCGCGCCCGGGCTCATTTGCTCGAAGCCGAGCACCAGCACGCATTCGGCGGCGCCGCTGGCGATCGTCTGGCGCGCCAGGAACAGCGCGGTCGAGCCGGTCGAGCAGTTGTTGTTGACGTTGACGACCGGGATGCCGGTCAGGCCGACCTGGTACAGCGCCTTCTGGCCGCTGGTCGAGTCGCCGTACACGTAGCCGCAATAGGCTTGCTCGATGCTGTCGTAGGCGACCCCGGCATCGTCCAGGGCCTGGCGCGTGGCCAGGGCGCCCATCTGGTCGTAGGGCGCGCTGGCGCCCGGCTTGGCGAAGGGGATCATGCCCACGCCCGTTACAAAGACTTTGCGGCTCATCGTCGACTCCTGAAGTGTTGCCCAGTTTAGAATGCGGAAGTAGGTCGGACGACCTAATGTTCCAATTATAGGTCAGTCGTACTATTTTTTAAAGGGGGAGCAGGGAATTGGCGCGGTATACCGCGTCCCTGCGCAACGAGCCCTGCCTTGCAAGGCAGGCTTCCCATGCCGGTATCATAGGCCCCATGCGATAATTGCGCCTTATGTCCAGCCCATTGACCTCCCTGAACAACAAACCGTCCGCGACCACCGAAAAAGGCTTGGGGCGGGCACTCGACATCCTGCACGCGGCGCGCCTGCTGCTGGCCAGCGACGGCTATGCGGGCCTGTCGATGCGGCGCGTGGCGGCCGCGGTCGGGATCAGCCTGTCGAATGTACAGCACTATTACCAGAGCAAGGACGCCTTGCTCGAAGCGCTGCTGCTGTACACGATGGACCTGTTCCAGAAAAAGGTGGACGGCATTTCGGCGGCCATGCCGAGCGCCGCCCGCATCGACCGCTTCCTGTCGACCTGCGATATGTTCTTGGACGAGCTCACCGATCCGGTGACGCATGCGATTTTCTTCGAGATCTGGGCGCTCGCTTCGCGCAACGCGTTCGCCTCGCAGCTGATGGACACCATGCTCACGCGCGAACGCAAGGCGATCTTCAAGCTGATCCGCGGACTCAATCCGGCCATCGGCGACCACGAGTACATGCAGCGCGCGGTGCTGATGGTGGCGCAGATGGAAGGCCTGATGCTGTTCCGCCTGAACAAGGCCGAGCGCCATGCCGAGTTCATGTCGGTGCGCGCCGCGCTGCGCAAGGCCCTGACGGCGCTGGCGACCGTTCCCTAAGGTCCGCATCACCGAATTGCAGTGCCGGATATACTGGCCGTTCCCCAACGACCAGGACCATCCGGCATGCATCACAACATCAGCCTGATCACCACCATCGCTGCGGCGCTCGGCTTCGGCCTCCTGTTCGGCATGCTCGCGGTACGCCTGAAATTGCCGGCGCTGGTAGGCTATCTCGCCGCCGGCATCCTGATCGGTCCCGCCACGCCGGGCATCGTCGCCGATGTCGCACTGGCAGGACAACTGGCCGAAATCGGCGTGATGCTGCTGATGTTCGGCGTCGGCCTGCACTTCTCGCTGGGCGACCTGCTCAAGGTGCGCGCCATCGCCCTGCCCGGCGCCGTGCTGCAGATCGGCGTGGCCAGTGCCATGGGCATCGGCGTGGCCCACCTGTGGGGCTGGAGCCTGGGCGCCGGCCTGGTGTTCGGCCTGGCATTGTCGGTCGCCAGCACCGTGGTCCTTTTGCGCGCGCTGGAAGAAGGCGGCATCCTCAATTCGATGAATGGCCGCATCGCCGTCGGCTGGCTGGTGGTCGAAGACCTGGTCACGGTGCTGATGCTGGTCATGCTGCCGGCGCTGGCCGGACCGCTGGGCGGCGCCGCAAGCGCGGGTGCCGGCGGCCTGTGGACCTCGCTGGCGCTGACGCTTGGCCAGGTGGCCGCCTTCGTGGTGTTCATGCTGGTGGTCGGGCGCAAATTGTTCCCGTGGTTCCTGTGGCAAGTGGCCAGGACCGGCTCGCGCGAGCTGTTCACGCTGGCCGTGATCGCCACCGCAGTCGGCATCGCCTACGGCTCGTCGGCCTTGTTTGGCGTGTCGTTTGCGCTGGGCGCCTTCTTCGCCGGCATGGTGCTGCGCGAGTCGCCCCTGAGCCACCGCGCGGCCGAAGAATCGCTGCCGCTGCGCGACGCGTTCTCGGTGCTGTTCTTCGTCTCGGTGGGCATGCTGTTCGATCCGATGGTGCTGGTCGACAGTCCGCTGCGCGTGCTGGCGGTGCTGGCCATCATCGTGCTGGGAAAATCGCTGGCCGCCTTCGTGCTGGTGCTGGCGCTGCGCTACCCGCTCAACACGGCGCTGACGGTGTCGGCGAGCCTGGCGCAGATCGGCGAATTTTCCTTCATCCTGGCGGCCATGGGCATGTCGCTCGGCCTGTTGCCCCGTGAAGGCCAGAACCTGATCCTGGCCGGCGCGATCCTGTCGATCGCGCTCAATCCGCTGCTGTTCAAGGCGATCGGCCCGGTTCAGCGCGCTTTGCGGGCGCGCTCGGCACTGGCGCGCAAGCTCGAACGCTCGGCCGATCCGCTGGCAGAACTGCCGATGACGGTGCAGCAGGAGCGTTTGAGCGGGCAAGTGGTGCTGGTCGGGTACGGCAGGGTCGGACGCATGATCGCCGACGCGCTGACCGAACGCGGCGTGCATTTTGTCGTCGCCGAGCAGAATCGCGAGCTGGTCGACCAGCTGCGCAAACGCGATATCGCGGCGGTGGCGGGCAACGCCGCCGAGCCGGCGGTGCTGATCCAGGCCCACATTGCGCGCGCCGCGCTGCTGGTGATTGCCGTCTCCGACACCTTCCATGCGCGCGCCATGATCGCCACCGCGCGCGCACTCAATCCATCCATCGGGACGCTGGTGCGATCGCACAATGAGGAGGAGGCCGGACTGCTGCGCCAGGAAGGCGTGGACCGGGTGTTCGTGGGCCGGCAGGAGCTGGCCGGCAACATGAGCGCGCACATCGTCGATGCGCTGCGCCCGCGTCCGTAGGTCGGCTCAGTGCGCGCTGCCGTGCGCGCCGGGCGGCGCCAGGACCGCCATGCGCGGGCCGGCCAGGTGCGCCATCAGCAGGTCCTGGCGCTGTTCGAGCAAGTCGAACACCGCGTCCTTGGACAGCACGTACTGGTCCAGCAGCGTGTCCTTGATCGATTCGATCGCTTCCTTGTAGTCGCCGATCGCGCCCAGCGTGTAGCTGTACAGCTCATCGGACTTCTGTTCGACCTGGCGGATCGTGTGCTCGCCGCTGCCTTCGTTCTTGAGCTGGGTGTAATCGATCTTCGAACGCGAATACATCGATAGCCGGTTGACCATCAGGTTGAGCATCTTGGTGGCCTTCTCGATGTCGTTCTGGCTGCCCACCGAAATGCCGCGCGCGCCGTAAAACAGCTCTTCGGCGGCGACCCCGCCGTACAGCTGGATCACGTCCTGCTCCAGTTCTTCGAGCGTGCGCAGCGACACGTCGTCGCCCGACTGCAGCACGTAACCGAGCGCGCCCAGCTTCGACACCGACTCGGTGCTGATCTTGAGCAAATGCGATCTGCCCTTCACTTCGGCCAGCGACATGCCCTGGCGCAAATAGGGATCGATCTGCATGAAGAAATGGCCCAGTTCATGGCGCGCGATCCGTTCGCGCTGCTTGTGCTTTTCGGCCGTGGTGGCGCGGTCGGTCAGGCCCAGCGTGGCCCGTTCGAAGGCGCGGAACATCAGGTCGGTGTTGATGATCGCTTTTTCCTGGATCGAAATCATGCTGGCGCGCTCGACCACGGTTTCCAGCAGCGCCGGGCTGAGGTTGGCCGTCATTTCCGCCACTTGACCGAGGTCAAGGTTATTCCAATCGACCAGGCCGGCTTTCTTGCGGCCCAAAAAGCTCTTGAGCAAATCGCCCCGTTCGCCCTTGTTCGGCAGGCGGAAATTGATCTTCACCGAGAAGCGGCGCAGCATCGCCTCGTCCATGTCGACCGAGGCATCGTCGAAGTTCGACGCCACCACCCAGATCACGCCCTGGCCCTTGTCGCTCTTGACGCCGTCGAGCAGGCCGAGCAGGGTATTGGCGGTGTCGTCTTCCCATTTCTTTTCGCCGCGCCCGCGCGGCATGAACAAGGTTTGCGCTTCGTCAAGGAAAATGATGCAGCTGCCGCGCGCGCACGCCTTGCGGTACAGCGCGTTGAGCGCCTTCGAGCCGCCGCCCACGTAGCCCGATTCGAGCGCCGAGCCGGATGCCTGGATCAGCGGCACATTGAGTTTCTTGGCCAGATAGCCGACCAGCTTGGTCTTGCCGGTGCCGGCCGGTCCGGTCAGCATCACGTTGAAGGGCTTGTCGATATTGTGCGACTGGTACTCGCTGCGGTTGCGGATCATGTCTTCGAGGTGCAGCACTTCCTGCTTGATGTCTTCCATGCCGATCAGGTCGTCCATGCTGCCCTTGAGCTTGTCGGGCATGATGACGGCCGCGCTCATGCCCATGCCGGGAATGCCGAACTTGAGCGCATAAATGATCAGGCAGATCACGAAAATATCGAGCGCGTGGCGCTTCAGGAAGGCAATGCCTTCGGCGGTGACAGGGTTCTGTCCCTGGTCCAGCAGCACCGACTTGTGCGTGGCCAGGAAGTCATCGGTGGCGATCGAATACGGAATGGCATTCTTGAGCAGCACTTCGCGCTCCAGGCTCAGGTGCGAGGTGCTGGGCACCTTGACCACATGCAGCTGCGGCGCGGCGCGGAACTTGAAGACGTAGCGCGGCGACTCCGACAGCGGCTTGGCCACCAGCAGATATTCGAGCCTGGCCTGGTCGGCGGCCAGCGCGGTGATCTCGGAAATATCCTGCGAATACACGACCGGACTGGCATCCTGCGGCACATCGGACTTGTAGATGGCCAGCCCGGCGCCGACGGCGAGCAGCATGATGACGGCGAAGCGCACATACACGTTCTGGAGCGCGATCCGGAGTTGGGCAAGATTGGGCATGGAGGAAGTGCTTTAGAGCAATAGGATTGAATGACTATACCGCCAAAAAAAGTGCAGGTATAGCCAATAAAGTCGAAAAAATTTTGCGGCGCAACACCTATGATCAACTCGACAATCGACGACATTATCAAGCTGCCACAATTGCCTGTTCGAGCGTGAAAAGCGGCCGCTGCGGGCGGCAGATCCGTTGCCGATATTAAAGCCGTTTCGTTAGATAAACCTTAAACGGCGCGCGCGCAGCGCATCGTTGTCGGGCAGGCGTCATGCAGGATGGCATGGTTGGCGCGATGCCCCGGCCCGGCAAATTTATTGCATTGCAACATGGGTGCCGACCCAGCGCAGGCGCAAAAAAAATGCGCCCGAAGGCGCAGCGTGACATCAGTCGTAGTACTTGGGCGCATGCAGGATATGCGCATTCTGCTCCAGGTCATGCTGGATCCACAGCTTGGCCTTGTTGGCCTTGATGAAGGCTGCCATCTCGTTCATCGTCTTGACCGACGCTTCCTTGTCGAAGTTGAACGATGGTACGCGGCGGTGCTCCCAGTTCTTGGTGAAGTGCGCCATGTCGCCCGACAGCAAGATGTTGCCGCTCTTTTTCAGCTTGACGAACAGCGCCTGGTGCCCCGGCGTATGCCCGAGCGCGCGCTTGATCACCACCGAGCCGTCGCCGAATACATCCAGGTCGCCCGTCAGTTGCTGGTTCGGATTGGCGCCCAGCGTCGGATAGTTCTTGGCGTCGTTGCCGAACTTGGCCGCATCCGGACCGAATGCCGATTCATACTCTTCCTTCTGCATCAGCAAGGTGGCCTTGGGGAACAGGGCGACATTGCCGATATGGTCGAAGTGCATGTGCGACAGGCCCAGGTAGGTCACCGCTTCCGGGGCGACGCCGGCCTCGTGCAGCTGCGATGCCAGCGTCTTTTTCACGCGCACGTGGAAGTTCGCGCTGACCTGCTTGCCGTCGGGCAGCGCGGCCATCGCGTCGCTGAAGCCGGTGTCCCACACCAGCGTGCCTTTCGGATGCACGACCAGGTAGCAGGAATCGGTCAGCACTTTTTTCTTGCCGACGTCGACGCCCGGGCTGAACACGGAAATATCGTTGACGGCTATGGTGCCGCACTCGAACACATACAGGCGCGGCGAGGAAACGGCGGGCGCGGTCTCGGCGGCAAACGCCGTCGAGCCCAGCAATAGCAGGCTTGCGCACAGGGCGCGCTTGGTCAGGGTCATGGCAGTGCTTTCAAGGTGGCTCAATTGATCAATCCTTCGGCGCGCAGCGCTTGCTGCACGGCAGGGCGGGCGGCGATGCGCTTCTGGAACGCTTGCACGTTCGGGTAGGCCGCCAGGTCGAACTGCAGGTGTCCGGCCCAGTTGGTGACGACGAACAGGTACACGTCGGCCACGCTGAAGCGTTCGCCGCCCAGGTAGTCGCGTCCTTCGAGCATCTTCTCGACATAGGCATAACGCTGGGTCAGGTTGTTGCGCGCCGCCGCTTTGATTTCCTCGCCCGAGGCCGGGTTGAACAGCGGTCCGTAGTTCTTGTGGATTTCGGTGCCGATGAAATTGAGCCACGCCATCATCTGGTAGCGCTCCATGGTGCCGGGCGCGGGCGCGAGCAGCTTGTCGGGCGCGCGGTCGGCCAGGTACTGGACGATGGCCGGGCCTTCGGTCAGGATCGCGCCGCTGTCGGTCTCGAGCGCCGGCACATAGCCTTTGCTGTTGATGGCGCGGAAATCGGCGCCGCTCGCAGTCACCTTGGTGCGCAGGTCGACCTGCTCCAGCGTGAACGGCAAGCCCGCTTCGAGCAGCACGATGTGGGGGGACAGCGAGCAAGCACCAGGACTGAAATACAGTTTCATGATGATCCTTTGAAGAGTAGAGGCGCGGTCAGGTGTCCGCGCGGGGTGTCGGGATGAGCAAGCATGCCGAGAATACAATAAATCAGGCGCACGCGCTTGGCACGCCGCAATCGCTCCGGCGCCGGGATCAGACGCGCTCGTCGCTGCGCCGGCCGGCCAGGGGCAATACCGGCTGCGGCTGCTCGTGCACGGCTTCCTGCGGCGTCACGCGCGGGATGCGCAGCGTGAAGTGGGTGCCCTTGCCGAGCGTGCTCGACACGGTGATGGTGCCGCCGAATTGCTTGACGATCAGGTTGTACACGATGTTCAGGCCCAGCCCGGTGCCGCCCTGCCCGCGCCGCGTGGTGAAGAAGGGATCGAAGATGCGGTCCAGCACGTCCGGCGCGATGCCCTTGCCGTCGTCGTTGACGTGCAGCTCGACGATGTCGCCGTCGAGCATGGCGGTGATCTGGATCTCGCCCGGCGCGTCCGGCTCGAACGCGTGCTCGACGCAGTTCAAGGTCAGATTGGTGATGACCTGGGCGAAGGCGCCCGGATAGCTGTCGAGCACGATGTCGGGCAGGCAGTTCAAGGTCAGCCGGATCGGCGTCTTTTTCAGCTTCGGCTGCAGGCTCGAGACGATTTCCTCGATGTATTCCTTGAGGCCGAAGGGACGGCGCGCCTCGCTGGTCTGGTCGACCGCGATCTGCTTGAAACTGTGGATCAGATGGGCCGCGCGGTAGGCGTTGTTCATGATCAGGCGCGCGCTCTCGTTGGCCGTGTCGAGGTAGCGCATGATGTCGGACCTTTTCAGGCCGGTGGTGTTGACCGCGGCCTGGATCTCGTCGGTGGCCGCCTTCAGCACCGAGGCGCTGGTCAGGGCGATGCCGACCGGGGTATTGATTTCGTGCGCCACGCCGGCCACCAGGCTGCCGAGCGAGGCCAGCCGTTCAGCCTGCAGCAGCGACTCCTGGGTCTGGCGCAAATCCTGCAGCGCGGTGGCGGTCTGCTGGGCCGAGCGGCGCGCCGCATCTTCGGCCTCGCGGATGCGCACGATGGTCGACTTCAGGCGGCGCTGGATCTGGTTGAAGCCGCGGATCACGTCGCCCAGCTCGTCGCGCCGGTTCTCGGGCAATTCCTCGACCTCGTCGGTGCCGCGCGTGGCCAGGTCGAACAGGCCGTCGCGCAGCTGCTTGAGCGGCTCGAACACCATGCGCAGCGACAGCGACAGCGCCAGCACCAGGAACATATCGAGCAGCAGCACTTCGGCCACTTTGCGGATCAGTTCGGAGGCCAGCGCGGCGTCGATCTGGGCACGGCTGAAATTGATGACCACCTTGCCCACCGAGACCGGCTTGATGGTGGCGCTGGCCGAGCCGCCGTCCTGGAACACCAGCGCCGCTTCGACCGGCATGCCGTCCGGCTCGGGACGCTCGCCGACGGCCACCAGCTGGCCGCTGGCATTGCGCATCTTGCCGGCGAACAGGCCGACCGAGGTATCGTAGACGCGGATCGACACCACTTCGGGCGGCAGCATTTCAGCCTCGACGATGCTGTCGACCTTGGATTTGTCGAGGTCCCACAGCGCCGACGGCAGGCTGATCTGCAATCGCGTCAGCACCCCCTGGCGCAGGCGCTGGTTGCTCGCTTCGAGGTCCTTGCCCAGCGAGTACTGCGTATAGCTTCCGGAAATCGCCAGCACCAGGGTGACGATGACCACAAACAGCAGTTTCAGCCGGTTTTGAATACTGAACATCGATCCTCCCGATCGCCCCCGCTTGCGCCGCTGGCATGCGTGGCTTCCAATGTACGGTAAGCCCTGCCGAATGGCAAGAAATCTAAGAGCAAGTAAAGATTCTCGGCAGCAGCACAGCAGCGTTTGGCGATGGTAATATCCCTTAATAGACAGGGAGGCAGGTATGAGCGCAGCTTACCAGCATCTGGCGCTGTCGCAGGTCGCGCCAGGCATGATTCTATCGGACGAATTATTGGACCAGCAAGGTCAGGTGCTGCTGCCGAAAGGCGCGGTGCTGACCGCCAGCACCATCGCCCTGCTGCCCGGCCACGGGATCACCATGCTGGCCGTGCTGCGTCCGGCTGGCGAGGGCGCCGCGCAGGCACTGCCCGACCCGGGCGCCGTCGCGCGCCGGCTGGACACCTTGTTTCGCAAGCACACGCCCGGCGAGTCCGAATCCGGCCCCGGCGCGACCAGCATCCTGCAACTCTACATCACCGACTTCCGGCTGGGCACGGAGACGCCGCCATGAGCGCACTGGCCCTCGACGATATCGTGCGCAAGCTCGAAGACTTGCCGTCGCTGCCGGCGGTGGTCATGGAACTGCTGTCGAGCATCGACCAGGAGGACGCCGATATTTCGGTGCTGGCCAAGAAGGTCTCGTACGACCAGGCGCTGACCGCCAAGACGCTGCGGCTGGCCAATTCCTCGCTGTACGGACTGCAGGTCAAGGTCACCACGATCCAGCAGGCGATCACCTTCCTCGGCTTCCAGACCACGCGCAACCTGATTACCGCGGCCGCCGTCACCGGCTGCTTTGCCGCCGGCCAGTGTCCCGGCTTCGACGACAAGGCGTTCTGGCGCCACTCGATCGCCACCGCGGCCTGCTGCAAGGTGCTGGCCCGGCGCGTGCGCTTCAACCAGGATTACGCGTTCACGGCCGGCCTGCTGCACGACATCGGGCGCCTGGTGCTGGTCAGCAGTTTCCCCGAGCGCTACCAGCAAGTGATGGAATACCGCAACACCAACGACACCTATGTGCTGGACGCGGAACATGCGGTGATGGGCGCCGACCATGTGATGGCCGGGCTGGCGCTGGCCGAGCACTGGAATTTTTCGGACACGATGAAGTCGGCGATCGCCTTTCACCATGATCCCGACGCCGAAGGCGCAGGCGTGCTGGCCGCGATCGTCCATGTGGCCAACGCGATTGTCCACGCACTCGACCTGGCCGGCGACCCTGACGAACTGGTGCCTCCATTGTCGTCGCTCGCGTGGTCCTCGCTGGGCTTGAACCAGGAAGCCTACCTGCACGTGTTCCGCGAAACCGAACTGCAGTTCGAGGAAATCACGCAATTGCTGATGGGCTGAACGGCGCCGGTGGCGGCGCCGTCATGCCCGCGCGCTCAATGCGCGTAGGTGCCGCTCGCCGCCGGCTCGGCCGCTTTCTCTTCGCTCGGCTTTGGACGGCCCTGGGCATCGGACAAACGGTACTTGGTGCGGCGGTCGCCCATCAAGTCGCGCAGGTCGCGGATGCTCATGCCGGTCACTTCGTGCATGCGGATCAGCAACGAGGCGCCGACCGGCAAGCGGTGATGGCGGATCTTGCTGATGACCGGCGGCGCAACTTCCAGCATGCGCGACAGCGCAGCGTCATTCTTGAGCTGCATCTTGCCGAGCAAAATGTCGAGCAGATGATTGGGATTGTAGCTTTCCTGTGATGCCAGAGCATGGTGTGCCATGATTTACCTCGTGGTGTGTTGGTTGAAATAATGCCGATTACGAACTTAATGAAAGACCATGTTTCGTCCAAAAAAGTTCCCGGAACATCGTCTTGGTCGGCAAAATTTAACAGAATGATTCTGAAAATCTGCTTCTCGCGCTAGCCCGGCTCGTATGCGCCTTGCGCCACTCGCTTTCCTGCGCTCTCGACTTCAAACAAATTATTAGACTCATATGCTTTCAGTACAACTTAACAACACATATTTGTCATTGTTCGAAATCAAGCTATCTGCTGGAAAGCTTGTCACATAGTCATTTCAACACATGAGGCGTTTTTGTGTCGCACGCAAGACATTTTTCTGCATGGATTTTTGAATGCCGATGCCGGTGGAAGCCATTGATTTACATGAAGAAACAAGCTGTGCACGCGCAAACCAAATGTTAATGATTTCCAATTGGAATGTTTGGTATTCGGTGCAGGGGGGAAATCCCCTTTCCTGCGGAAGAGTTTTTGAATTGCTAATACGGATGCTGGCAGTCGGGGATTTGCGACCGCCCGGCCGATTTACGGTAAACTGGCGGCCCGCCCTGTCCAACGATCCACCCATACCCATGCAGAAAAAAGTATTCATCAAGACCTTCGGTTGCCAGATGAACGAGTACGACTCCGACAAGATGGCCGATGTGCTGGGCGCATCCGACGGCCTGGTGCGCACCGACACGCCCGAAGACGCCGATGTCATCCTGCTCAATACCTGCTCGGTGCGCGAAAAGGCCCAGGAAAAGGTGTTCTCCGATCTCGGCCGCCTGCGTGAACTCAAATTGCTCAAGCCCGACCTGCTGATCGGCGTGGGCGGCTGCGTGGCATCGCAGGAAGGGGCGGCGATCGTCAAGCGCGCCCCGTATGTCGACATGGTATTCGGCCCGCAGACGCTGCACCGCTTACCGCACCTGATCCGCGCACGGCGCGCCAGCGGCGACGCCCAGGTCGACATCAGTTTCCCCGAAATCGAAAAATTCGACCACCTGCCGCCGGCCAAGGTCGACGGCGCCTCGGCCTTCGTGTCGATCATGGAAGGCTGCAGCAAATACTGCAGCTACTGCGTGGTGCCCTACACGCGCGGCGAGGAAGTGTCGCGCCGCTTCGAGGACGTACTGGCCGAAGTGGCCGGCCTGGCGGCCCAGGGCGTCAAGGAAATCACGCTGCTGGGACAAAATGTAAACGCCTTCCGCGGCGTGATGCTTGACGAGAATGGTGCACCCGGCGAGATCGCCGACTTCGCGCTGCTGCTCGAATACGTGGCCGACATCCCCGGCATCGCGCGGATCCGCTTCGTCACCAGCCACCCGAAGGAATTCACGCAGCGCCTGATCGACGCCTACGCCAGGATCCCGCAACTGGTCGACCACCTGTATCTGCCGGCCCAGCATGGCTCGGACAAGGTGCTCGGCGCCATGAAGCGCGGCTACACCGGGCTCGAATACAAATCGATCATCCGCCGCATCCGCGCGGTGCGCCCGCAGATGTCGATTTCGTCCGACTTCATTGTCGGCTTCCCGGGCGAGAGCGAAGCCGATTTCGAGGCCATGATGAAGCTGATCGCGGACGTCGGCTTCGACACCAGCTACAGCTTCATCTTCAGCAAGCGCCCCGGCACGCCGGCGGCCAGCCTGGAAGACGACACGCCGCACGAGGTCAAGCTGGCGCGCCTGCAAAAGCTGCAGGCGGCGATCGACGCCAACACGCGCAAGTACAGCGCGGCCATGGTCGGCACGGTGCAGACCATCCTGGTCGAAGGCCCGTCCAAGAAGGATCCGGCCGAACTGCAGGGCCGCACCGAAAACAACCGGGTCGTCAATTTCGACGCCGGCAGCCACGCCGCCGCGCTGATCGGCCAGATGGCCGAGGTGCGCATCACCGCAAGCTTTAACTACACGCTGCGCGGCGAACTCGTCGCCAGCCTCGATGCGATCGGCAAAGCCAGTTGAAAAAAACCCCCATCCAGCCCGAATACTTCATCCCGGAGCCGCTCGACAACACGCGCCTGGCGCACCTGTGCGGGCCGCTCGACGAAAACCTGCGCCAGATCTCGGCGGCGCTCGACGTCACCATTTTCCGGCGCGGCGAAAAATTCATCGTCAGCGGCAGCAACGCGGTGCAGGCGGTCGAGATCCTCGAGCGCTTCTACGCGGTCGCCAACAAGATCATTCCGATCGAGGAAGTGCAGCTGGCGCTGGTCGAACAGCGCACCGGCCTGCATACCCACGCGCACGACCGCAACGAACCGGTGCAGGTCCTGCCCGAGATCGAGATCAACAGCCCGGTGCTGAAAACGCGCCGCAGCGACCTGCGCGGACGCACCCCGCACCAGATCGAGTACCTGCGCGCTATCCTCGAACACGACATCGCGTTCGGCGTCGGCCCGGCCGGCACCGGCAAGACCTACCTGGCCGTGGCCTGCGCGGTCGACGCGCTCGAACGCGACGCCGTCAAGCGCATCATCCTGACGCGCCCGGCGGTGGAAGCGGGCGAGCGGCTTGGCTTCCTGCCGGGCGACCTGGCCCAGACAGTCGATCCCTACCTGCGCCCGTTGTACGACGCGCTGTACGATTTGCTCGGCTTCGACCGCACCCAGAAAATGTTCGAGAAACAGGTCATCGAGATCGCCCCGCTGGCCTACATGCGCGGACGCACGCTGAACCACGCTTTTGTGATCCTCGACGAAGCGCAGAACACGACGGTCGAACAGATGAAGTTGTTCCTGACCCGGATCGGCTTCGGCAGCAAGGCCGTGGTGACCGGCGACGTGACCCAGGTCGACCTGCACAAGACCCAGAAGAGCGGCCTGATCGACGCGGTGCACGTGCTCAAGGATGTGCGCGGGATCGCCTTCACCAGGTTCACCAGCGTCGACGTGGTGCGCCATCCGCTGGTGGCACGCATCGTCGATGCCTACGAGACGGCAGCATCGATCGAAGAATTGGCACCCACCCAGGTAATCAAGAATGTCCGCAAAAAATAAGCTTTCCCTGTCGGTCCAGTATCCGGACGCCCGCTTGCAGGAATCGATCACGCGCCACAAGGTACGACGCTGGGTCCAGGCCGCGCTGCTGGCCCCGGCCGAACTGACGGTGCGCTTTGTCGCCGCCGACGAAGGGCGCGTGCTCAATCGCGACTACCGCGCCAAGGATTACGCCACCAATGTGCTGACCTTCGCCTACAACGACGGCGAAGACGTCGCCGAGGACGAGCCGACCCGCGCCGACATCATCCTGTGCACCGACGTGCTGGAAAAAGAAGCGAAAGAGCAGAAGAAAACGGTCGAAGAGCACACCGCCCACCTGGTCGTGCACGGCGTGCTGCACGCGCAAGGCTACGACCACGATGACGACGAGGAAGCGGCCGAGATGGAGCAGCTCGAGCGCGAGATCCTCGAAGCGCTCGGCTACGCGGATCCCTACGCCTGACTTATTGCGCCGCGCCGAGCGCCTGGTCGGCCTTGGCCAGGTTGCTGCGGTACCCTTCCATGCTGCGCACGCTCTTGCCGCCGGCGGTCGCCAGTGCGATCGCCTGCAGGAACTGGGCCTTGGCCAGTGCCGGCTGCTTCAATGCGAGCAGCACCTCGCCATAGCTGTCATGCGCATTGGCTGACTCCGGAAAACGGTCGGCATTGAACTTCATGACCAGCGCGGCGATCTGCGGTTGTGCGCGCTCGCCGAGCGCCGCGTAACCGAGCAAATTGACGTCACTCTCGCCGAACTGGCTCGCCCTCAACGCGTCGGCAACGCGCTGTCCTGCTTCGTCGCCGCGCTGCGCGTTCAGCAAGGCGAGCGCCTGGTCGAAGCTGCGCAACACGCTTTCGCGCGCCAGCTGGTGGGCGCGGCGCTTGGCCAGATTGGCCGCGCCAGCGATGACCTGCTCGATCGCCCCGGTGACCAGCGCTGGTTCTTCAAGTTGGATATTGTGCCCGCTGGCGGCCGTGACGATATGGCTTCCGGTTGAAAACTGGCGGAACAATTGCTCATGCAGCGAACGCCACAGCGCCACCGCCGGCGCCGTGTGCATGAAAAATTCCGGCTTCTCGCGCACCATGGTCGAGGTCAGGACCACCGTCGGCACGTCAGGCAGCGGCGGCGCCGGCAGACGGCTCGCCGCCGCGAAGGCGTCGTCGACCAGCTTGATCTCGGCCTTGAACGGCGCCGGCGTCAGCTCTGCGAGGTGGCGCTGGTCTTGCGCAAACCTGGACGGGTCGAGTTTCTTCAGTGCGCTGTCGAAGCGCTCCGCGCTGGGGTCGACAAACACCATGCCGGCCACCTGGTCCGGATGGCGCGCGGCGAACAGGCGGATCAGGTAGCCGCCGTACGAATGTCCGACCAGGATGAACGGCGGCTTGAGCTGCGCCGCGTCGATCACCTGCTCGAGTTCCATGCTGCTGCGCTGCGGCGTGCGCGGCTCCGGGCGCGGGTCCGATTTTCCGGTCCCGGCGCGCGAATAGACGAACACCTTGGCCGATTTCGCGATCTCGGGCGCCACCCGCCGCCACACTGCCATGTCGCTGGCAAAGCCGGATTCGAAAATGACGGTATACGGGCCGCTGCCCATGCTTGCCGCGTCGACGTGGTACTGGCCGATGCTGATGCCCTCTTGCGTATCGGCCGCGAAGGCTGGTGCGCCGGACGACATTATGGCCACGCACAGCAGCGCTGCGCTGGCATATTTTATGGAAAACGGCGTGTTCAAGCGATGCTCCTGGCAGACGGGATGATGGGCAATACCCAAGGTATGCCAGCATGCCATCGGCCCGGCGTGGCAACAAGCTGAAATTTGCTAGTTGACCTGGCGCGGCGCCGGCCGTCCTCCCATGCCGGCCAGCGCCGCGCTGACCGCCTGATCGAGCGGCGTGTGGGTTTCACTGCCCAGGAAGCGCAGCAGCCTGGCGTTATCGAGCTCGAACGGCTTTTGCCACAGATAGCGCATCTCCACCATCTCGCCGAACATCGCCACGAACGGTGCAAGCAGCCGCAGCGCCCACCACGGCAGGCGCCGCACGGCCACCTGCGGATTGCCCGCCGCGCGCCGGATCGCGTCGACCATTTGCGCGCCATCAAAGTCCCAGTGACCGCGGAAGTGAAAGCATTCGAACGGGCCGAGGCGCGCTTCCTGTTCCACCAGCCGCACCATGGTGTCGGCCAGGTCCGGCAAGTAGGCCCATGCATGGCCGGTGCCGCGCGCGCCCGGATAGGTGATGGATCCGCGCGCCTTGGCCAGCCCCTGCGAGAACCAGTTGTTGCCGGCGCGCGGCCCGAAAAAGTCGCCGGCCCGCACCACCAGCACGCGCACGCCCTGCTGCGCCGCCGCGTGCAGCCGTGCTTCCATCTGGACCCGGATCGCGCCCTTGCGCGACGATGGCAGCTGCGCGCTGGCCTCGGTCAGCGGCTGGGCGCTGTCGGCGCCGTAGTTGTAGATCGTCCCCGGCAGCAGGATGCGAGCGCCGCATGCGCGCGCCGCGGCGATGCTGTTGTCGATCATCGGCAGCACCAGCGTGTTCCAGTCGCGGTAGCCGGGCGGGTTGACCGCATGGACGATCAGCGCCACGCCGCGCGCGGCCTCCACCACGTCGGCGCGCCGCATGGCGTCGCCCTGCACCCATTCGACGTCCAGCCCGGGCGTGGCGGCCAGCTTGCGCGCCAGCGCCTTGACCCGCCATCCGCGCGCCAGCAGCGCCCGCGCCACTTCGCCGCCCACGCCGCCGTTCGCGCCCAGCACCAATGCCGTTTTTGCCTGATCCATGTTGCCTCCCTGTTGGTCGATAGGGACCAGTGTCGGACAATCGGCTACTATACGGAAGTGCATAACCTATATGGATGCTATGCATTTTTGCATAGCCGGAAAAATGGACAATCAACCCAGCTGGGATTTGTACCGCTCCTTCCTCGCGGTACTGGAAGGCGGCTCGCTGTCGGCCGCGGCGCGCGACTTGGGGCTGGCCCAGCCCACGCTGGGACGCCATATCGACGCGCTCGAAGGCGCGCTCGGCTACGCCCTGTTCGTGCGCTCCCAGCACGGCTACCTGCCCACCGAACACGCGCTGCAGCTAAAACCCTACGCCCAGTCGCTGGCCGCCACCGCCAGCGCCTTGCTGCGCGCCGCCTCGGGCAGCGCCGAGGCGCCGCGCGGCACGGTGCGCATCACCGCCAGCGAAGTGGTCGGCTGCGAAGTGCTGCCGCCCATCGTGGCGCGCTTGCACCTGCAGTATCCCGGCCTGCAGATCGAACTGGCGCTGTCGAACCGCGCCCAGGACCTGCTCAAGCGCGAAGCCGACATCGCCGTGCGCATGCTGCCACCGGTCCAGGAAGCGCTGGTGGCGCGCCGCGTCGGCGCCATCGAACTGGGCCTGCACGCGCATCGCGACTATCTGGCCCGGCGCGGCACGCCGGCCACGCTGGCCGACCTGCCCGCGCACGCGCTGATCGGCTACGACCACGAAACGGCCTTCATTCGCGGCATGAAGCACCACCTGGGCGACCTGACGCGCGCCAGTTTCGCGCTGCGCTCGGACAGCGACATGGCGCAGCTTTCCGCGCTGCGCGCCGGCTTCGGGATCGGCATCTGCCAGGCAGGCGTTGCCGCGCGCGATCCGGCACTGGTGCGGCTGCTGCCCGAGGCCTTCGCGCCGAAACTGGAAACCTGGATCGCGATGCACGAAGACCTGCGCAACAGCAAGCGCTGCGCCGTCGTTTTTGCCGCGCTCGCCGACGGCCTGCAGGCCTACATCAACGGACCGCAAGCGGCGAAGACCGCTTAAAAAACGGGCAATTCGGCTTTTAGTGTATCCTATGCCGATTGAAACAACGGCTCACGCCAACTATGCCAGAGCACCCTAATGACGTCCGACCGGACGCCAAAATTCACCGGTCACTGTTCGAACGCCTGACCGCACTGATCTCTCCCGAGCCAGAAAACCGCGCAGAGCTGCTTGAAGTCCTGCACGACGCCCACGAACGCAACCTGATCGACGCCGATGCGCTGTCCATGATCGAAGGGGTGTTCCAGGTCTCGGACCTGTCCGCGCGCGACATCATGGTGCCACGCTCGCAGATGGACGTCATCGACATCTCCAAGCCGATCGAAGAATGGATGCCCCAGGTGCTGGCAACGGCACACTCGCGCTTTCCGGCCATCGAGGGCGAACGCGACAAGGTGATCGGCATCCTGCTGGCCAAGGACCTGCTGCGCTACTACGCCGAAGAATCGTTCGACGTGCGCGACATGCTGCGCCCGGCCATCTTCATACCCGAGTCCAAGCGCCTGAACGTGCTGCTGCGCGACTTCCGCGCCAACCATAACCATATGGCGATCGTGGTCGACGAATACAGCGGCGTGGCTGGCCTGATCACGATCGAGGACGTGCTCGAACAGATCGTCGGCGACATCGAGGACGAATACGATTTCGACGAGGAAGAAGACAACATCCTGTCGATCAAGGAAGGCCAGCTCGGTCCACGCTGGCGCATCAAGGCGCTCACCGAAATCGCCCAGTTCAACGAAGAAGTCGGGGCCAGCCTGCCCGAGGACGACGTCGACACCATCGGCGGCCTGGTCGCCAACCACCTTGGGCGCATGCCGCACAAGGGCGACCTGTTCGACATCGCCAACCTGCGCTTCGAGGTGCTGCGCGCCGACGCGCGCCAGGTGCACGTGCTGCTGGTCGAGAAGCTGCCCATTCCCGAAGACGAACGCGACTGATGCTGCGGCGCCGTACCGCCACGCCGGATCCTGCGTTGCGCAGTCCGCGCACGACCGCGCTGCCGATGCTGTTTACCGCCATTGCCGGCGCGCTGTGCGCCTTGTCGTTCGCGCCGTTCGGCTGGTGGCCGCTCGAAATCCTGGCGCTGGCCTTCCTGTTCTACCAGGTCGGCATGGATACCAATGTGCGCCGCAGCTCCCTGCTCGGCTGGGCCTTCGGCTTCGGCTGGTCGGTCGGCGGCGTGCACTGGCTGTACATCACGATGAACCGCTTCGGCAGCATGCCGGCCCTGCTCGCCGCTGCCGCCGTGTGCGTGCTGGCCGCCTACCTGGGCCTGTTCGCCGGCCTGGCCACGGGCGCAGCCACCTGGCTGCGCAAGCGCTTCACGATGCCGGTCACCAGCTTCCTGTTCCTGGTGCTGCCGGCCGCCTGGGGCCTGTCCGAATGGACGCGCGGCTGGTTCCTGACCGGCTTTCCGTGGGTCGCGTCGGGCTATGCCCAGAACACCAGCCCGCTGGCGGGCTTCGCCCCGCTGGCCGGCGTGTACGGCGTGGGCGTCATGGTGGCCGTGTGCGCCAGCGCGATCGCGATGCTGACCCAGCGCAAGCGCATGCTCGGCGGCGCCGTGCTGGTCATCACGATGGGCGCCGGCTTCGGCCTGTCGACCATCGCCTGGACCCATCCCGAAGGCAAGCCGATCTCGGTGCGTCTGGTCCAGGGCAATATCGCGCAGGATGAAAAATTCGACCGCGAGCATACCGCGGCCGCGCTGGCGCTGTACCACGGCCTCGCCACGGCCGCGCCGGCCGACCTGATCGCGCTGCCCGAAACGGCGATCACGCTGCTGCCGATCAACCTGCCGCCGGACTACCTGTCGTCGCTGCAGCAGTTTTCTAGCGCCAGCGGCAGCTACCTGATGATCGGCATTCCGTTGTCGGATGGGCCCGGCAAATACGCCAACAGCGTGGCCGCCTTCGCGCCGTCCGGACAGCAGTACCGCTACGACAAGCACCACCTGGCGCCGTTCGGCGAATATGTGCCGAACGGCTTTCGCTGGTTCGTCGACCTGCTGCGCATTCCACTGGGCGAAATGACGCGCGGAGATCCGGTGCAGCCGCCGTTCGCGCTCAAGGACCAGCTGGTGCAGCCGAATATCTGCTACGAAGACGTGTTCGGCGAAGAAATCGCGCTGCAGTTGCGCGACGCCGTGCAGACGCCCACCATCCTGCTCAACGTGTCCAACCTGGCCTGGTTCGGCGAATCGATCGCCATTCCGCAGCACCTGCAGATTTCGCAGATGCGCGCGCTCGAAACCGGACGCCCGATGCTGCGCTCGACCAACAGCGGCGCCACCGCCGTCATCGACGCGCGCGGCAAAGTGGCCGGCGTGCTGCCCTACTATGCCCAGGGCACGCTGGCCGCACAGGTGCAGGGTATGGCCGGCATGACGCCATATATCCGCTTCGGCAACTACAGCATGCTGGTGCTGGCCGCGCTGGCGCTGCTGGTGGCGGCCATTTCGGGCCGCAAATACGCGAAAACACGGCGAAAATGACATAGTTGTCGTTGCAGCGCCCAGCAGCACCGCAAAACCCGCTAAAATTGGTCGCTTTAGCAAACCCACTCGTTCGCGCCTTCACTCGCGCGACAGCTACCCAAGATGCTCACATTCCAACAAATTATCCTGACCTTGCAAGCCTACTGGGACAAGCAAGGCTGCGCCCTGCTCCAGCCGTACGACATGGAAGTCGGCGCCGGCACTTTCCACACCGGTACCTTCCTGCGCGCGATCGGGCCTGAACCCTGGCGCGCCGCCTACGTGCAGCCGTCGCGCCGCCCGAAGGATGGACGCTACGGCGAGAACCCGAACCGATTGCAGCAATACTACCAATACCAGGTGGTCTTGAAGCCGGCGCCGGAAAACATCCTGGACCTGTATCTGGGCTCGCTCGAAGCGCTCGGTCTGGACCTGCAAAAGAACGATGTGCGCTTCGTCGAGGACGACTGGGAAAGCCCGACGCTGGGTGCCTGGGGCCTGGGCTGGGAAGTCTGGCTGAACGGGATGGAAGTGACCCAGTTCACCTACTTCCAGCAGGTCGGCGGCCTCGATTGCAAGCCGGTGCTGGGCGAAATCACCTACGGCATTGAACGCCTGGCGATGTACCTGCAGGGCGTCGAGAACGTGTATGACCTGGTCTGGACCGAGTGGCAGGAAGACGGCCGGTCCGGCGCCCCGGTCACCAAGCGCCTCAGCTACGGCGACGTGTATCACCAGAACGAAGTCGAGCAGTCGACCTACAATTTCGAGCACGCCAACACCGAGCTGCTGTTCGCGCAGTTCGCCAACCACGAGTCCGAGGCGAAGCGCCTGGTCGAACTGGAATTGACGCTGCCGGCCTACGAACAGATCATGAAGGCGTCGCACAGCTTCAACATGCTCGACGCGCGCGGCGCCATCTCGGTCACCGAGCGCGCCGCCTACATCGGCCGCGTGCGCACCCTGTCGCGCCTGGTCGCGCAGGCCTATTACGACTCGCGCGAAAAGCTGGGCTTCCCGATGGCGCCGCGCGCCGCGCAAGAAGCCGCCTGAGCCCCCGGAACAGATAAGAAAAGAACCATGAACCAGACATTACTCGTCGAACTGCTGAC
>JANYGW010000149.1 GCA_025359245.1 Massilia sp.
CATCCTCTCGGAACTGTCGGCCCAGGGCGTGCCGGTGCATCGCTATACCATCGTCGAAGTCTCGGCCGAACTGCGCGCGCGCCAGCGCCAGACGCTACGCGGTTTTCCGCAGGTGCAGTGGATCGATACCTTGCCGGGCGCGTTTTCCGGGCTGGTAGTGGCCAACGAAGTGCTGGACGCGATGCCGGTGCATCTGGTCGTCAAGACCGACACCGGCTGGAAGGAGCGCGGCATCGGCCTGTCGAACAAGCACTTCGTGTATCGCGACCGGCCGGTCGATCCGGCGATCCTGGCACAGATCGCCGACGCCGACCAGCTGCCGGTCGGCTACCTGACCGAAGTCCATCCGACCGCGATCGGCTTCATGCATTCCGTGGCCGACATGCTGCGCGCGGGCCATCGTGAAACCGGGTTTGGCGGCGCTGCGATGCTGATCGATTATGGTTTTCCGAATCATGAGTACTACCTGCCGCAGCGCGCGCAAGGCACCTTGATGTGCCACTACCGGCATCATGCGCACGACGATCCGTTCTATTTGCCGGGTTTGCAGGACATTACCGCGCACGTGGATTTTTCGGCGATCGCGCAAGCGGCGATCGACGGCGGCCTCGAGATGCTGGGTTACATGAACCAGGCGCGCTTCCTGATCGACGCCGGCATCGGCGACCTGCTGTTGCGAACGCCGCTGGAAGACAAGCTGCGCTACCTGCCGCGCGCCAACGCCGTGCAAAAGCTGACCTCGACCGCTGAAATGGGCGAGTTGTTCAAGGTCCTGGTGGTGGGCACCGAAGTCAGCCTGCCGGCTGGCTTCGGCGAGGGCATTCGCGCCCGCCAGACCGGATGACGATGCCGCGGACACAGCGGACACAGCGGCCCGGCCGCCAGCCGGAGAGAACGCCATGTTCCGCTGGCTGCTGACGATCTTCATCGCCCTGGTGGTCTTTTCCGCAGCGCTGCCGTGGCTGGAAAAACTCGGCATCGGCCGCTTGCCCGGCGACGTACGATTGCGCCTGTTCGGCAAGACCTATCTGCTGCCGTTTGCTTCCACCATCCTGTTGTCGCTGATCGTTTTTCTCGCGATGCGCTGGTTTCGCTAGAATGCAGTGCAACGAAGCTGCCTTCGGCCGGCTTCGACCGTCTTCCCCGCATTTCCCTACTTCGCAAGGCGTCGCATGATTCGTTGGGTGCTCGTGATTTTCATCGCGCTGACGCTGTTCCCGCTGCTGCTGCCGTGGCTGAAGCGCCTGGGCATCGGTCGCGTGCCTGGCGATTTTTCATTCAAGGTGTTCGGAGGCGTCGTGTGCCTGCCGTTCGGCTCGACGTTGATCGTCTCGGCACTGGCCTTCGTGATTGCCGAGTTTTTGCAGTGATCGCGAAAGTCACGACCGCTACGGAACATTCGGCGGCAGCGGCATGGCGCTGACCTTCGCGCAGCTTACCGAGCGCCACGGCGAGCGCTACAAATGGCTGGTGCTGGCCACCGTCATGATCGGCACGATGGCGTCGATCCTGTCGTCGACCATCGTCAACGTCGCCGTGCCCGACCTGAGCCGGCATTTCACGCTCGGCCAGGAACGCGCGCAATGGGTTTCGGCCGGTTTCATGCTGGCCATGACGCTGTCGATGCTGACCACGCCCTGGCTGCTCTTGCGCTTCGGCCTGCGCCATACCTACACCGGCGCCATCCTTTTGCTGCTGGCTGGAGGCGTGATCGGCGGCTTTTCCGTGAATTACCCGATGCTGCTGTCGATGCGGGTGGCCGAGGGACTGGCTGCCGGCGTGCTGCAACCGATACCGGCGATCGTCATCCTGCGCTCGTTCGCCACCGGCGAGCAGGGCCGGGCGATGGGAATCTTCGGCTTCGGCGTGGTGCTGGCGCCGGCGATCGGGCCGAGCGTCGGCGGTTTCCTGGTCGAGCAGTTCGGCTGGCGCTCGATCTTTTTCGTGGTGGTGCCGTTTTGCCTGGCGGTGCTGGTACTGATCCGGCGCTATCTGCCGCTGCATTCGGCCGAAGCACTCGGCGGCAGCAGGCGGCTCGACTGGCGTGGGCTGTTGCTGGTGGCGCTGGCCACGGTCAGCCTGTTGAATGCCCTGGTGTACCTGCACGATGATCTGCGCGTTGCGATCGGCCTGCTGCTGCTGGGCGCCGTCGCCCTGGGCAGTTTGCTGGTTTATTTGCGGCGCACCAAGGTCGAACCCCTGGTCAACCTGGCGCTGTTCGGCTATCGCCAGTTCGCCATGGGCTCGCTGGTGGCCTTCATCTACGGCATGGGACTGTTCGGCTCGACCTATCTGCTGCCGGTCTACATGCAGATGGCACTGCACTACGCACCGTCGCGCGCCGGCATGGTGCTGCTGCCGGCCGGGATCGCGCTGGCGGTGACGATTCCGCTGGCCGGGCGCCTGGCGGACCGGCAGCCGGCGCATCGGCTGGTGGCGATCGGGCTGGCACTCCTGACCGTTTCGTTCGTGCTGATGGCGCAGGGCGCCTCGGCCAGCGGTTTCGTGGCCCTGATGGCCTGGGCCGTCATTGGCCGCATCGGCCTTGGGTTTGTTTTGCCGGCGCTCAATCTCGGCGCCATGCGCGGGCTTGACCCCAGCCTGATCGCCCAGGGCGCCAGCACCATCAATTTCGTGCGCCAGCTGGGCGGCGCCATCGGTGTCAGCCTAGTCGGCATCGTCCTGGAATGGCGTCTGGCGGTGCATCACAGTGGTCTCGGCGGGTCGGTTGACGCGCCCGGTAGTGCCGCCGAACGCATCGCCGCCTTCGACGAAACCTTTTTTTGTGTCGCCACCGTCTGCGCGATCGCAGTGGTTGCCGCATGGCGCATGCGGCCGGCACCGTCCGTCTCGACCAGCCTGCCGCCGACCTGAGCGCATCGACCGGCGCCAACGGACGTGTTGCGCGGCGTGTTGCCGAGCACGGCAAATAAGTTGCTTTATTTCACCTATTCTAAAAACCTGCCGTAATATGAGGGAGGCTCGCGCTCGACGACCGTTGCCGGCTGGTCGTGGGTGTGCACTGACAATAACGACAATAACAATACGCCCAAACAAAGCAGGCCCATGACCGCCTTTGCCCAACTCACCGTTCTGTTGATCGAGCCGCATGCCGGCATGCGCAGCAGCATGCACAACATGCTGAACCTGTGCGGCATCAGCAAGATCGAGCATGCCATCAGTTCCGGCACCGCGATCCGGCCCCTGAAAGCGAGAGCCTATGACATCATCCTGTGCGAATACGATCTCGGCGATGGACAGGATGGGCAGCAGTTGCTGGAAGACCTGCGTCACAACAACCTGATTTCACTCTCCACCGTGTTTTTCATGGTGACCGCCGAGCGCAGCTACGAGAAGGTTGTCAGCGCGGCCGAACTGGCGCCCACCGATTACATCCTCAAGCCATTCACGGCCGATATCCTGCTCGAGCGCATCGGACGCGCGGTCGAGCGGCGCGCCCTGTTCCTGCCGATCTACCTGTTGATGGAGCAAGGCAGCCTGCGCGAAGCAGTCGCCGCCTGCCTGGCCGGCGAAGCCCGTGAGAGCCGCTATGCGCTCGACTTCATGCGCCTGCGGGCGGAGTTGCACGTGACCCTGGGCGAGCCGGCAATCGCCGAACCGATCTATACCCAGCTCTTCGAATTGCGCGCCGTGGCCTGGGCCCGGCTCGGCCTGGCGAAGACGCTGTTCATGCAAGACCGGCTGGAAGAAGCCGAGTCCTTGCTCTCGTCCCTGGTGGATCAGAACCGCAAGTTCCTCGACGCCTACGACTGGCTGGCGAAGACCCACGAAGCCAACGGCCAGCTGCCGCGCGCCCAGGCGGTGCTGGC
>JANYGW010000181.1 GCA_025359245.1 Massilia sp.
GCGCCGGTGAATGCGCCGCGCGCGTGGCCGAACAGTTCGGACTGAATCAGCGCCGGCGCGATCGCGCCGCAGTAGATCGGCACGAACGGTCCGCGCGCGCGCGCCGACTGGGCATGGATGGCCTGGGCCGCCAGTTCCTTGCCGCTGCCGCTTTCGCCGGCGATCAGGACCGGCGCGTCGGTCCTGGCCATCTTGCGGATTTGCGCGCGCAAGCGCATGGTGGCGGCGCTGGGGCCGCTCAGCGCGCTTGGCGCCGGCGCGCGCATGGCGCCATGCTCGCGCAGCAGCGCCAAGCCGTACGCGTGCCCGAGCGTGTGCTGCAGCAGCGCCTGGTCGAGCGGCGCGGTATGGTAATCATGCAAATGGGCGACCGCCAGTTCGGCGAAGCCAGGCAGGCCCAGCGTGGCACGGTCGACCACGGCAATCCAGTGCAACTGCCAGTGCTGGCGCAGGAAGCGGTCGAGCGCGCGCAGCGCCGCCTCGCTGGCGCCGGCGTGCGGAAACACCAGCAGCCCGGTCAGGAAAACGCCATGGCGCAACTGGCGTGCCGCGTCGTGCAAGGTGAAGGCGACGCTGGCGTCCCAACCCGGAGCCAGGCCCATGCAGGCGTCGTCGGCGCTGATGCACAATAGTTTTCGCATGGGCACGGTTCATTCGTGGACCTGCGGGCGCGAACGCAGCTGATGCAAGAATCGCGGCCGGCACGCAGGCGGGATCGGCGCCAGGTCATGCACGACCACGGCACCAGTGCCGCGCCTGCGGCCGGGTTTGCCGGAGTGATACATCAGCGCGACTATGGCGAACCCAGGCCGGCGCGCCCGTGCGCTGCCGGCGTGCGGCCAAAGCCTTGCGCGGACGCGGCGGCGCGGGCGCGCGCCTAGTGCTGGATGACGCCGCCGCTCACGCGCACCCGGTCGCCGGTACGGAAGGCCGGCGCCCAATCCTGGGTCATCACCATCGAACGGCCGTCGTCCATGCGCACCGTGACCCGGTACATGCGCTCGCCAGTGGCGGGTGTGCCGGTGCTGCCGCTGGTATTCGAACCGCCCACCGAGGTCGAGCCGGAGGTAGTGTCGCCAGGCTGGCGCTGGACCACTTCGATGCCGGTCACGGTACTGTTTGGCGCGCCGCTGACGCCGGGGCTGGTGGCGGTGGCGGGCGCGGCGCCGCTGGCGCCGGTCGCGCTGCTGCCGTAGGTGCTGCCATACGTGCCGGCGCCCGGCATGGCATCCGTGGTGCTGGAGCTGGCCGTGGTGCCGCTGTCGCTGGTGCTGTTGGTGGCGCCGCTGCCGCCGCCCTGGGTGACCCCAGCGGCGGCGGTGTCGGTGTAGGTGCGGCCGCTGTCGGCGGTCGAACTGCAGGCTGCCAGTGCCATTGCCAGCACGCCTGCCAACAGCGCGCTAAGTTGGGTACGCTTCATGATCCACTCCTTGGGTTGGTTTTTGGTAGGTGCGTGACAATGCCGTGTGCCACAACGGTATGAGGAGGAATTTGATCTGGCGTTCGGAGGGAGCGCGGCGGGCCTGAGCCACATCAAGCGAGTCCGCGATTGTGCGCACGATTGAGCGTTGACGCAGCGCAAATTGGAGTTCTTCTTGTCGGGCAATAATTCCGTATCGAAACTTACGGAACCGTTCCGTGCAAGCGACATCGTTAAACAGCCTGATCGAGAGTATGGTGCAATCGCTCGCCAGCGAAGCGGACGCGCAGCGCCAGCGCCACCTGCTGCGCCAGGCCTTGCTGGCGCTGGTGCGCCAGGCGCAGGCCGAACAGATCGTGCGCGTGCGGCGTGCGCCTTACGCCTGGCTGGCCTCGGTGGGGGCGGGCAGCAGGGCCCACAGCAGGCTGGTGGTCAGCAGCGCTGAACAGGTGTCGACCATCCAGTCGCCCAGGGCAGCGTGGCGGTAAGGCAGGAAGCTTTGGATGGATTCATCGATGGCCCCCATCAGCATCACGCCCAGGATCGCCTTGGCGGCGCGCTGGGTGCGGCTGCCGCTGGTACCGGTGTACAGCAGGAAGGTGACGCAGCTGTAGGCCAGCGTGTGCAGCACCAGGCCGGACGCCACGTTGGCAATTTCGGCGCGCGCGCCGGGGATCGAACCGATCATCACGATGAGGATGAACAGCAGCAGGGCGGCGCGGTAGCGCCACGGACGCAAACGGGGGTCGAGTACCAGTTGGGACAGGGGGGGCGGCATGGCGGCAGGGTTCATGGCAAAGGCGTTACCTTACCATGCGCCGCAGTATGGCGCCGCGCCCCACGGGCAGCTGGTCAGATCGTCAGCGCCGACTTGCCGTTGGTGTAATGGGCGTCGAAACAGCTGAGGCAGTCGCTGCAAAACAGATGGGCCAGGCGCACGCGGCGCTGGCGCAAGACCAGCTTCAGGTGGGTCCCGGTGCACTTCGGGCAGGTCTCGCGGACCGTGCCGAACGTGATCAGTTCGATTGCCGTGTCGTGCGGCTCGAGGTGGTCGATGACGCTGTCGGGATCGAGTTCGCTCAGGATCAGCAACTCGTCGGGGCCGTGCGGATGACGCCGGCCTGCTACCGATTGCGTCTGCGCGCTCGCATCCGCGTCCAAAAGGTGTTCACTCATTCGTTGACTCCGCTAAGCGTGGTTCGCCAGGATGACGGAAAGCTGCCGGGAACTTCATCATAGTAGAAAGCTGGGCTCCTGCAAGCTCAGCCGCCGCTTTTTAAACGGCACCGGCGCGGCACTAACTTGGTGCAAAGGTGAAAAAAATGCCCGCAGACGGGGCGGGCAAAACCCAGTATCGGGCCAAGAGTCGTGCAATTCGGATTGGTGTGCGGCCGCGAGAGACTGCACACCTGGCCGGCGTCACGCATATCGGGTGCATGTACGGCGGATGGGTTAAGTATAGGCAGGCTATATGACGCGGCCATGACATAGATCAAAGTTGTGGTTGTTCGGAGGAACGTGTTGCATACGAAAAACAGGCGAAAAAAAAGCCCGCTGGTGAAAGCGGGCTTAAACTATCTTCTTGGAGGAGAATAGTGGAGACAGGCGCTATTATGGTGCACGACAGCATATGTGTCTAATGACTATTTCCCATACCAGACATGCGCCAAGTGAATAACTCAGGCATTCACGCTCAGTTGCACGTCAATATTGCCGCGCGTGGCGTTCGAATACGGGCACACCTGGTGGGCCTTGTCGACCACGGCCTGCGCCGCCGCCTGGTCCATGCCGGGCGTCGACACGGCCAGCGCTGCGCTCAGCGCGAAGCCGCCCTGGCCATTCGGACCGATGCCGACGCTGGCGCTGACGCTGGTGTCGGCCGGAATCGGCGTCTTCATGGCGCCGCCCACCAGTTTCATGGCCGACAGGAAGCAGGCGGCATAGCCGGTGGCGAACAATTGTTCGGGATTGGTGCCCGGACCGCCGGCGCCGCCCAGTTCTTTCGGCGTCGACAGCGCCACATCGAGCGCCTGGTCGCTGGAAACGCCACGGCCGTCGCGGCCACCGGTTGCTGTTGCATGGGCTGTGTAAAGAACTTGCATTGAAATCTCCTTGGGTTGGGGGCGGCCTGGGTTGCCGATGAAAGAACTATAACGCACAATTAAATTGTACGCAATTGATTATCCCTATCGCGCCGATCCGGAACTTGCTGAAAACACTCAGGTTTCGCCGTCGAGGGCCTTGAACAGCTCGTCGCGCACGCGCGCCAGCTCGGCCCGCATGCGCGCCAGCTGGGCGATCTGCTGGCCGCTGGCGCACAGCACCTGTTCCGGTATCTGCTGCGCTTCGCTGCGCAGCGCCCGGCCCTGGTCCGACAGCACGATGCGCACCTGGCGCTCGTCGCGCGGGTCGCGGTTGCGGCTGACCAGGCCATTCGCTTCGAGCCGCTTGAGCAGCGGCGTCAGCGTGCCCGAATCGAGGAACAAACGGGCCCCGATATCCTTGACCAGGATCGCATCCTGCTCCCACAGCACCAGCATGACCAGGTATTGCGGATAGGTCAGGCCGAGCCGGTCGAGCATCGGCTTGTAGGTCTTGGTCATCGCGTGCGAGGCCGAGTACAGCGCGAAGCAGAACTGGTTGTCCAGCGCCAGCAGGTTGACGCCGGGCGCCAGCGCCTGCTTGGTGGCCGTGCTCATTCCGGCACCGGCACCGTGTAGTTCAGCGCCAGCCGGCCGCCATCGACATACATGGTCTGGCCGGTCATGTAGGAGGCGTCGTCGCTGGCCAGGAAGGCCGCCACCGAGGCGATTTCCTCCGGTTCGCCGCAGCGCCCGGCCGGGGTGCGCGACAAAATCGTGTGGCGCGCTTCCGGACTGGCCAGCACGGCTTTCTTGGCCAGTTCGGTCAGGATGGTGCCGGGGCCGATGCCGTTGACGCGGATCCCGTGCGGCGCCAGGTTCAGCGCCATCACCTTGGTCAGCTGGTTGATGCCGCCCTTGGACACCACATACGGCACCTGGTTCGGGATCGCCAGTTCGGCGTTCACGCTCGACATATTGATGATGCAGCCGCTGTGCTGCTTGACCATGTGGCGCGCGGCGGCCTGGCTGCACAGGAACATCGATTTCAGGTTAATCCGCAGCACGCGGTCGAAATCGTCCTCGCACAGGTCGAGGAAGTCGGCCGCGTGGGTCACGCCGGCATTGTTGATCAGGATGTCGATGCGGCCGAAGGCGGCCATGGTGGCGGCGATCATCGCGTCGACGTCGACCTTGAGGCTGACGTCGGCGGCAAAGAAGCGCGCCTGCTCGCCCAGCTGCGCGGCGACCGCGGCGCCTTCCGGCTTGATGTCGACCAGCATGACGCGCGCGCCTTCCTTGAGCAGGCGTTCGGCGCAGGCCAGGCCGATGCCCTGGGTCGCACCGGTGACGATCGCCACTTTTTGGTCTAGTCTCTGGTTTGTCATGGCGTGCTTTCAGGCGAGTGGGAATAGCGAATTTTAACCACAGCGCGCGCGGCGCGCCGGGTTTTTTTCACGCCGCCTACAGCACGATGGGCGCGTCGGGCAGCTCGTTGGGACGCGCACCGGTGGCCGGGAACTGCGCCGCCAGCAGCGCATTGACCTGCTCGATCGCCGCCAGCGTGCTGGCATGGAACTCGCCGCGCGCAAAGCCGGCGGTCATGGTGCGGCAGACCTGCTGCCAGGTGGCCGGGGCGATCTTGCGGCCGATGTTGCGGTCGACCACGATGTCGACCTTTTGCTCGGCCAGGTTCACATAGATCAGCACACCGCAATTGTCCTCGGTATCCCAGACGCCATATTCGGCGAACAGGGCAATGGCGCGCTGGCGGTTGCTGATGTCGGCCCAGATCGCGTCCGACGGCATCGATTTTTCGACGATCAGGCGCAGTTCGCCGCGATGGCGCTGTTCGCCGGCGGTGATGGCCGCGCCGATCTGGGCCAGCGTGGCGGCCGGGAACAGGCGCCGTCCACGCGCCGCCGTGGTACGCCAATGGCGCCATTGCCGATGCAGGCGGTCAGAAAAATTTGCCATTACCAGTCTCCCGAGGCGCCGCCGCCGTCAAAGCTGCCGCCGCCGCCGGAAAATCCGCCGCCGCCGGAAAATCCGCCGCCGGATGCGCCGCCGCCGCCGGACGAGCCGCCGCCACCGCCGCTACCGATGCTGTTAATGACGCTGCCGAGGATGAAGCCGGCCGCGCCGCTGCCCCAGTTGTTGCTGCCCAGACGACGCGAACCGCGGCCGCCTTGGAAGATCTGGCCGGCAACGATGAATACGAAAAACAGCAGCGCATACCACATCGAAAAACCGTGATTGTCGTCCTGTTGCTGCCGGGCAGGCTCGGCCTGCGCCTGCACTGGCGGCGCCGGGAATTTTTCGGCATTGAGCAAGGTCGAGATCGCGCTGACCCCGGCCCGCAGGCCGTCGTAATACAGCTTCTGCCTGAACAGCGGCGCGATCACATCCTGCAGCACCTGCTTGGACTTGGCATCGGTCAGCACCCCTTGCACGCCGCGCCCGGCCTCGATGCGCAAACGCCGCATGGCGCTGGTGTTCTCGGGCGCGACCAGCAGCAGCACGCCATCGTCGACGCCCTTGCGGCCCAGCTTCCAGGCCTCGGCCACGCGGATGCTGTATTGCTCGATCTGCTCGGGCGCGGTGGTCTTGACGATCAGCACCGCGATCTGGCTGCCGGTCTTCGCTTCATAGTCGGTCAGCTGCGCTTCGAGCCGGGTGCGCTGGCTGGCGTCGAGCATGCCGGCCTGGTCGGTCAGATGGCCGACCAGCGGCGGCACCGGCATGAATTGCGCCAGCGCCGGACCGGCCAGGGCCAGCGCCAGAACGGCGGTCCAGAGCGTGCGCAGCAGGCTCATCTTATTTGCCGAAATTGACGGTCGGCGCGGTCGAAATGGCTTTTTCGTTTTCCACCGTGAACGATGGCTTGGTCTTGTAGCCGAACATCATCGCCGTCAGGTTGGTCGGGAACTTGCGCACCTGGATGTTGTAGTCCTGCACCGTCACGATGTAGCGCTGGCGCGCCACGGTGATGCGGTTTTCAGTGCCTTCGAGCTGCGACTGCAGGTCGCGGAAATTGGCGTCGGCCTTCAGGTTCGGATAGGCTTCGGTGACCGCCATCAGCTTCGACAGCGCCTGCGACAGCTCGCCCTGGACTTGCTGGAACTTGGCCAGCGCGGCCGGATCGTTGAGCACGGCCGGCGTGATCTGGAAACTGGTGGCGGCGGCGCGCGCGCGCGTGACCGCTTCCAGCGTGTCCTTCTCGTGCGAGGCATAGCCCTTGACGGTGTTGACCAGGTTCGGGATCAGGTCGGCGCGACGCTGGTACTGGTTGACCACTTCGCCCCACGCGGCCTTGCTCGCTTCATCCTTGCTCTGGAATTCGTTGTAGCCGCAGCCGGACAAGATGGTTGCAATGACGAGGGCGCAAAACAGCTGAGTCCAGCGGGCGAAAGAAGGCATGGTCATGATGAGAGATCCGTAACTTTGTTGAATGATCAAAAATATACCCTAAATGACCCCATCGTGCCCGTTTCAAGCGTATCGGCGGACGCGGTACAATGCCGGGTTAGCCAAAACGACCGAGGGCCTGCCGTGAATTTCATCAACAAGCTGTCCGCCGCCTGGACATCCAACAATTCCCTGCTGTGCGTGGGACTCGATCCGGACGTGGCGCGCATGCCCGCCGCCTATCAAAGCGCGCCCGACGGCATCTTCCTGTTCTGCAAAGAGATCATCGACGCGACCGCCGACCTGGCCTGTTCGTTCAAGCCGCAGATCGCGTATTTCGCCGCGCTCGGCGCCGAATTGCAGCTCGAACAGATCTGCACCTACTTGCGCAACACCTATCCGGACATGCCGCTGATCCTCGACGCCAAGCGCGGCGATATCGGCGCCACCGCGCGCCAGTATGCGCGCGAAGCGTTCGACCGCTACGGGGCGGACGCGGTGACGGTCAATCCCTATATGGGTTCCGACTCGGTCGAGCCGTACATGGAATGGGCCGAGCGCGGCGTGATCGTGCTGTGCCGGACCTCGAACCCGGGCGGTTCGGACCTGCAGTTTCTCGATGTCGACGGCCAGCCGCTGTACCAGCGCGTGGCGCGCCTGGTGGCCGACAAATGGAACAGCAATGGGCAGTGCGCGCTGGTGGTGGGCGCGACCTTTCCGGCGGAGCTGGCGGCGGTGCGCGCGATTGTGGGCGACATGCCGCTGCTGGTGCCGGGCGTGGGTGCGCAGGGCGGCGACGTCGAAGCGACTGTCCGTTCGGGCAAGACGGCGGCGGGCACGGGGATGATGATCAATTCCTCGCGCGCGATCTTGTACGCGGCACCGCAGGGCGCAGAAGATTTCGCGGCGGCCGCGCGCCGCGTTGCGCTCGAGACGCGCGACGCGATTAATTTATATCGTTGACTGCTCAAGTAAAGCAAACCCAAACTACGTCGCCCCCGCTTTCGCGAGGGCGACGTTGTTTCAAGGAGCGTTGAGGGTGGTGGCGCGACTCCGAATGCTACTATCTTGAAGGGGCGATCTCGCCCGCGTAGTCGTACAGCGCGCCAAGGATCTCCTCGGCCCGCTCGTCGGCCTCTTCCGACATTGCATCTATCTCGGCAAACAGCTGCTCGATCGTGCGCGCACCGGCGGCGCCGTCGAACAGGCGCGCGGCGCGATGCTGCTCCCACTGCGCCGCTTCCTGCTCGCTGAGCGTGTGCGGAAAATTGCGCGCGCGGTAGCGGAACAACAGCTCGCCGAGCCGCTCATCATCGAACGACGGCCTGGCCGTGGCCAGCCGCTCTGGCTTTTCGGCGCGCAAGGACTCCAGCTTGCGCTTGTCGTTGTTGTTGATGAAGCCGCCGTACAAATCTTCGTCGACATCGGTCTCGCCGGCCGCGGCCGGGCGGTGATACACCTGGTCCCACACGACGCCCATGTCGGGCCCGGCCGCCACCGCCAGCGCGTGGATCCGGCCCTGTTCCAGGTCCATGTCCCAGCGCGCCGCCATGGCCGGCGTCAGCGTCTTCAGGTTGGCCACCAGCATCGGCGACTTGTTCATGTGGATGCTCTTGATCGGCAGCCGCGTCACGCCTTCGGGCAGGTCGGCGCTCTTGCTGAACATGCGCAAACGGATCGTGTCCGCGTCCAGCCCGAACAGCTCGGCCGGATCGTAGCGGCAATCCCAGACCAGCACCTCGTTCTTGTTGCTCGGATGGGTGGCCAGCGGATAGACCAGCCCGATGCAGCCGCGTTCGGCCGGGAACATGCCCGATACGTGCAGGAAGGGCTGGCGCTGGGCCGGCATCAAATGCATGCCCATCTCGGTGGCGACCCGGTCCTTCTTGTGCAGCGCCAGGCAGAAATCGAACAGCTTCGGATTGCGCTCGCGGATCAGGCGCGCCAGCGCGATGGTGGCGCGCACGTCCGACAGCGCATCGTGGGCCGCTTCGTGCAGCAGGCCGTTGGCCTTGGCCAGGTGCTCCAGCTTGAAGCTGGGCTTGCCGTCCTCGCGCAGCGGCCATTCGATCCCTTCCGGGCGCAGCGCGTACGTCATGCGCACCACGTCGAGCAAGTCCCAGCGCCCGCACTGGTTTTGCCATTCGCGCGCGTACGGGTCGATCAGGTTGCGCCAGAACATGAAGCGGGTGATCTCGTCATCGAAGCGGATCGTGTTGTAGCCGACCCCGATCGTGCCCGGCTGGCTGAACGCGGCCTCGATGGTGGCGGCGAACTGGTACTCGGGCACGCCCCATTCCAGGCATTGCTGCGGCGTGATGCCGGTGATCAGGCAGGACACCGGGTCAGGCAGGAAATCGGGCGCCGGCTGGCAATACAGCATGATGGGATCGCCAATTTCATTCAGATTGGCATCGGTGCGGATCGCGGCAAACTGGGCCGGACGGTCGCGGCGCGGCTGGGCGCCGAAAGTTTCATAGTCGTGCCAGAGGAAAGTGTGGGTAGTCATAAAGATAAGGTTGCTGCAGCCGCGCTACAGTTTCTGGGAAATGTGCCGATAATATACAACGTGCACTGAATGCGCCGCTGGCTGGCGCGTATGCTGACGAAGGAGAACGACCATGTCAATCCCTGTTTCCATCTCCAACGGGCAAACCGTTGCCCCTCCCGGCCTGGATCAGGCATTCCAGCCCACCAACGATGCGGCGCCGGTCAAGGGCGGCGACAGCGTGGCCTCGACCACGGCCAAGGCCACCGCCTCGCTCAACAGCGCGATCGTCCAGGCGTCGCTGACGGTGTCCATTTCATCGGGCAACGATCCGCTGGCGCTGCTGCTCAAGACGGGCATCGAGGGCATCAATGAAGCGCTGGAGCCGTCGCTGGGCAAGGATGCGATCCAGAACGCCGCGACCAGCCAGGACAATTCGGCCGAAGCGACCGCCGACCGCATCGTCAAGCAGTCGACCGCGTTTTATGACCAGTATCGCCAGCAGAACAAGCTGGAGGACAGCCCCGAAACGCGCGGCAAATTTATCGACCTCATCAGCGGCGGCTTCGAAAAGGGTTTCAAGGAAGCCCAGGACGTGCTGACGTCGCTCAAGGCGCTGCAGGGCGATGTGTCCAAGGGCATCGACCAGACCCACGCGCTGGTGCTCAAGGGCTTTGCCGACTTTGCCGCCGGCAGCGCGTCGAAAGTCGATGCGCAGCCGACCGAGGCGGCGCCGCTGTAGTCTTACAGCGCGACCCGGTCGCGCCCGCCGTGCTTGGCTCGGTAGAGCGCGGCATCGGCGGCCGCGACCAGGCCGCTGTCGTCCATCCCTTCGGCCAGCACCGCCACGCCCAGCGAGGCCGTCACATGCGGCAGCGGCTGGCGCATGTCGGCAAAGATGGCTGCGCCGCGCATGCGCGCGCACAGGCGCTCGCCCACCAGCAGCGCCAGCGGTTCGGTGGTGTCGGGCAGGATCACCAGCATTTCCTCGCCGCCGTAGCGCACCGCGAAATCGGACGGGCGCAGCGCCTGGCTGATCACCGCCGCCGCCGTGCGCAGCGCATCGTCGCCGGTCAGGTGGCCGTGCGTATCGTTGAACTGCTTGAAGTGATCGAGGTCGATCATGATCAGCGCCAGCGGCGTGCCGGCGCGCTGGGCCGTGGCCACCACCTTGGGCAGCATGTCGTTCAGCCAGGAGCGGTTGTACAAGCCGGTCAAGCCATCGTTCATCGACAGCTGGCGGTAGAACTCGCCCAGTTTCTGGCGCCGCCGCAGCAGCGCGTTGGCGGCGCGGATCCGGAACGACAGCATGCGCAGCAGGTTGCGCGCCAGGCCGCTCGACAGGTCGATCATCTTCCAGACCCGTTCGCCGTCGATGACCAGCAGTTCGCTGTCGACGATGGCCGAGATGGCGGCCAGGTTGCTGCTGTCGTCCAGCACCGCCTGCTCGCCCACGCTTTCGCCCGGCAGGATGCGGCTGACGGTGCCGTCGGCGCTGCCGCTGTGGCTGTCGGCGGCGACCGCCAGCGCGCCCGACAGCACGATGTACAAATGCGCGCGGGCGCCGTCCTCGAGCGCCTTGCCGGCGCCCAGGCGCACCACCGCGCAGCCGGCCAGCATGGGCGCCAGCTGCGCATGGTCGCAATCGCGAAATACCTGCAAATCCCGAATGCTGTAGGGCGATGCGCTGAAAAGTCCTGTCTGTTCCACGTTGTCTCTCTCACTGATGAACCGGGCCAAGCACTTGGCAAGCGCATCATATCAGTGTTCCAATAGCGGCTACTTCAGCTCCGGATTGCACGCCATGCCCCTGACCGACGCCCTCGGCACCGAACACCCGCCCGCGCCCGGCGCGACCATCGTCTCGCTGGTGCCATCGATCACCGAATTGCTGTGCGAGCTGGGACTGGCCGCGCAGGTGGTCGGGCGCACCGGCTTTTGCATCCATCCGGCCGACCAGGTGCACGCGATCGCCAAGGTGGGCGGCACCAAGGATGTGAACATCGACAAAATCCGCAAGCTCGCGCCCACCCACCTGGTGGTCAACATCGACGAAAACGAAAAGCCGACCGTCGACGCGCTGGCCGAATTCGTGCCGCACATCGTCGTGACCCATCCGCTGGCGCCGCGCGACAACCTGGACCTGGCACGCCTGATGGGCGGCATCTTCGGCGCCAGCGCGCGCGCCGAGGCGTGGTGCGCTGACTTCGAACAGGCTTACGCGCTGCTGCATGCCAGCCCGGCAGGGCCGGCCGCGACGCTGCTGTATTGCATCTGGCAGGATCCGTGGATGGGCATTTCGGGCGACACCTACATCGCGCGCATGCTGGCCGAGATCGGCTGGCGCACGCCGCAGCTGGGCACGGCGCGCTATCCGGTGTTTACCTGGAGCGAAGAACTGCTGGCCGGCATCGACGGCGTGCTGCTGTCGAGCGAGCCATACCGCTTCACGCAGGCGCACGCGGACGCGCTCGAACAGCAGATCGGCAAGCCGGTCCATTTGGTCGATGGGGAAATGCTGTCGTGGTACGGCAGCCGCGCGCTGGCGGGGCTAGTGTATTTGCGGGAACTGGCGCAGCAGCGCTGGTGGGGATGAGGGTGCAGCCTGGCAGCCTTGGCGGCTGCCAGTGGGGGGCGTTTACTCGTTGACCTCGTCGGCCTCGTCGACCAGCTGCGGGGTCGCATGCAGCTGCTTGTCGTGCAGGCGGCCCAGGGCGCTGTCGATCGCGCGCTTGAGCTTGTCGGCAGCGCCGCTGATGGCCTGGTGCAAGGTCGGTGCATGGTCGCTGACGGCGATCGGCTGGTAGCCGGTCAGGCGCGCCTCGAGCAGGCAGCGGTTGCCGCCGTCGACCGACTTCTGGCTTTGTTCGTCACTGAGGTGAACTTCGACGCGCGTGATTTGTTCGGCAAAACGTTGCACTGCGGCGGACACCACGGCATTCACATGGTCATCCAGGCCCTGGTGGCGTTCGATCGTTTTGTCGGTATTGATATTGATTTGCATAAGCGCACTCCCGGTTGTTCATAAAGGCATTATTCCGGCACGGGCTGTCGTGTGCGGAAGACGCTTGCTGCAGCGTCCTGCCCGGGCCGGCAACATCGTTGCGCACACAACTTGATCTTACACCTTTCAATCGTTTGTTGCGTTTTGCTATGCGTCGCTGTCTTGCGCGTGATGGGGGAAGCGGTCCATGCGCGACAAGACGGGGAATTTGAACACCCAGATTGCCGTGACGGCCAGCGTGGCGGCGCCGCCGAACAGGATCGCGCGCACCAGGCCGAACCAGCCGGCGGTCAGGCCCGACTCGAATTCGCCCAGCTCGTTGGAGGCGCCGATGAAGACCGCATTGACGGCGCTGACGCGGCCGCGGATTTCGTCCGGCGTTTCGAACTGCACCAGCAGGTGGCGCACGTAGACGCTGACCATGTCGCCGGCGCCGAGCAGGAACAGGGCGCCCAGCGCGACGGCGAAACTGCTGGTCCAGCCCAGCGCCAGCGTGGCCAGGCCGAACACGGCCACCCCGCCGAACATCCAGGCGCCGACGCGGCGCCGGATCGGATAGAAGGCCAGCGCCACCGAGCACAGCGCCGCGCCGACGCCGGGCGCGGTGCGCAGCAAACCGAGGCCGGTAGGGCCGGCCTGCAGCACATCGTGCGCGTAGGCCGGCAGCAGCGCGGTGGCGCCGCCGAACAGCACCGCGAACAGGTCGAGCGAAATGGCGCCCAGCATGATCGGGCGCGACCAGACGAAGCGCAGGCCCTCGAACACCGAGTGCCAGGTGGCCGGCTCGGTGGCCATCGATTGCGGCGCCGCATGGGTGCAGACCATCAGCAGCACCGACAGCACCAGCAGCAGCGCCGCCGCCAGATAGACCGTGCCCGGGCCGGCCAGGTACAGCAGGCCGCCCAGGATGGGGCCGGCGATGACCGCCACGTGAAAGGCCGACGAACTGAGGGCCACGGCCTGGCTGAAGCTGTCGGTCGACACCATATTGCGCAGCACGGCCTGGGTGGCCGGCATCATGAACGCGCGCGCGCTGCCGAACAACACCAGGGTCGCGAACACCGGCCACACCGCGGACGCGCCGCTGTGGGTAAAGGCCAGCAACAGCAGGCCGCACAGCAACTGGGTCGCCAGGCACAGGATGATGATGTTGCGCCGGTTGTAGCGGTCGGCCGCGTGGCCGGCCGGCAGGATCAGCACCAGGAACGGCGCGAACTGGGCCAGGCCGATCAGGCCCAGGTCGAACAGGCTGCCGGTGATCTGGTAGACCTGCCAGCCGATCGCCACGCTCTGCATCTGCACGGCCAGGGTGCCGAGCACGCGCGCCGCCAGGTAAAACGAAAAATTGCGGTTGCGCAGGACATTGAAACCATTCGACGACGACATCACGGACATAAGGACTTTCGGGCGGGCAGGGCGGGCTGGAGTAAAATAGTGCTTTAGAGAACCACTCCTGCTATTGTGCCCGATGTTTTCCGCGCCTGCTGACCGGCGCCGGGAAGTGCGGGCGGCGCCCCGTATGCACCACACCATCTTTGAAACACCGGTCGTCAACACCCTGATGCGCAGCCTGTCGCGGGCGGGCCTGCGCCTGCTTGGCTGGCGCACCGCGGGGCTCACGCCGGAGCAGATTGCCGCCTATCCCAAGTTCGTGCTGATCGCCGCGCCGCACACCAGCAACTGGGATTTTCCGATCACGCTGATGGTGTGTTTCGTCTTGCGGCTGAAGGTGTACTGGATGGCCAAGGCGAGCTTGTTCGGCTGGTCGACCGGATGGCTGGCGCGCTGGCTGGGTGGGATCGCGATCGACCGCAGCGCCGCCAACAATACGGTGCAGAACACGGTTGCCGCGTTCGGCGCGCGCGCGCGGCTGGCGGTGATTGTCGCGCCGGAAGGCACGCGCGGCAAAGTGACGCACTGGAAGACCGGCTTTTACCACATGGCGCATGGGGCGGGCGTGCCGATCGCACTGGCTTATCTGGACTTCAAGCACAAGGAGGGCGGGATCGGGCGCATGTTCGAGACAACCGGCGACATCGGCGCCGACATGGCCGAGATCCAGCAATTCTACAGCGGCATCACCGGCAAGAACCGCGAGCAGTTCGACGCCAGCACCATCAAACGCCACTAGCAACACCGGGGTCAGACCTCAATATTAAAATTGTTTTTAAATCGGGGTCAGACCTCAATTTTGCATCGTTTTCGTTGCACAATGGAAGACTTCTTCCCCGTATCGATTCTTTATTTTGCTCTCGATGCCATGAGTATGGTCACTCAAGCTGATGGGTATCGGCGCCGTTTTGATCACGTAGCGCGATGGGCGATGGGGTGACCCCGGCAAGGAACTTGAACAAACGCTCCTATTGGGGGAGTCTTAGGTTTCCTACGACTTCAGACTGCC
>JANYGW010000184.1 GCA_025359245.1 Massilia sp.
GTTCGGCGTAGAAGTTAAAGTCACATCAGTCCCATCGGCTATAATCAGCCTTTCGTTGAATCTCGGTATAGTCTTGCAAAATCGTATGCAAAAAAAATTATCGCTGTTGCTCGTGTCGTGTGCCCTGTTCGGTTTGTCCGCCTGCAGCCTGTTCCCAGACAAGAAAGACGAAACCAAAAACTGGTCAGTGACGAAATTATACGCCGAGGCACGCGAGGAGATGGCCGGCCAGCACTACGAGGCCGCCATCAAACTGTGGGAAAAGCTCGAATCGAACTATCCTTTCGGCGTCTATGCCACCCAGGCGCAGATGGAAATCGCCTACGCCTATTACAAGACCCAGGACCAGGCCCAGGCGCTCGCCACCATCGAGCGCTTCATCAAACTGCACCCGAACCATCCCCAGGCCGACTACATGTATTACCTGCGTGGCCTGGTGAGCTTCAATGACCAGATCGGCTTCCTGAGCGCGCTCTATTCCCAGGACCCAACCGAGCGCGACCCCAAGGCCACCCGCGAATCGTTCGCCGCCTTCAAGGCCCTGGTCGACCGCTTCCCGGACAGCAAATACGCCCCCGATTCGATCGCCCGCATGAACTACCTGGTCAATGCCATGGCCTCGTATGAAGTGCACGTCGCAAACTACTACTTCCGCCGCGGCGCTTACCTGGCCGCGCTGAATCGTGCCGAAGGCGCTGTGACGGACTTCCGCGACGCGCCCGCGCGCGAGGAAGCATTGTTCCTGATGATCCGCTGCTACGACAAGATGGGCAACCTCGACCTGCGCGACGATGCACAGCGGGTGTTCACGGCGAACTATCCGAACAGCAAATACCTGAAGCCGGATGGAGAGAAGCGCTGGTACGAGTTCTTCTCGAAAAAGTCATCATAAGCCGGGGACTGGCGCTGCGCGCCAGCCCCAAATTCTACATCTTCCGCCTGAACACCCATTCGGTGTCGGTCGACACCTTCTTGACGAAGACGTACCCATCGACCTTGAAGCGCTTGAGCTTCTCCGCCTCCTCGATCCCCTTCTCGGCAGCGTAACGCGCCATCAGCCCGCGGGCCCGCTTGGCGTAGAAGGAGATGATCTTGTAATTGCCGTCCTTCCAGTCCTCGAACACGGGGTGGATCACGGGCACCGTCAGCCGCTTCGGCTGCACCGCGTGGAAATATTCTTGCGAAGCCAGGTTGACCAGCACCGGCGCGCCGCTGGCGGCGATGGCCTCATTGAGCCGGTCGGTGACAGCGTTGCCCCAGAAGCCGACCAGGTCCTTCGCATCGGCGGTGGGCAGCTTCGTCCCCATTTCCAGCCGGTGCGGGTGGATCAGGTCAAGCGGGCGCAGCAGCCCGTACAGGCCCGACAAAATGCGCAGGCGCTGCTGGGTCCAGGCCAGCGCTTTCGGTTTCAGGCTGGGCGCATCGAGGCCGCCATACACGTCGCCGTTGAAAGCGAGCACGGCCTGGCGGGCGCCGCCGGGGGCTGGGGTCCAGTCGGCATAACGGGCGACGTTGAGGGCGGCCAGCTTGTCGGACAAGCTCATCAGCTCGGCCACCTGGCCCAGCGAATAGCCGCGCAGCACCTCGATCAGCCGGGCGGAACGGTCCAGCATGTCGGGCGTGGTGGCAATGTCTGTTTTGACGGGGGTAGTAAAGTCGAGCGATTTTGCAGGGGACAGGACAATCAGCATAAGATTCGTAGTTCAGTGCAGCGCACGAACATGATTACCATAAAGAGAATTGCCGACATGATACCTGTCCCAGCCGAACGCATCGTCATCGACACCAATGTCTGCCTCGACCTGCTGGTGTTCCACGATCCCCGCTGGGCCCCCTTGCTTGCGGCGCTCGCGTCCGGCGAGGTGCAGGCGGTGAGCCGCGCCGATTGCCGCGAGGAATACAATATCGTGCTGCACTATCGTCACCTGCCGCTGGACGACGATACCCGTCCGCTGGCGGCGCAGCGCTTCGACGAGCTCGTCACCGTGGTGGCGCCCGACGCGGTTCACGTGCGCCTGCCCATCTGCACCGACCGCGATGACCAGAAGTTTCTCGAAATTGCGCGCGATGCCGGCGCTGCCGTCCTGATCACCAAGGACAAGGCCCTGCTGAAACTGGCGCGCAAGACCGCGGCCATGGGCCTGTTTCGCATCATGCTGCCGGAAGCCTGGCTGAAAATGTTTGCAGAAAGGGCTGCCAGCGCTGCGCTAGAATAAGGTTTCAACAACCTTACGCGATCCGCCATACCCATGACGCAGCCTGCCATTCATCCCACCCCGCACTTGCGCTCACGGCTTCCCGCCGTTGGCACCACCGTGTTCGCCACCATGTCGGCGCTGGCAGCCGAGCACCATGCGGTCAACCTGGGCCAGGGCTTCCCCGATTTCCACTGCGATCCCGCCCTGCCCGCCCTGGTCAGCGGGGCGATGGCGGCCGGCCACAACCAGTATCCGCCGATGCCGGGTGTGCCGCTGCTGCGCCAGGCGGTGGCTGCAAAAATCGCTTCGCTGTACGGGCAGCAGTACGACCCCGCCAGCGAAATCACCATCACCAGCGGCGCCTCGCAGGCCTTGATGACAGCGATCCTCTGCTGCGTGCACCCGGGCGACGAAGTGATCGTCATCGAACCGGCCTACGACCTTTATCTGCCCGCCGTTGCGCTGGCGGGCGGCGTGGCAGTACCGGTGGCGATGCAGCTCGACGAAGCCGGCTACAGCGTCGCCTGGGAGCGGGTGGCCGCGGCCGTCACCCCCCGCACCCGCCTCATCATCATCAATTCGCCGCACAATCCCACCGGCGCCATTTTGCGCGACGCCGACCTCGACGCGCTGGCGGCGATCGTGCGCGGCAGCGACATGCTGGTGCTCTCCGACGAGGTCTACGAGCACATGGTGTTCGACGGCGCCGCCCACGCCAGCGTGTGCCGCCATGCTGAACTGGCCGCGCGCGCCTTTGTCGTTTCCAGCTTCGGCAAGACCTACCACGTCACCGGCTGGAAGGTCGGTTACGTGGCCGCGCCCGCGGCCTTGATGGCCGAGTACCGCAAGGTCCACCAGTACAACGTCTTCACCGTCACATCGCCCATGCAGCACGCCATCGCGCACTACATGACCGACCCGGCCCCCTACCTGGAACTGCCGGCCTTCTACCAGGCCAAGCGCGACCTGTTTCGCGCCGGACTTGCGGCCAGCCGCTTTACCCTGCTGCCGTCCGACGGCAGCTACTTCCAGTGCGTGCGCTACCACGCCATCTCTGCTCTGCCAGAGAGCGAGTTCGCGCGCTGGCTGACCATCCATGCGGGCGTGGCCGCCATTCCCGTCTCGGCCTTTCATCATGATGGCCACGATTCGGGCATCGTGCGCTTCTGCTTTGCCAAGCAGGACGCCACCCTGCGCCAGGCGCTCGAACGCCTGGCAGCTTTGTAAGCAGCGCAGGTTCCGATGAACCCCTCGTTACTGCGCACCCTCAACGACGCGGCCGCCCAACTGGACAAGCTGCTGACCGACCTGAACGTGTACAGCCGCGCCGACACCTCGCTGCGCGCGCTGGCGCGCAAGGTCGAACAGGCCGCCCTGCAGGCGCCGGAAATCGCCATCGCCTGCGTCCTGCTGGCCCAGGTGGGCGGACGCTACGCCATCCGCCACTGTATCGACACGGCGGTGCTCGCTTCGCTGGCGGCGCGCAGTGCCGGCTTTGCGCCTGCTGACGTGGTTACCGTGACGGCAGCGGCGCTGACGATGAACGTCGGCATGCTGCGCGAAATCGACGGCCTGCATGCGCGCGCAAGCTTGCTCGACGACGCCGAGCGCTGCCGCATCCGCCGCCATCCGGTAGCCGGCGCCGAGCTGCTGCGCTGCGCCGGCGTGGACGACCAGGACTGGATCGATTGCGTGCTGCAGCACCATGAAGCGTTCGACGGCAGCGGCTATCCGCACGGCCTGCAGTCGGAGGAGATCGCGGCCAGCGCCGCGCTGGTCGGCATGGCCGACCGCTACTGCGCCTGCATCGGCGCGCGCAATTACCGCCGCTCGCTGCTGGCGCCCGAGGCGCTCGAGCGCATGGCGCAGGACAATGGCGGCCACCCGGAACTGGTGGCCGCGTTCAGGCGGCTGCTCGGTGCCTATCCGCCAGGGACGCTGGTGCGGCTCGACGACGGCAGCGCCGGCGTGGTGATCAGGCAGACCGGTCAGGGCGCCGACGCGGACGCAGACGTGCATGTTCACCTGCTGCGCGCTGCCGACGGCCACGCCATCGACACGGTGCGGCGGCAGGCGCACATCGCGCTGGCCCTGCACGAACAGGAAGCGCGGCTGCGCTTTTCCATGAAGTCGGTGTGGGGGGAGCTGGCCGCGCTGTAGGTGGGCAACGAGCTTGCATCCCATGGAACACATCGCGCAGTGTACTATCGAGCAATGATTATCGATCTCGACACCCCTTCATCAAGGCGCCGCGTGTTTCTCATGCGCCACGGCAGCGTGACGTATTTCGACGCCAGCGGACGTCCCGTATTGCCTGAAACCGTGCCATTGAATGAACTGGGCCGCGCCCAGGCCAGTGCCGCCGGCCAGGCTTTCGCGCAGGCTGGCGTGCGCTTCGACCGGGTGATCGTCTCCGGCCTGCCGCGCACGGTTGAGACGGCCACCCGCGTGCTGGCAGAAACGGGCCAGCAGATCGCCATCGAGACCTGGCCGGCGCTGGAAGAAATCCGCGGCGGGCGCCTCTCGAGCATCCCCGATGCGCAATTACGCGAGGCCTTCACCGGGGTGTTCGAGGGCGTCGTGCCGCCCGATAAACGTTTTCTGGGCGGCGAATCGACGGGCGAACTGATGGACCGGGTCCACCCGGCGATCGCGCGCCTGCGCGCCGACCCCGGCTGGGACACGGTGCTGCTGGTGCTGCACGGCGGCGTCAACTGCGCGATCCTGTCGCTGGCCCTGACCGGACAGCGCCTGTTTCTGGGCAACCTGGCGCAAACGGCTGGCTGCATCAATGCGCTCGATGTGGGCGAGGCCCAACACGACTGGGTGCTGCGGTTCGTGAACTACACACCGCCCGCGCCGCTGCAGCAGGCCAGCCGCAGCACCACCATGGAAGCGCTGTATGCGCAGTATCTGCGAGCGCGGCAAAAATAATAGTACGGTCGTTCATTTTCATCGGCTAAAATGAAAAGAAACAAGGAGGAGACGCGATGTTCGAGGAAATGATCGGCACCAGGCCCGTGGGCGAGCGCCAGCGGTTCGACACGCAGGCGCTGGGCGCCTACCTGCGCGCGCGCTTGCCGGACTTTCCGGCCGGCCCCATCGAGGTGGCCCAGTTCAAGGGCGGCCAGTCCAATCCCACCTTCAAGCTCACTGCCGGCGGCCAGGCTTTCGTGCTGCGCACCAAGCCGGGCCCGACCGCAAAACTGCTGCCCTCGGCCCACGCCATCGACCGCGAATTCAAGGTGATGGATGCGCTGCAAAAAGCCGGCTTTCCCGCGCCGCGCCAGTTGCTGCTGTGCCTCGATGAAGACGTGATCGGGCGCGCGTTTTTCCTGATGGAGTTCATCGAAGGCAGGGTGCTGTGGGACCAGTCCCTGCCCGGCATGACGCGCCAGCAACGCGCCGCCATCTACGACGAGACCAACCGCGTCATCGCCCAGCTGCACAACATCGATTACGCCGCCATTGGCCTGGCCGACTACGGCAAGCCCGGTAACTATTTTGCGCGCCAGATCGAGCGCTGGACGCGCCAGTACCAGGCGTCGAGCACCGAAACCATCGAAGCGATGGACCAGCTGATCGCCTGGCTGCCGCAGAATATCCCGGCCGGCGACGACACGTCCATCGTGCACGGCGACTTCCGGCTCGATAACATGATCTTCCACCCGACCGAGCCGCGCATCCTCGCCGTGCTGGACTGGGAACTGTCGACCCTGGGTCACCCGGCTGCCGATTTCTCGTACCACTGCATGAGCTGGCACATCGCCCCGGGCCAGTTCCGCGGCATCGCCGGGCTCGACCTGAAGGAAATGGGCATCCCCAGCCAGGAAGAGTACATCGCGTCCTACTGCGCGCGTACCGGCAAGACGATCCGCATCGAAGATTTCAATTTCTACCTGGCCTACAACATGTTCCGCCTGGCCGGCATCATGCAGGGCATCATGAAGCGCTATGTGGACGGCACCGCGTCCAGCGCCCAGGCCCTGCAAAACGGCAAGGCGGCCCGCCCGATGGCCGAACTGGGCTGGACCTATGCCCAGCGCGCGATCTCCCTCCTCAAGGAAAAACAATGAATTTCGACTATTCCGATCGCTGCAAGGAACTGCAAGCACGCCTGCTGGCGTTCATGGACGAGCATATCTACCCGAACGAGAACAAGTTCAAGGAAGAGGTCGACCACAACGGCGCCACCAAGGGCAACCGCTGGATCCCGACCGAGCTGATCGAACGGCTGAAACCGCTGGCGCGCGAACAGGGCCTGTGGAATCTGTTCCTGCCGAAGTCGGCGCGCGCGCCGGAAGGCCTGTCCAACCTCGACTACGCGCCGCTGTGCGAAATCATGGGGCGCGTGGTGTGGGCGCCGGAAGTATTCAACTGCGCCGCGCCCGACACCGGCAACATGGAAACCATCGAGCGCTACGGTTCGGAAGAGCACAAGCGCACCTGGCTCGAACCGCTGCTGCGCGGCGAATTGCGCTCGGCGTTTGCGATGACCGAGCCGGGCGTGGCCTCGTCCGACGCCACCAATATCGAGACGCGCATCGAGCGCGACGGCGACGACTACGTCATCAACGGGCGCAAGTGGTGGATTTCCGGCGCCGGCGACCCGCGCTGCAAAGTCTACATCGTCATGGGCAAGACCGATCCGAGCGCCGCGCGCCATGCGCAGCAATCGATGATCCTGGCCGCGGCCGACACGCCGGGCATCACCGTGGTGCGGCCGCTGCCGGTGTTCGGCTACGACGACGCCCCGCACGGGCACTGCGAAATCCTGTTCGAGAACGTGCGCGTGCCGGCCTCCAACCTGCTGCTGGGCGAAGGGCGCGGTTTCGAAATTGCCCAGGGTCGCCTCGGACCTGGCCGCATCCACCACTGCATGCGCGCCATCGGCGTGGCCGAACGCGCGCTCGAACTGATGTGCGTGCGGCTGGGCGCCCGGGTCGCGTTCGGCAAGAAACTGTCGGACCAGGGCGTCTGGCGCGAGCGCATTGCCGAGTCGCGCATCCAGATCGACACGGCGCGCTTGCTGACCTTGAAAGCGGCGTCGCTGATGGACACCGTGGGCAACAAGCACGCGCAGGCCGAGATTGCGATGATCAAGGTGCTGGCGCCGAACGTGGCGCAGCAGGTGCTGGACTGGGCGATCCAGGCGCACGGCGCGGCCGGCGTCTCGGACGAATTCCCGCTGGCCTACCAATGGGCCGGCAACCGCACGCTGCGCCTGGCCGACGGCCCGGACGAAGTGCACCGCAACGCGATCGCCAAGATCGAGCTGGCCAAGCACATCAAGTTGGGCGAAAGCCTGGCCTTGCCCGTCACGCGCAGCTAAACCGCGGCCAGGGGTCCGACCCCGATTTTTCCGTTGGGGGTTTGACCCCGGTTGTGTCGACGGCAGCGAACCGGGAGGGGGAAATGATAGTTCCCCCCGTTTCAGTACCATTTCCAGCGAAAGCGTGGTCCGACCCCGGTTTTAGTGCCCCAAGAACGCCGCCGCTCGGCTACCATCGGGCTATAGCGGCGTATCCATGCCGCAAGCATTGCGGCGGAGATACTCTTGGTGCAGCTTTTACGGCATTCGCTACCCTCGATCCGTTCCAAGACCGCCACCCTGGTCCTGGTTTGCCTGGTGCCGAGCCTGATCGGCTTCGGCGCGCTGGCCTACGATTCCTTCCAGCGCGAACGCAACCACCTGCTGCAACAGGCCGAGCGCCTGTCCGGCGAGCTGATGGAGGCCGTCGAGCGCGACCTCGGCAACGCCGAAACGGAGGCCCGCGCGCTGGCCTCCTCGCCCAGCCTGCAAAACGGCGACCTGGCCGCGTTCCATGCGCAGGCCGCCGGCTTGCTGCGCACCGCGCTGCCGGCTACCAGTTTCGTCCTTGCCAGCCCCGACGGCGCGCCCTTGCTCGATACCAGCCGGCCCTACGGCGGCGCGCTGGCGCCGCTGGCGAACGCGGCGACTGTGCGCCGGGTCGCCGCCGGCGCCGTGGCGCTGACATCGGACGTGGCACGTGCCAGCCGCGCGCTGCCGTTCCATGTGTCGGCCGATGTGCCGGTGCTGGTCCATGGCAAGGTCGCCTATGTACTGTCGGCACGCGTGCCGCCCAGCCATTTCGACAAGCTCATCAGCGACCTGCAACTGCCGCCGAGCTGGCGCGCGGGGGTGCTCGACAGCCGCAAGAACATCGTCTCGCGCACCCAGGAACCGGAACGCCACGTCGGCAATCCAAGCAATCCCGCCCTGGTCGCCGCGCTCGGCCAGTCTGCGCATGGCGCGATCGACCTGAACACGCGCGATGGCTTGCGCGTGATTGTGCTCTATACCCAGTCGCCCCAGCGCCACTGGACGGCCTCGGTGGCGGTGCCGCGCGACGCCGCCTTTGCCGTGCTGCGCCAGTCGATGGCCAACATCGTGCTCAGCGTGGCCGGCCTGATGACGGTCGGCTTTGCCAGCGCCTGGTTCATGGGCGGCCTGATCGGGCGCTCGGTGCGCGCGCTGCGCGCGCCGGCCGTGGCGCTCGGGCGCGGCGACGCGCTGGTCATGCCGCAGCTGGACATTCGCGAGGCGGCTGAAGTGGGCGACGCGCTGCAGCAGGTCGAACAGGAATTGACGCGCCACCGCAACGGCCTTGAAGAACGGGTCCGCGAACGCACGATCGAACTGGAAAATGCCCATGCGCTGATCGAGAACGTGTACGCCACCGCGCCGGCCGGCCTGGCCCTGCTCGATACCGACCTGCGCATCGTCATGGTCAATGACTACCTGGCGCGCATCAACGACAAGCCCGTGGCCGAACACATCGGCCGCACGCTGCCCGAGCTGCTCGGCGCGGCCGGGGTGGAATACGAAAAGGCCTACCGTCATGTGCGCGACACCGGCCAGGCGCTGCTCGAGATCGAAGCGCAGGGCGAGGTGCCGTACGATCCCGGCGTGCAGCATCATTGGCTGGCCAGCTACCACCCGGTGTACAACCACGATCACAAGATGGTGGGCGTGAGCGGCCTGGTACTCGATGTCAGCGAACGCAAACGGATGTCCGACCAGCTGCGCGACGTCAACGAGCAGTTCCACGTCCTCTATGAGATGTCGGGCGACGCCCACATGCTGGTCACGCCGGCCGAGGGTTTTGTCGGCGGCAACCGCGCGGCCGCCGCCATTTTCGGCTGCACCAGCATCGACCAATTCCTGCAGCTGTCGCCGGCCACCACCTCGCCCGAGTTCCAGCCGGACGGGCGCCGTTCCGACGAGAAGGCCGCGCAGGCCATGCACTACGCGCTCGAACGCGGCAGCCACCAGTTCGAGTGGATGCACCGGCGCGTGGACGGCACGCTGTTCCATGCCGACGTCATGCTGACCACCCTGAACGCCGGCGGCAAGGGCGTGATCCAGGCCACGGTGCGCGACATCAGCGCGCGCATCGCCGGCGAACTGCGCCTGCAGTCGCTCAATGAGCAGTTGGTGCATGCGCTCGACCGCGCCGAAATGGCCAGCAGCGCCAAGAGCGAATTCCTGGCCAATATGAGCCATGAAATCCGCACCCCGATGAACGCCATCATGGGACTGGCGCGCCTGCTCGAGGAGTCGCCACTGGCGCGCCGCGAGCGCGGCTACGTGGCCAAGATCAAGATGTCGACCCGTTCGCTGCTCGGCATCCTCAACGACGTGCTCGATTTTTCCAAGATCGAGGCCGGCCAGCTGATGCTTGAGTACACAACCTTCGCGCTCGACCAGGTCCTCGACAGCATTTCGGTGCTGCTGGCGCCGAATGCCGCCGCCAAGGACCTCGAACTGATGTTCATCATCGCGCCTGACGTGCCGCTGCAACTGGTGGGCGACCCGATGCGGCTCGAACAGGTGCTGCTCAACCTGGTCAGCAATGCGATCAAGTTTACCGAAACCGGCGAGATCGCGCTGTCGATCCGCACCGCCACCGAGACCGACGACAGCATCGTGCTGGCGTTTTCGGTGCGCGACACCGGGATCGGCATCGCCGGCGAGCAGCATGCCAATATGTTCGACGCGTTTTCGCAGGCCGACACGTCGACCAGCCGCAAATACGGCGGCACCGGCCTGGGCCTGACCATTTGCCGGCGCCTGGTCGGCCTGATGGGCGGCACCATCTCGGTGCAGAGCGAATTGGGCAAGGGCGCCGAATTCTGCTTCGACGCCAGTTTCGGCATACTGGCGGGGGCGCCGCGTGCCGCCCTGCCCGCGCTGGCCGGCCTGGCCGAACGCTCGCTGCTGGTAGTCGACGACAACCTGCACGCGTGCGCGGCAATCGCCGCCCAATGCGCCGCCTTCGGCTGGCAGGTCCAGGTCGCGCACAACGGCCACGACGCGCTGGAACTGCTGCGCGCGGCCGGCAAGGCGGGCACGGGCTACGATTTCATGCTGCTCGACGCCGCGATGCCGGGCCTGGACGGCATTTCGGTGCTGACCTATGCGCGCGCCGACCACCACATCGCGCTGCCGCGCACCGCACTGATGGTAGCCGAGCACACGCGCGAGCAGCTGGCCGCGCTGTCCGACGACCTCAAGCTCGATGCCATCCTGAGCAAACCGGTGACCCGCGACGCGCTGCTGGGCGTCATCACCGAACTGCACACCGGACGCCCGCAGGCGCAAGACGGCCACGTGCTGCCGCTGGCCGGGCGGCTCGGGGGAGTCTACGTGCTGCTGGTCGAAGACAATCAGATCAACCAGGAAGTGGCCAACTACCTGCTGCTGCACGCCGGGGCCGCAGTCGACATCGCCGCCGACGGCCGGATCGCGGTCAGCATGCTCGCCGCTGCGCCGAGCCGCTACGATGCGGTGCTGATGGACATCCAGATGCCAGTCATGAACGGCTACCAGGCCGCCAAGGCGATCCGCGCCATGGGCCTGGCCGACCTGCCGATCATCGCCATGACCGCCAACGTGATGGAAGACGACCGCGCGCACGCGATCGAAGCGGGCATGGACGGCCACATCTCGAAACCGATCGACGTCGACAATATGGTCGCTGCGCTGCTGCGGGTGACCAGCGGCGGCGACATCGCCGAACCGGAACGCAGCAGCTACCGGCGCGAGGAGCAGCCCGACACGGCGCCGCTGCCGGCGGTGATCCCCGGGATCGACCTGCGCTCCACGCTGCCCCGTTTCGGCGGCAATTTCGCCAACTTCGTGTCCCTGTTCAAGCGCTTCGAGCGCTCGCAGGGCGGCACCCTGGCCGAAGTGCGCCAGCTGCTGCGCGCCAACGACCGGGATGCGTCGCTGGCCCTGGTGCACCGCCTGCGCGGGGTCGCGGCCAACCTCGGCGCGACCGAGTTCGCGGCGCTCGCGCTCGACTTTGAGCATGCGCTGCGCAGCGGCGGCATGGCCGACCTGGTCGAGCGCCTGGACCTGCTGGAGGTGGAGCTGGCCAAGCTGATGGTGGCTGCGCGGCGCCTCGCCACGCCGGCCACCCAAGGCGCGCCGGCCGCGCTGCCCGCGACGCGCCAGCTCGACGACAGGCTGGCGGATCTGCTCGGATTACTTCAAAATAACAACCTGAAGGCGCTGGCCGAATTCGAGGCGCTGCGCGCGGAGCTGGACGGGCTGGCCGAGCCAGACACGCTCGCGGCGCTGGGCGATGCGGTCGCCACGCTCGCCTTTGCCGACGCGGCCCGGCAGGTCAAGGACATCCTGAATCGAGAGGCGGCAAAATGAGCTGGAACGACATCGCGACAAAAGGGCGCATCCTGATCGTCGATGACGCGATGGAGAACATCCAGATCCTGCACCAGGCCTTGCAGGACGAACATGACGTGCTGTTCGCCATGAACGGCGCCACGGCGCTGCACATCGCCCAGCACCAGCTGCCCGACGTAATCCTGCTCGACGCGGTGATGCCCAACATGGATGGCTATGCGGTGTGCGCGGCGCTGCGCACGTCGCCCATCACGCGCGATATCCCGATCATTTTCGTCACCGCGCTCAAGACGCCCGAGGACGAAACGCGCGCGCTCGACGCCGGCGCCGCCGATTTCATCAGCAAGCCGGTCAATGTCGCCGTGGTGCGGGCGCGGGTGCGCACCCAGCTCACCGTCAAGCGCCAGCGTGACGCGCTGCGCGAACTGACGCTGACCGACGGCCTGACCGGCGTGGCCAACCGGCGCGCCTTCGACGAAGCGCTGGAAGCGGAATGGCGGCGCTGCTCGCGCGCCCAGGTGTCGATCGCGCTGATCCTGGTCGACATCGACCACTTCAAGAATTTCAACGACGCCTATGGGCACCAGGAAGGCGACGCCTGTCTGAAGCAGGCCGGCGCCGCGATGCAACGCGCGGCGATGCGGCCGCAGGACCTGGTGGCGCGCTATGGGGGCGAAGAATTCGCGATCCTGCTGCCGCACGAGGACATCATCGGCGCTGAGGGCGTGGCACGCAAAGTGCTCGAAGAAATCGCGGCCATGGGCATCATGCACGAACGCTCATCGGCCGGACCGTGGGTGACCGTCAGCATGGGCGTGGCCAGCCTGCTGCCGAACGAATCCCAGGAGCCGTCGATACTGATCAAGAGCGCCGACGAGCTGCTGTACCAGGCCAAGGGCGGCGGGCGCAATCGCTACTGCCTGGGCTCCGAGTAACTTGAGGGCTGGCGCCCTCTTCACACGGCGTTATTGAACCGGGTGCGATCCACCGCCGAAGGCCGGCAACTTCCACACGTACTTCGCCTTCAGCCACGCGCCGACTGGCTTTCCGTACGCCACAGCCGGGATCACCGGGCATGCTGCCAGGGCCAGCAAAGCGGCGTTTCTCAAGTCGGCAGAGCGGCGCGACGGGAGTGTCCTGGCGCGGATGATGCGGCCTGCTTCATCGGCATAGAACTCCAGGGGCACCTCGCCCGTTTCGCGCTCATTCTCCGCCAGCTGTGGAAATTGCGGTTTGTCGCAACCTGCAAAGTCGAAGCGCGCGTTCTTGTCGCCAGCGCCGGCAATGACCGGCGCAGCGGGGTGGGCCGCATCGAACTGCGCCAGCGTCGCCATGTTGTTGTCGACGATGAGCATGGCATCGCGGTAGACCTGCCCCATTTCGGGAATCGCCGCTCCCACTGCTTCCTGTTCAAAGCTGGCACGCTGTGCGGCCGGGTTCGGGGCCCAGTCATGCGCGACAACCAGGGCACCCACTGCTTCTTCATGCCGTCCCTGCGCCGCGAACACGGTGGCAAGGTCGATCCAGTATGGGGCGTGGTAGGGATAGTCAATGATGGCGTGCACCAGCTGGCCTTTCGCCTCGTCAGTGCGGTTCAACTTCAGGTAATACAATGCGACGGCACGCATGGGGCCGGGCAATTCAGGGCGATCCCAATGGGCGTTGTACAGCAGCCCAAGCAGGGTCTCGTCGACGCTTCCCCTGGCAAGGATTTCGGCATCCCGACGCCGCACGTGACCTATTGAAATATTCTGCATGGCTTGCGCCTGCAAAAATCGCATGTAGTGCATGGCATTGATCTGGTCACCCGCTTTCGCCGACAAGACCAACATATCGACGCAAGCATACAACGTCCTGCATGGGGCGGGAGCTTCGGCTGCGGCAGCCGCGCTGGTGAAAAACAGTGCCGCGCACGCCGCCGCGACCCGGGCAAATCGCTGAACGGACACGGCGGAGCTTACGCCTTGGCGGCAGCTGGTTTCTTGAACGGGCTGCGCTCGGGCGCCTCTTCATGCTCAATGCCGGTCAACAGGCGCTTCATCATCTTGTTCAGCACCGGCTGGCGGTGCCGCACCAGGATGCCGAATGGCTGCGGCTTGGCGCCCAGGGCGGCCTTCGGTTCGAGCGCGGTGCGTCCGTACGAGATTTCCTTGCAGCCCATCGAGATGGCGTCGGCGATGCCGGCATGCAGCAGGCGCAGGTAGATCGGCAGGCTGGCCGCGGCGGCCCGGTCAAAGCCGATATGGTAGGCGACCGAGGTGTCGCCATCGGCCACCGAGATCAGGAAGCCGAGCATCTTGCCGTCCTGGCGGATCACGCTGCAGCGGAAACGCTCGCCCGCAGCCTGCTGCAGCGTCGCGAAATACTCGGGCACCAGTTCGAACAGGCGCACGCCGGCGTTGACCTGCACCTCTTTGTAGAGCGCGTGGATCTGATCCTGCACGGCGGCCATGTCGGACACGTGCTCCATCGTGCACGCGCCTTCCTCCATCAGTTTCATGATGCCGTTGCGGACGTTGCCGCGATATTTCGAGGCCAGGCTGGCCAGGTAATCGTCGTGGTTCTTCCAGTCGGGACTGAGGGCGAGCACCATGTTCGGCTCGGTCTCGACGTAGCGGTAGCTCAGGTTTTCCAGGTGGGCGGCGTGTTCGCGATATGGCGAGTGCAGGTCCTTGATCATCACGAAGTGGGTCTTGCCGGCCAGTTTTTCGGCCTGGCGCACGCGGTACAGCACTTCGGCCACGCCGTGCCAGGCGAGCTTCTGGTCGACATCCTTGGCAAAGGCGATGCCGTGCTGGCCGAAGGTCAGCAGGTTGCCGCAGGTGAGGATGCGCTGCCTGGTGCTCTCGGCCAGCTGGTCCAGACGGCCCGCTTCGGCCTCGTTTTTCTCCGGCCGCATTTGCGCCACGCTCACTTCGGCGATCTGCATGTAGACCGCGGCCACCGGTTGGCGCTGCGCGCCCGTGCCGGCGTAGATCAAGGCGTAGCGCGGCGACAGGTTATGCGGCAGGACAGTTTCGAGCGATGTGAGGTAACCGGCCGACATGAAGAAGCCGGAATCCTTGACCAGGTCCTGCCAGGCGCCGGCATCGAGCATGCCGATCGAATCGGCGATCGCGTAGTACAGGTCGGCCGGGCCGCGCAGCTGTTTGCGCACCTGGCTGCGTTCGGAAAAAGCGTTCTTGAGGGACTTGATTTTTTCGGGGATGTTCATCGAGGTGACAGTTGCACAGTGGCTCAAAAGATAATCTTTCGAGTGTACAGACCGGCGGGAGTGCTGTCGATGCTTATCAAATAAATCGACACGAACCCACGTCGTCCTCGCGCACGAGGGGACGACGTGGTGGATATATCAAAATCCGGATGCTATGGATAGCGGCGCATCAGCAGCTCGGCCACGCACACAGGCTTGGTCCCGCCTTCGCGTTCGACCACCACCAGCCACTCCAGCTGCGCACCGCCATCGATGTCTTCGATCTTTTGCAGCGTCATGCGCGCACGCACACGGCTGCCCACCGGCACCGGCGCCGGAAAGCGCAGCTTGTTCAAGCCATAATTGACGACCATGGTCGCGTCCAGCATGCGGATCGCGTTTTCGAACAGGCTCGATACCAGCGACAGCGTCAGGTAGCCATGCGCGATCGGACCGCCAAACGGCGACTCGCGCTTGCAGCGTTCCAGGTCGACGTGGATCCATTGATGGTCGTTGGTGGCCTCGGCAAACAGGTTCACGCGCTCCTGCGTGACGTCCACCCAGTCGCTGACCGCCAGTTCCTGGCCTGCCAGCGCGCGCATCTCAGCCAGGTTCGCGAACTCACGCATGCTCGTCCGCTGTCGGACGGCGCCCGAACATGCCCATCCCTTCGATGGTGCACACCAGCTGGCCGTGCTGGTTGACCGCCTGCCAGGTCGACCAGACCACGCCGCGGTCAGGCCGCGACGCCGACGCCTTGACCGCCGTGGTCAAATAGCTGACGCTGAGCGTGTCGCCGGCGCGCACCGGCAGGATCCAGCGCACCTTGTCCAGGCCGGGCGAACCCATGCTGGCGGCCGACGCCATCAGGCCGTCGACCACCATCCGCATCATCATGCTGCAGGTGTGCCAGCCGCTGGCGATGACGCCGCCGAAAACCGATGCCGCCGCCGCGTCATGGTCGACGTGGAAGGGCTGCGGATCGAACTGGGTGGCGAAGGCGACGATTTCTTCTTCGCTCACGGTGCGCGTGCCGAGCGGGATTTCCTGGCCGACGAAAAAGTCTTCAAAATACCAGCTGGACTTGCTCACTCGACGCTCCCGCTCAAGAAACCGGGCTGCGCGATGAAGCGCTGCAGGTGATGGTCGGCGTCGCCCAGCGTCAGTTCGATCATGGAGAGGCGCTTGAAATGGTGCGCCGCCGGCAGTTCGTCGGTCACGCCCATGCCGCCGTGCAGCTGGACCGCCTGCTGGCCGACAAACTTGAGCGCCTGCCCGACCCGGAACTTGGCCGCCGATACCGTGCGCCGGCGTTCTTCCGGATCGTCCGACGCCATGCGCACCGCCGCCAGCAGCGCCATCGAGCGCGCCTGTTCGAGGTGGATGTACATGTCGGCCATGCGGTGCTGCAGCGCCTGGAATTTGCCGATCGGCGCGCCGAACTGGGTGCGCGTTTTCAGGTATTCGAGCGTGGCGGCGAAGATCGCTTCCATCGCGCCCAGCGCCTCGGCGCACAGCAGCGCCGCGCCGTAGTCGGCAGCCTGGTCGAGGATGCCCCAGTCGGCGCCTTCGAGGCCGATCAACGCCGTGGTCGGGACATGGACGTCGGCGAAGCTGATGTTGGCGGCGCGCTGGCCATCGAGCGTGCGGTAGTCGGTGACTGTCACGCCGTCGGCATCAGTGGGCACCACGAACAGCGAGATGCCCTTGGTTTCGCGCCGCGTGCCGCTGGTGCGGACCGACACAATCAGGCTGTCGGCCTGCGCGCCGTGCACCACGACGGTCTTCGTGCCGTTGATGACGTAGCCGTTGGCGGTGCGGGTGGCCGAGGTCAGGATATCGGCCAGGTCGTGGCGCGACTGCTTCTCGGTCAGCGCGCAGGCGAGCTTCAATTCGCCGCCGGCCACTTCTTCGAGCAGCGTGTCGTGGCGCCCGCCCAGGGTCAAAAATTGCGCGCCCATTACAGTGGCCAGGTAGGGCTCGACCACCAAGCCGCGCCCCAGCTCCTGCATGACGACGAACATGTCGACCGCCGTGCCGTCGAAGCCGCCCTGCTCTTCCGACACCGGCAAGGCCAGCATGCCCAGTTCGGCCAGCGTTTTCCAGGCCGCGTCGGACACGCCGCTGTCGGAGTGGATGATCTTCTTGCGCGCGTCGAAGCTGTAGTCCTTGGTGACCCAGCGCTTGAGCGCATCGGCAAACTGCAGCTGTTCTTCCTTGAAATTGAAGTCCATGTCAGTTCCTCACAGGCCCAGGATCATCTGGGTGATGATGTTGCGTTGAATCTCGTTGGAACCGCCATAGATGGAGGTCTTGCGGAAATTGAAGTAGTAGCCGGCCAGCGGCGCGGCGTCGTCGTCGCCGGCGGCGCTGTGCGGCGTGGCCGATTCGAGGTAGGCCGGATCGAAAGGCATGGCCATCGGGCCGGCCGCTACGACCATCAACTCGGTCAGCGACTGCTGGATCTCGGTGCCGCGCACCTTCAGCACCGACGCTTCCGGTCCGGGCGCCTTGTGCTCCTGCGCGAGCACGCGCAAGACCGTCATTTCGAGCGCCATCAGTTCGATTTCGAGCGTGGCAACCTTGGCGGCGAAGAACGGATCCTCGAGCAGCGGATGGCCGTTCTTAGACTGCGCGGCGGCGTATTTCTTGAGGAAGGCCAGTTCGCGCTTGGAGCGCCCGACTGCGGCGATGCCGGTCCGTTCGTGCCCCAGCAGGTATTTGGCGTAGGTCCAGCCGCGGTTTTCCTGGCCGACCAGGTTGTGCACCGGTACCCGCACATTATCGAAAAAGACTTCGTTGACTTCGTGGTCTTCGTCGAGCATCAGGATCGGGCGCACGGTCACGCCGGGCGTCTTCATGTCGATCAGCAGGAAGGAGATGCCTTCCTGCTTGCGCACGCCCGCGTCGGTGCGCACCAGGCAGAAGATCATGTCGGCGTGCTGGGCCAGCGTGGTCCAGGTTTTCTGGCCGTTGACGACGTAATGGTCGCCGTCGCGCACGGCGGTGGTTTTCAGCGAGGCGAGGTCGGAACCGGAGCCCGGTTCCGAGTAACCCTGGCACCACCAGTCTTCGCACGACAGGATGCGCGGCAGGAAGTGGGCTTTTTGTTCGTCGCTGCCGAAGGCCATGATGACCGGGGCGACCATGTTGACGCCGAATGGCAGGATGGCCGGGGTGCCGGCGCGGGCGCATTCTTCGTCGAACAGGTGGCGCTGGACCGGGGTCCATCCGGGGCCGCCGAATTCGACCGGCCAGCCGGGAGCGACCCAGCCCTGCTCGGCGAGGATCTTGTGCCAGCGGACGTAGTCCTCGCGCGCCATGCGCAGGTGCTTGCGCACTTTGTGCTGCAGATCGGCCGGCAGCTTGGCGTCGAGGAAGGCGCGCACTTGGTCGCGGAAAGCCAGATCCTCGCTCGTATAGTTCAGGTCCATACAGTCTCCTTGTTTTTGCGCCGCCAAAAAAAGCACGACCGTTCAGAGAATTGTACCTGAAAAAATACGCAATGGTTGAGGAAGAAATCAAGGAGTTTGACGCGGGCAGAAATCGCGACAGCGAGACGCCAGCGACGTCGTCCTCGCGCACGCGGGGACCTATTCTGAATATGCTCAGCATGGGTCCCCGCATTCGCGAGGACGACGTTGATTGAGTTCTTGAATTCGTTGGCGATGCCGATTTCTGCATCGCCAAAATAAAAAAGCCGCCCAGCGCACGCTGGACGGCTTTTTCTCCGGCGCGGTTAGTTAGTCCGCAGCCTTGGCCGGCATGTACGGCATCAGGCGCGAAGCGAGGCGCGTGTCGGTCTTGAGCATGCCCATGGCGTCGCTCATGATATTGGCCGCTTCGTTGAGCATGATGTCCTTGGCGTCCTTGGCGGCCTTTTCGGCGGCCAGTTCGGACTGCAGGTTGCGCTCGTCCGCTTGCAGGCCGTCGTCCTGGCGCGAACGTTTCGCCGCTGCCAGTGCCTTGATCCTGGCCGCGCTGCCCGCTGTCGCCGCTGCCGCCTGGCGCTCTTCGCGCAATTTGGCGCGCGCGTCCTGCACATCGCGCTCCTTGCGTCGCACCGCTTCGTTGAGCGAGATCGAGTTTTCCTTGCGCAGCTTGCGAATCTCGGCCATGTCTTCCTCCAGGTACTGGAATTCCTTGTCCTTGGCGATGCGCACGTCGTGCCGTTTCTGCAGCGGACCGACCAGCTCTTTCAGGTCGCCCGCCGGCACGAACTGCGCCGGCTTGATGGACGTCCATGGCAGGGCATTGTCATAGCTCGACTCGCCGAAGTTCTCGGTATCGGACGTGACCGGCAGCTTGATGTCCGGCGTGACGCCGCGCAGCTGGGTGGTGCCGCCATTGATGCGGAAGAATTGGGCGATCGTCATTTTCAGCTCGCCGAAGCGGGCTTTTTCACCCGGCGGCGCGTTGCGGTCGAAATTGACCAGCGACTGCACGGTGCCCTTGCCGAAGCTCGGTTCGCCGATGATGAAGCCGCGCCCGTAATCCTGGATCGCAGCGGCGAAAATCTCCGACGCCGACGCCGAACCGCGGTTGATCAACACGCCGACCGGACCGTCCCAGGCGAGGCCGGGAACTTCGTCGCGTTCGATTTCGACCTTGCCGTCGGCCAGGCGCTGCTGCACCACCGGCCCCTTGTCGATGAACAGGCCAGTCAGTTCGACCGCTTCGGTCAGCGAGCCGCCGCCGTTGTTGCGCAGGTCGATCAGCACGTTGTCGACTTTGGCTTTTTTCAGCTCGCCGAGGATGCGCGCCACGTCGCGCGTGGCGCTCTTGTAGTCCTTGTCGCCGCGCCGGCGCGCATCGAAGTCAAGGTAAAAGGTCGGCAGCGAGATCACGCCGACGCGCCGCTTGAGCGCGCCGTCAGGCACTTCGATGATCGACTTCTTGGCCGACTGCTCTTCCATGTTGATCTTCTTGCGCACCAGCGACACCGTCAGGTGCTTGCCATCGGTGCCGGCATCGGCCGGCAGCACGTCCAGGCGCACGGTCGAATCCTTGGGGCCGCGGATCAGCTGCACTACTTCGTCGATGCGCCAGCCCAGCACTTCGGTGAAGCCAGGGGCATCGGCCTGGGCCACGCCGACGATGCGGTCGCCCACTTTCAGCTTGCCCGACAGGCCGACCGGGCTGCCCGGAACGATTTCGCGGATGACGGTGTATTCGTCGCGCGATTGCAGCACCGCGCCGATGCCTTCGAGCGACAGGCGCATCGCGATGTCGAAATTGTCGGCCGAGCGCGGCCCCAGGTAATTGGTATGCGGCTCGATCGACATGGCGTAGGCGTTCATGAACATCTGGAACACGTCTTCGCCGTCGACCTTGCGCACGCGCGTTTCGTAATTCTCATAGCGCTTGTCGAGGGTGTCGCGGATGCCCTTGTCGTCCTTGCCCGCCAGTTTCAGGCGCAGCCAGTCGTTCTTGACGCGCTTGCGCCACAGTTCGCGGATTTCGTCTTCGGTCTTCGGCCACACGGCCTTTTCGCGATCAAGCTGGAAGCGCTCGTCGACGGTGAAATCGAGTTTCGAATTGAGCAGCTGGCGCGCATAGGCGATGCGTTCGCTGAAGCGCTGCTGGTAAAGGCTGTAGATGACGAACGGCAGCGTGATGTTTTCGTTCTTGATGGCGTCGTCGAACTTGGTGCGCTCGCCGTCGAAACGGTCGATGTCGCTCTGCAGGAAGAACAGCTTTTCGCCGTCGAGCGTCTTGAAATAGCGGTCGAAGATTTTCTCCGACATCGCGTCATCGAGCGGCATGGCCTTGTAATGCCGGTGCGTCAGCCACAGCGAAGCCATCACCGCCGCCTGCGTCTGCGCGGCGACCGGCTTGAGGACTGTCGGGGAGACTTTCTCCGGTTGCGGGAACGCCGCTTGGGAAGTAAAGGCTAACGCCAATGCAAGCAGTAACATACTCTTCTTCATGTGTTTCTCTCCGGGCGTGATTCTGATATTTCCACTAAAAACGATTCTAACAGCTAAGCCAATGGCGCAGAGCCAGCTTGCGCCCGAAACCTTAAGGGCAGCTTAGGTATTTTCGAGCGCAATGCCGGAATGCCATCAATGCCATCAATGCCAGGCTAGCCACGCCGCGCCGCCGATCAGCAAGAGATACGGCCAGGAACGCAGGGCGATCAGCCAATCGACCTTCGATGGCCAGAACGACAGGAACTGCGGCGCCAGCGCAAAGGCCAGCGGCAGGTCGACGGGTTCGAAGCGCCAGCCCGGGCTGGTGCGCCACCAGGCCACGCCCAGGGGAATCAGGATGATCAGCAGCGGCGCCAGCGCGGCCGGGGCGGCGTTGTACCAGCGCACCCGGGTCAGGGTGACGGAGCCGAGCTCCCAATGGCCGGTTTTCTTGACGGGCACGACGGTAAATCCGCCCGGCCGGGCGCCGCTGAGCACGCCCACCAGCAAATGCATCAGCTCGTGGCAAATGGTGCCGGCCACCGTCAGCAGGAAGAACAAGGGATGGGTGCCGACCAGGATGCGGATCAGCACAGCCAGCGCGGCCGCCGGCAGCAGGTAAAGCAGCACATCGGTATGCTGGCACAGGGAGGCCGGCGCGACGGCGTGGCAGGCGGCGGAAACGTCATGGCCGCCGCGGTGCCGCGCTATTCGGCGTAAAAACAGCGGCCGCAGGCCTGGCGATAGCATTCATTGCCGCCGATGCTGACCTGCTCGCCTTCCTTGATGCGCTTGCCGTCGGCGTCGACCCGGATGTTCATCGTGGCCTTCTTGCCGCAGGTGCAGATGTTCTTGAGTTCCTCGATATCGTCGGCCAGGGCCAGCAAATAGGCTGAACCGGGGAACGGCTCGCCGCGAAAGTCGCTACGCAATCCGTAGCAGATCACCGGCACGCCGCGCACCTGGGCCAGCTGGTGCAGCTGCTGGACTTGCAATGTGGACAGGAACTGGGCTTCGTCGATCAGCACGCACGCCACTTTGGGCGCCTCGCACAGGAAATCGGTAGCGGCATCGAAGGTATCGACCTGGCGCTGCGGGCCCAGGCGCGAGGTGACTTGGCCGACGCCGTAGCGGCTGTCGATGGCGGCCGTGTACAGGCGCACTTTCTGGCCTTGCTCTTCGTAGTTGTGCGCCACTTGGAGCATTGCCGTCGACTTGCCGGCGTTCATCGCCGAATACCTGAAATAGAGTTTTGCCACTGCGTTGCTTCCTGAGCCGTTTCGAGCGCGAATTATAGCAAGCCGAGGGACGTGGCAGTGCTTTCGCAAAAGCAGACATTGTGGCGCTTGACCC
>JANYGW010000185.1 GCA_025359245.1 Massilia sp.
CGCTCGCCGCTGCCGTCGTAGATCGCCATGGCCGGCACGGCGCCCGCATCCAGGCTCGATTGCTGTTCGGCCGCCGGCGCCAGCAACTGCTCCGGATCCCAGCTGCTGATGCTGACCGCATTGACCTGCACCTGGCGCCGCGCGCTAAATTCGTCGATCGCGTCGTCGGTGTCGGTGGCGCGCACGCCGTGAAAGCGGATCGTGCTGCCGCCTGGCGTTGCGGGCGCCTTGGCCTTGCTGTCGAAAATGACCAGGCGGTGCTTGGCCTGGCCGTCGCCGCCTTCGTCGTCGCCGGCCTGGTCGTGCTCGAAGCGCCAGCTCAGGCCCTCGGAGGCCAGCAGGCGCGCCAGGAATTCCAGGTCGCTCTCGCGGTATTGGGTGCAGATCGGGCGCGCGGCCAGTTCCTGCATGGTGTCGAATTCAAAGCGCAGCTGCGGATAATCGGCCAGCAGTTCGGTGACGATGTCGAGCGCGTTCTTGTCCTGGAATATATAGCTGTCGCGGCGCCGCTCCAGCAGCGCCAGCGCCGGTTCAAGGCGCAGCCGGTAGCGCGCCACGCCGCCGTCGGCGCCCAGCCAGGACGCCTGCGTGCACACGCCATGCCAGCAGCGCGTGCTGCCGTCCGGCTGCAGCAGCCCGATGGTCAGCTCTTCGCCGATGAACATCGACAGCTCAAGGTCGGTCGATACGCTGAGCGCGTCGACGTCGAACACGAACAGTTCGTTGACCGCTTCGCGGCCGGTGAACTGCTCGGCCATCAGCGACTCCGGCAGCGCGCGGTCCTGCGCGCTGGCCAGCGTGATCAGGCGCGCATGCTGGCTCAGGCCAGTGCCGAACTGCGCCAGTGCGGCGATCGCATCGCGGGCGTCCATCAGGGCAGGGTGATGGTCAGGTTGGCCGTTTTGGGGGCCAGCTTGACCACGCCGTCGTACTTGGCCATGGACATGCGGTCAACGCTGGTCTTGGCGAGCGAGGTGCGCAGGCCGACGTAGCCGAGCACGCAGATCAGGCCGAACACCGAGCACAGTACCCACAGCGGCAAATCGCTGCGCAGCTTGTGGATGATCGCGTCGGGTCGTTCGGCGTGCGGCGCGAAGCCGCCGCGCTTGCCCTTCATGCTGGCGATTTCGTCGCCCAGGCGCGCGGTCAGGTAGTTCAGCTTTTCGGAGCCTTCGATGATGTACTTGCCCTGGAAGCCGAGCAGCAAGCACATATGGAACACTTCCAGCGCCTGCAGGTGGGCGCTGCCGCGCGCGCGCAGCGCTTCGAGGCGGTTGTAGAAATTTTCGCCGGCCAGCTGGTCGCCGAACAGCAGCAGTTGCAGCGGACGGCGCGACCAGTCTTCGCGGATCGTGAACGTCGAGCGCAGGATGATTTCGTCGACGGCGGCGCAAAACGCGTACTTCGAGGCGTCGATGTCGTCGGCCGAGGCGCCGTGCTTCTTGGCGCCGCGCCCGAACTCGTCGAGGAACTGCGCCATACGCTGCGCGAAGTCGGCGTTGTCTTGCGGGCCGTTGCCGTTCTTGAGCATGAACAGCGCATAGAAGCCGTCATACATCAGGTCCAGCAGCGTTTGCGGCGCTGCGCTTTGGGTTGGCGCTTGGGCGCCGGCGCCGATCAGGGAAGGTGCGGTCATCATTGTCATTCAAAAAATGGAGATCAGGAGGTTACGGCGACCAGTTCAAGCTGCAGTTCGTTCATGCCCGCCGGGACGTAGATCGAAATCGATTGCGCTTGCAGCATGCGTTCATACATCTGGCCTTTCGCTTCGATCGTGAAGTAGCAGGTGTCGGGCCGTACGGGAACTGCGGCGGGCACTTGCGGCGCGTGCTGGAGGCGCACGCCCGGCATCGCCGAGAGGACGAATTTTTCCACATCGTCGGGCGCGCCGATCTTGAAGCGCAGCGGCACCACGTCGACCAGTTCGGCCGCCGGCATGGCCGCCGATACGGCCACATAGAAGGTCGTCTTGTCGTCGATCTTACCCGAGTCGAGCATGCCGATGTAGTAGGAAGGCCTGACTTGTGTCAAAGCAATTGCAAAGTATTTGGATGATATTACGGTGTCCAACAACTCGCGAATGATCATGTGCAGCTTGGCGAAGCACGGCCCCGGATCGCTATGCAAATAGGGCGGCAGATCGGCCAGGGTCCAGCTTTTCGAGAACGTCATCAGGCCGCCGGCCACGCCCAGCAGCTGCTCGTACAGGCGCTCGGGATGCAGCGCCGGATGATGAAAGTAATGGGCCAGCGATGCGTACGCGGAGCTGGCCGTATGCAGCAGCCAGAACGACGACATGTCGCCGGAGCGGAATTCGATCACGTTCTTGGACGGCTCGCGGTGGTGGCCGTACAGCGCGCTGACCTTGGCCTGCAGCGCGTCGATCAGGCGCCGCAGTTGCAGGAACAGGATGGGCGCGCCGCGGATCGACAGGCTCGGCGGCACGAAGGCCGGATCCATTTCGAAGCCGCCGGTGGCCACGCGGCGCAAGCGCAGCAAGGGGAAGTGGGTGTACGAATCGCGCGGCTCGAATTCGGACACCAGCCGCACGGTCTTTTTCAGGAACGCCAGCTGCGCCTGCGCCGCCTGCGTGTACAGGTCGGGCGTGTCGTGGTTGGCCTGCACGAAGCGGGCCGCGTTCATGGCCTGTCCGGGCGGACCGAAATTGCCGCCGAACGGTTTGAACGCGGGCAGGGCGGCGTAGTACGTCACGCTCTGCTGCGATTGCAGCAGGCCGCTCAGGTCGACCGGATCGGGCAGTTCGTCCGCGCCCGGCGCGTCGAACAGTTCGCCGTCCTGGAAGCGCAGCGACAGCTCGAGTATGCGCAGCGTGTTGTTGGCCAGCGCGTCGCGGTCGACCTGTACCTGGTTGACGCCCCAGGCGTACGGATGGACCGCCCGGATGCTCTCGTGGAGGCGGTGCTCGTGATACTGGTCTTGCTGCTGGAAGTGCTGCGGGCGCAGGAACAATCCCTCGCCCCAAAGTACCTTGTTCGTCATGTCAGTCGCATCCCTCTGATTATGGTTTTAGCAATTGTGCTCGACGTTAATTACTGAAACAATAACATTTCCACAGGAATTTAGCACTTACTCATTTTCAATCGTGCGTCTTGCACAAAGTGATTTGTAAGTTTTCAATTGAAACATCCTTAATTTTGGTTTTGTGATAACATGTCGCCTGAGTAAATCTTTCAAATAAGACATTGTTTCAATCATTGTTTCACCCACTGTTTCTGAGGACCGCATGACTACCACCACCTTGATCCGCACCTTTGCCGTTGTCGCCTTCGCCGCCGCGCTGTCCGCCTGCACCACCGCGCCGGTCGTTCCGCCCACGCCCAAACTGCAAGACCTGCTGTCGCAGGCGAGCCAGGCTTCGGCGGGCGGCCAGAAAGAGAAAGCCATCACGCTGTGGCAGCAGACCGCCACCGCCTACCCCGCGGACAAGACCCCGTGGGTGAACATTGCGCAGACCCGCTACGACGCCGGCCAGTATGGCGAGGCGATCGTCAGCGCCCAGGAAGTGCTGGTGCGCGACCCCAACGACAAGCTGGCCAACAGCATCATCGCCATCAGCGGCCTGCGCCTGTCGACGCGCGCGCTCGGTGACCTGAGCCGCCAGAACAACTTGACCGGCCCGCTGCGCACCGAGTCGCAAGACCTGGCCAAGCTGCTGCGCGAAAGCCTGGGCGAAACCGTGTTGTTCCCGGTCGCGCCGGCCAAGCAGACCGCCGCGGTCGAACGCGAACGTCCAAAAGCGGTCGTCAGAAAAATCAAAGTGCCGACCGACAGCGATTCCAAGGCTGATCCGTTCAGCGCGCTCAAATAATCCGATTTCCCGATCCCACCCAACCAGAGGAAAACATCATGTCCAAAACCGAAAGTGTCCAGAAGCGCCTGCAAAAAGTTCGCCCGCCACGCGTGCAGATGACCTATGACGTGGAGATCGGCGACGCCATCTCCAGCAAGGAGCTGCCGTTCGTGATGGGCGTCGTCGGCGACTTCGGCGGCAATTCCGAGGTGGAGCAGAAGCGCTTGAAGGACCGTTCCTTCGTCGGCATCGACCGCGACAACTTCGATGAAGTGATGAAGGGCGTCGAGCCGCGCGCGGCCTACCAGGTGCCGAACACGCTGTCCGACGAAGGCGGCCGTTTCGCGGTCGACCTCAAATTCAGCTCGCTCGGCGACTTCCGTCCGGAAGCGGTGGTCGAGCAGGTCGAGCCGCTGCGCAAGCTGCTCGAAGCGCGCACCAAGCTGGCCGACCTGCGCAACAAGCTCGCTGGTAACGACAAGCTCGAAGACATCCTCAACGATGTCCTCAACAGCACCGAAAAAATGGCGCAGCTCGGCCAAGCCAAGAAGGAAGACTGATCATGTCCGCTCTATTGAACCCTGCCGCCGGCGCCACCCACACCAGTGAAATGGCTTTGCTCGACCAGATCGTCGAACAGAGCAAGGTCGCCAAGTCGAGCGTCGAGCACGCACGCGCCAAGGACCTCATTTCGGAACTGGTGCACCAGGTCATGCAAGGCACGGTCGTCGTGTCCGACAACCTGGCCGCCACCATCGACGCGCGCGTCGCTGAACTGGACCGCATGATTTCGGCGCAGCTGTCGGCCGTGATGCACGCGCCCGAATTCCAGAAGCTCGAAAGCAGCTGGACTGGCCTGAACTACCTGGTCAAGAACACCGCCACCAGCCAGAACCTGAAGATCAAGATGCTCAACGCGACCAAGAAGGAATTGGTCAAGGACTTCCAGAGCGCGCTCGAATTCGACCAGAGCTCGATGTTCAAGAAGGTCTACGAAGAGGAATTCGGCACCTTCGGCGGCGCCCCGTTCGGTGCGCTGCTGGGCGACTTCGAAATCACCCGCCAGCCGGAAGACATGTACTTCATCGAACAGATGTCGCACGTGGCCGCCGCCGCGCACGCACCGTTCATCTCGGCCGCGTCGCCGGAGCTGTTTGGCCTCGAGACCTACAGCGACCTGGGCAAACCGCGCGACCTGTCGAAGGTGTTCGACACCGTCGAATACGCGAAATGGAAGTCGTTCCGCGAATCGGAAGACTCGCGCTACGTCGGATTGACCCTGCCGCGCTTCCTGGGCCGCCTGCCGTTCAACCCGGCCGATGGCGCCACCACCGACGGCTTCAACTACGTCGAGGACGTGGACGGCACCGACCATCAGAAGTACCTGTGGTGCAACGCTGCCTACGCCTTCGGCACCAAGCTGACCGGCGCGTTCGAGGACTTCGGCTGGTGCGCGGCGATCCGCGGCGTCGAAGGCGGCGGCCTGGTCGAAGACCTGCCGACCCATACCTTCAAGACCGACGAAGGCGAAGTCGCGCTCAAGTGCCCGACCGAGATCGCCATCACCGACCGCCGCGAAAAAGAGCTGTCGGACCTGGGCTTCATCTCGCTGGTCCACTGCAAGAACACCGACTACGCCGCCTTCTTCGGCGCCCAGTCGGCGCAAAAGGCCAAGAAGTACCAGTCCGACGCGGCCAACGCCAACTCGGTGCTGTCGGCCCAGTTGCAGTACATCTTCGCCGTCTCGCGCATTGCCCACTACATGAAGGCCATGATGCGCGACAAGATCGGCAGCTTTGCGGCCGCGTCGAACGTCGAAGACTTCCTGAACCGCTGGCTGACCCAGTACGTCCTGCTCGACGATAACGCGAGCCAGGAACAGAAAGCCCAGTTCCCGCTGCGCGAGGCGTCGGTGCAAGTGTCTGAAGTGCCGGGTCGCCCGGGCGTGTATCGCGCAGTGTCGTTCCTGCGTCCGCATTTCCAGTTAGACGAGCTTTCCGTTTCACTCCGACTGGTCGCGGAGCTACCAGCATCGACCAAATCGTAACACCCTCAAACCACTGAAAGGAACACAATGGCAATTGACGTCTACCTCCAAATCGACGGTATCAAAGGCGAATCGACCGACTCCGCGCACAAAGACTGGATCGAGTGCAAATCGGTTGAATGGCAAGTGCTGCAACCTAAGTCGGCCACCGCGTCGACCGGCGGCGGCCACACTGCCGAGCGCACCGAGCACAAAGATATCGTCATCGCCAAACTGGCCGACCTGGCAACCCCTCTGCTGCTGCAGAACTGCTCGTCCGGCAAAACCATCCCGAAGGCAAAGCTGGAATTCCTGCGCGCCGACGGCAAGGGCGAACGCATTAAATACTTCGAAATCGAACTGGAAAATGTCCTGATCAGCAGCGTCGCACCAGCTGTTCACGCAGGCGATATCCTGAGCGAGAACCTGTCGCTGAAGTATTCGAAAGTCAAGTGGAAGTACACGCAGCAAAAGGTCGGCGGCGGTTCGGGCGGCAATACGTCCGGCGGCTGGGACCTGGCAACGAACAAGACGGCTTAAGTAAAGCAGAAGGGGTACCGATGAAGGGTTTTACGCCTGGATTATTTGACCGGTTGCTGGACTTTCCGGTCAGCGGTGCCACCAGCGCCACCGTGTCGCGCATGTCGGTCGAGGACTTGAAGGACTCGGTCGCACGCGATCTGGAGGCGCTGCTCAATACGCGCACAGTGATACCGGAAGGATTGCTGAAGCGGTACCCCGAATGCAGCCGCTCCATCATTACCTACGGGCTGAATGATTTTGCAGGCCGTTCGCTGTCGAGCACCGACGACCGCGCCTATATTTGCATGTGCCTCGAAAAGGCGATTGCCCGGCACGAGCCGCGGCTGCGCAACGTGAAGGCTTCGCTGGAAGTGCGCGAAGATTCGATCAACCGGTTAAATTTTGCCATCACCGCATTGATGGTGGTCAGTTCATCGCAGGAGCCGGTCAATTTCGACGCAGTCCTGCAGCCATCAAGCCTGCATTACACCATCAGCAAGGCGCGCCGCGCCGCGTCTGCGGGAGCCTGAGTTTGGAACAGTTATTACCGTATTACGAAAGGGAGCTGGGATTTTTGCGCCGTTATTCGCGCGAATTTTCCGAGCGTTACCCCAAGATCGCCGGCCGCCTGCTGATCGGCGGCGAGGTCTGCGAAGATCCGCATATCGAACGCATGATCGAATCCTTTGCGCTGCTCAATTCGCGCATCTCGAAGCGCCTCGATGACGATTATCCCGAATTTACCGAAGCACTGTTCGAAGTGCTGTACCCGCACTACCTGCGCCCGTTTCCATCGTGCTCGATCGCGCGCATGGATTTCGCCGGCGCCGCGGCCCAGCTGACCACGGCCAGCGTGATCCCGCGCGGCACCCAGCTGACGACGCGCCCGGTGCGCGGCGCCGCTTGCACTTTTCGCACCGTCTACCCGGTGACGGTGGCGCCTCTGGCGCTGTCGCACGCGTCGTTTTCCGCCATCATCGACACGCCCGAGGCGGTGCGCCCGCCGGTCGGCGCAACGTCGAGCCTGAGCCTGACCATTTTGAGCAGCGCCGAACAGGTTTCGGTGAGCCAGCTCAATCTCGACAAGCTGCGCGTGTTTATCGACGGCGAACCGTCGTTCTGCGCCGCGCTGCGCGATGCGCTGTTCATGCGCACCGTGGCCGCCTACGTCGAAGCCGATGGCAACGGTCGCTGGGTCGCCTTGAATGCGATCCCCGTCAGCGCCGCCGGCTTCGACGAAGACGAATCGCTGATCGATTTTTCGGCCCGTTCGCACGCGGCCTACCGTCTGCTGACCGAATATTTCTGCTTCCCCGAAAAATTCAATTTCTTCGACATCGACCTGAAGGCGCTCGGCGCCGTGCTGCCGTCCGGCGCGCGTTCGATCACGCTGCACCTGGCGCTGTCGGGCATGCGCACCGATTCGAACACGGCGCGCATGCTCGGTACGCTGTCGACCAACAACGTGCTGCTCGGCTGCACGCCGGTAGTCAACCTGTTCCGCCAGCGCGGCGAGCCAATCCGCCTGACGCACACGTCGGCCAGCTACCCGGTGCTGGCCGATGCGCGGCGCGCATTTGCGTTCGAGGTCCAGTCTATCGATTCGGTCAAGCTGGTACGCCAGACGCCGCAGGGCGAATCGGTGGTGCAGTTCCGGCCGTTCTATTCGCTCAAGCATGGCCAGACGCCCGAAAAGAGCGGCCATTACTGGGTCATGCGGCGCAACGAGACACTAGCCGAAAAGAGCCCCGGCTTCGAAACCCAGATCTCGATCGTCGACATCGACTTCGACCCGGCCGCGGTGGAAACCGACACCCTGAGCCTGGAACTGACCTGCACCAATCGCGACCTGCCGGCATCGCTGGCCTACGGCCTGCGCGGCGGCGACTTGTTCCTGGAGGGCGGATCGAGCGTGCGCTCGATCAGCTTCCTGCGCAAGCCGACCGCGTCGAACCGCTTCGAGAGCGGCCGCGGCGCCCACTGGCGCCTGATTTCGCACCTGTCGCTGAACCACCTGTCGCTGTCGGACGGCGGCCTGGATGCGTTTCGCGAGATGCTGACGCTGTACGACCTGCCGCGTTCACCGGCATCGCAGCGCCAGATCGGCGGCATTTCGGCGATCACCCACAAGCCGGCCAATGCCTGGCTGCCCGGTAATCCGTTCGCCTGCCTGGTGCGCGGCGTTGAGGTGCGCCTGACCATCGACGAGGAAGCCTTCGTCGGTAGCGGCATCCACGCGTTCACGCACATCATCGAACGATTCCTTGGCCTGTATGTGCACGCCAACAGCTTCACCCAGCTGGTGATGGTATCGAATAAAACGGGAGAAGAGCTATTGAAATGCACGCCACGAAGCGGCGATTTGAGCCTGCTGTAATCGAACGGCTGTTCCAGGAACCGTACCGCTTCGAATACTTCCAGGCGGTGCGGATGCTCGAACTGTGGCTCAAGCGCCACGGCACGGCCCAGCAAGGCGTGGTCGCGAATTTTTTGCGTTTCCAGAATTCGACCTCGCTCAGTTTTCCGGCCAGCCAGCTTGAATCGATCCAGGCCGAGCCGCGCGACGTGCCCTGCGACGCGCGCTCGCTGGGCGCGGCGCTGCAGTCGGCCACGCTCAAATACATCCGCATCACGCCGGCGTTCATGGGCCTGTTGGGCGGTAACGGCGCGCTGCCGGCGCACTACACCGAGCGCATCGCCGCCCATGTGTTGTATGAAAAGGACGAAGGACCGCGCGCCTTCCTCGACACGTTTTCGAACCGCTCCCTGGCATTGTTCTACGAGGCCTGGCGCAAGTACCGGCTGGAGCTGAAGTACCAGGTCGACGGCAAGGACACCTTCCTGCCGTTGCTGCTGTCGCTGGCCGGGCTGGGCAACGAGTCGCTGCGCAAGCGCCTGACCGACGACGACGAGGGCGGCCTGCTGGACGAGTCGATCGGCTATTTTGCGGCGGCGATGCGGCACCGGCCGGCGTCGGCGGTGCAGATTTCGCGCGTGCTGGCCGAATATTTTGGCCAGCCGATCAAGGCGATCCAGTTCATCGGCTGCTGGTACGACGTGCCGGCCACGCAGCAGACCATGCTGGGCGGCGCCAATGCGGTGCTGGGCGCGGGCGCCATGTCCGGGTCGCGCGTGTGGCAGCGCGACCTGCGCATGCGGCTTGAAATCGGGCCGCTCAATCGCAGCAGCTTCGACGCCTTTCTGCCTGGCGGGAAGGCGGCGCGCGCGCTCAAGAGCATGCTGACGATGTTTACCGGCGTCTCGCTGGAGTATGAAGTGCAGCTGGTCCTGGCCGCAGCCGATGTGCAGTCGGCATCGCTGGCCGACGACCGCAGCGGCGGCCGGCTGGGATGGGACACCTTCCTGGTCAGCGAGCCGCAAACGCAGGACCGCAAAGACGTCCGTTATGAAATCCACGCGCTGTAATCGACAACAATAAGAGGAACACACATGAGCATCAACCTGAAAACGCTGATCGGCAAGCTGAACGAAACAAGCCGCACAGCCGCCACCCGCGCCGCCAGCATCTGCGTCTCGCTGGGCCAGTTCGAAGTGGACCTGGAACACCTGTTCCTGGCGCTGCTGGAGCAGCCCAAGAGCGACTTCGTGCTCATCGCGCGCAACAGCGGCATCAGCGTCAGCATGCTGGAAGCGGACTTGCAGGCCGAGGTGCAGCGCCTCAAGGCGGGCAACTCGCGCACGCCGGTGTTTTCGGCGCGCCTGCCCAAGCTGTTCGAAAACGCGTGGCTGATCGCGTCGCTCGACATCCAGACCGGGCGCCCGGCGGAGATCCGCAGCGGACACCTGTTGCAGGCGATGCTGACCGATCCTGAGCTGGCGCAGCTGGCCTATCGCGGCTCCAAACTGTTCGACAAGTTCGACGTCGAGCAGATCAAGCATAACCTGGACAAGATCGCCGCCGGTTCGCAGGAAGCGGTGGCGCTCCAGGCGGGCGCAAAGGCGGAAGAGGGCGGCGCCGACCCGGTGGGCGACATGACCGCCCAGGCGGGTTCGAAGACGCCGTCGCTGGACCAGTTCACCACCAACCTGACCCAGCGCGCGCGCGACGGCAAGGTCGACCCGGTGATCGGGCGCGACACCGAGATCCGCCAGGCGATCGACATCCTGATGCGGCGCCGCCAGAACAACCCGATCCTGACGGGCGAGGCCGGCGTCGGCAAGACCGCCGTGGTCGAGGGACTGGCGCTGCGCATCGCGCGCGACGACGTGCCCGACGTGCTCAAGGGCGTGGAGATCCATACGCTCGACATGGGCCTGCTGCAGGCCGGCGCCAGTGTCAAGGGCGAGTTCGAAAACCGCCTCAAGAACGTCATCGACGAAGTAAAAAAGAGCCCGCACGCGATCATCCTGTTCATCGATGAAGCGCACACGATGATCGGCGCGGGCGGCGCCGCCGGCCAGAACGACGCGGCCAATTTGCTCAAGCCGGCGCTGGCACGGGGCGAACTGCGCACCATCGCCGCCACCACCTGGGGCGAGTACAAGAAATACTTTGAAAAAGACGCAGCCCTGGCACGTCGCTTCCAGGTGATCAAGGTCGAGGAACCGAGCGAAGAACTGGCATGCGCGATGTTGCGCGGCATGGCGCCGTTGATGGAAAAGCACTTCGGCGTGCGCGTGTACGACGAAGCGATCACCGAGGCAGTGCGCCTGTCGCACCGCTACATCATGGGGCGCCAATTGCCCGACAAGGCCATCAGCGTGCTCGATACCGCCTGCGCCAAGGTCGCCCTGGGCCAGAACGCGACGCCCGCGTTGATCGAAAACCTGGCGCGCAAGCTAGATCGCATCGACGTCGAAGCGACTTCGCTCGAACGTGAACAAAGCGCGGGCGGGTCGCACACGGCGCGCCTGAAGGATTTGGCCGCCGAGCGCGCCGCAGCGGCTGACCAGCACGCGTCGCTGGCCGCGCGCTGGGAGCAGGAGAAGGTCCTGACCACGAAGATCATGGAAGGGCGCCGCACGCTGGAGGCGGGCGAGCAGAAGGATGCCAGCTACGCCAAGGATATCCAGGCCTTGATGACCGAGCTGCGCGCGCTGCAGGGCGAAACGCCGATGGTGCCGGTGCAGGTCGACGGCCACGTGGTCGCCGAAATCGTCGCCGGCTGGACCGGGATCCCGCTCGGGAAAATGGTCAAGGACGAGATCAAGACGGTGCTCAAGCTGAAGGACCTGCTCGAAGAGCGCGTGCTGGGACAGTCGTATGCGATCGAGGCGGTGGCGCAGCGCGTGCGCACCTCGCGCGCCAACCTGGACGATCCGAACAAGCCGAAGGGCGTGTTCCTGTTCGTCGGCCCGTCCGGCATCGGCAAGACCGAGACCGCGCTGGCGCTGGCCGATGTGCTGTACGGCGGCGAGCGCAAGCTCATTTCCATCAACATGAGCGAGTACCAGGAGGCGCACAGCGTGTCGGGCCTGAAAGGCTCGCCGCCGGGCTATGTCGGCTACGGCGAAGGCGGCGTGCTGACCGAGGCCGTGCGGCGCAATCCGTACAGCGTGGTGCTGCTGGACGAAGTCGAGAAGGCCCACCCGGACGTGATGGAGCTGTTCTTCCAGGTGTTCGACAAGGGCGTGATGGACGATGCCGAGGGCCGCGAGATCGACTTCAAGAACACGATCATCATCCTGACGTCGAACGTGGCGTCGAGCGCGATGATGAATGCGTGCCTGAACAAGAGCGGCGCCGAGCTGCCCGCGCCGGCCGCGCTGGAAGAACTGATTCGTCCGCACCTGATGAAGCAGTTCAAACCGGCCTTCCTGGGGCGCTTGAAGGTGATCCCGTTCTATCCGATCGCCGATGATGTGCTGGTCAAGATTATTGAGCTCAAGCTGGGCAAGATCCAGCAGCGTATCGCCGTCAACCACAAGGCCGACTTTACGTATGACGAGGCGCTGGTCGAAGCGGTGCTGGCGCGCTGCACCGAAGTCGATTCGGGCGCGCGCAATGTCGACAACATCCTGAACGGGACGCTGCTGCCGGAGATTGCGGAGTCGGTGCTGGCGAAGATGGCGGAAGGCGCGGTGATCTCGAAAATCAAGGTCAGCGCGGACAAGAAGGGGCAGTTCAAGTACACCATCAAGTAAGCATGAGGGCCGCTAATCAGCGGTCTTTTGCATTAGATGGGCTAACGCGATGGCATCGTCAAGGCGGTCATTCCCCCAAAACATCTCGTCGCCGATAAAGTATGTCGGCGCGCCGAAAATGCCGCGCTGGGCAGCCTGTTCGGACTGCAGCCGCAGTGCGGCCTTGGTGGCGTCGGATTGGGCGCTTGCGATCAAATCGGCGGCGGGCAGGCCGAGCGACGCCAGGATAGCGGCGACGATGGCAGGATCGTCGATCTCGCGGTCATCGACGAAATTTGCCTGCATGATCCGTTTGCAGAAGTCCCATGCCCATGGCTGATCGGCGCCAAGCACGGCGACCCGAAGCGGCAGCAACGCGCGGCGCGGAAACGCAGTTGGCCGCTTCCACGGCAGTCCATATTTCGGAGCCTGCCGTTCCATGTCGCGCCAGGTGTATTCGCCCTTGAGTTTTTGCAGCACGAAGGGCGAACTGTCCCATCCAAATGACTTGAAGATGGGACCGAGCAGGAAGGGTTTGAGCGCGACCGGGATGCCGTGTTGGGCTGCCAGCGCCTCGATCCGCATCATCGAAAGGTAGCTGTAATTGCTGCCGAAGTCGAACCAGAATTCGAGGGGTTTGGCTGAGGGGAACATTTAATCCTGGTCCTTGTCGACGACCGTATTGGTCAGGTGCAGGTAGTCTTGTTTGTACCATGCGCCTTCATGGCTGATGATGGCGCGCTTGATGGCGCCGCCGGCGTACCAGCGGCGTCCATCATGGACCCAGCGGCCGGATAAATCCAGGACCGCATCGCTCTCGCAAGTATCGCAGTTGCCGCCATTGGCCAAGCCTAGGTACAGGTATGGGGTGGCGCCAATTTGAGAGCAGGTCAGGCGCCAGGCGACAAGGAAATCACGGCGCTTGTGTTCGAGCAGATTGCGGCGGACCTTCTTCTTGCCCGGCGCCTCGATCAGCAATTGCTGTTCCGTGCACATCGAGTTGCGCTGCACTGTGGCCCCTTCGATCGGGGCGCTCGCCTCGCAGTAGGAGCGCACGGTGACTTTGGCATTCGCGCATTGCATTTCATTGTTGAACCAGAAATACTCCGGCTCCGTTGCCGCGGAAGCGTGGAGCCAGACTGAACACAACAGCAGCAGGAAAATTTTCTTCATCTTGAAAGGCATCCGCGTGCGTGCGGCGCGGCCTAGTCCTGCGCCTTCACGCCCAGCAGTTCTTCGATGTGGGCCAGCGAGCCCGGGTCCTTGACGACCGAGCGCAGCCACTCGTGCAGGTCCTGCTCGCCCGCGTTGGCCGCCTTGTCCGCAAAGTAGGAGACCGGGCTATGCGGCTCGGTGCGGCGGAAAAACTCGGCCACGGCGCGCAGCTGCGCGATCGCGTCGGCGCGCGCGTGGATCGCGCCCGGCGGCCCGGCGCGGACCGGGGCCGGCATATGCGGCATGCCCTGGTCGTTGTCCACCGTTTCGTGCATCTGCAGCGGCGCGGCGGCGGGGACGGACGCCGACGGCATCAGGTGCAGCATCGTCTTGACGGCGTCGCGCGCGGCCGAAAAACCCGGGCTGTCGGCGCCGAGCCGGTCGTCGGCGGCACGTTCGAGCTGCAGTATCGCGTCCAGCAAGTAAGCCGAATCGGCGGAAAATTCGGCCCGGAACTTGGCCGAATTGGCGCGCTTGGCGTTGTCCAGGTCCGTCAGCTTCAGGTCCGGATTGTTCGGATTCTTGCGCGCCATTTCGAAATCGATCAGCGAATAGCGGCTGTTATTGCCGTCAGTGACGGGCACTTCGCGCAGCAGCGTCGGCACCCGCGCCAGGATCCAGCTCAGGTTGCCGATGCGCTGGTCATGGTCGTCGCCATCGGCTTCGGGAAACAGGCCACGGTCCCAAAAATGCTCGAACAGGCCGGCCAGCACGCGCATGCCTTCGGCCAGTCCCCGCAGGCGGTATTTCTTGGCGCCGGCTTCGGTCATCCACACGGCCAGGCGCAGGTCCTTGCTCTTTTGTTCGAGCAGGCCGGCGCAGCGCTTGACGACGAAGTCCCAGTCGGCTTCCTTCAAGTCGGTCAGCCACTCGCCCTGGTCGAGCGAGGGATCGTCGAACTTGCGCGCCTGCGTGATGGCGTCCAGTTCGGGCGCAAACGACAGGTCGGCGCCGGACGGCTGGTCGGCGCTAATCGGTTTTAATAACTGCTCTGCTACAAACATGGTGTCCTCTTGTTCAATGCGGCGCTTATTGCGCCAGGCGGAATTCGATGCGGCGATTGCGCGCGCGGCCTTCGGTGCTGTCGTTGCTGGCCACCGGACGGTCGGCGCCCTGGCCGGAGGCCGAAATCAATTCGCTCTTGATGCCATGGCTGGACAGGTAAGCCTTGACCGCTTCGGCGCGGGCCTGGCTCAGGCCCTGGTTGGTGGCGCGCAGGCCCTGGTTGTCGGTGTGGCCGATGATGTCGACCTTGCGCTCCTTGAGCTTGAGCATGGCGGCGGTCATTTCGTCGAGGATGGCCCGGCCCGACGGCGTCAACGCCGCTTTCCCGCTTTCAAACTCGATGGTACGGTTGCCCAGCGTGTTGTCCAGGATGCCCTGGTCGGCAGCGGAAACACGCAGGCCGTTGGTGACGATATAGGTCGGGTTCAGGCTGGTGGCGACGTTGCTGGCGATTTTCTGGCGCTGCGCTTCGTTGGCCACTTCGCCTTTCAGGTTGACGTTGCTGCCGTCGATCTTGAGCTGGCCGCGCGTAATCTGCTTGAGGTCGGGCGTGATCAGTTTCTGGACGTAGCTGTTCCAGTTGGCCGGCATCGAGACCGGGCCGACCGAAATCTGGTCGACCACCAGTTCGGTCCCATACACTTCGCGCAGCTTGGCCAGCACGCTGGCCTTGCTCGCTTCGTCCGGGACGGTGCCGGTGACCAGCACCTGGCCCGGTTGCGGCGCGACGGTCTGGGCGCCCGCGCCGGCGGCGCAGGCAAGCATGAAAGAGAGAGTGACGAGGTGGCGCATGTTCAGCTTCCGATAAACGCCGCGCGCAGCGATTCGAGCGCGGATTTGAGTGACAGGGTGGACTGCGACAGATAGGTCGACAGTTTCTGGATGGCGTAGTCGTCGTTGACCTGTTCTTCGACCCAGTCGACATCGTCGAACGTGATGTGGCGCTCCAGGCCCGCCTGCGGGTCCATGATCGCGCGCAGGGTCTGGGCCGAGGCGCCGCTAAAGCCGAGCACCAGCACCGGCTTCTGGTCGATGCGGGTAATGAACAGCGCCAGTTCAAAGTCGGCCCGCGCCAGGAACGGCGTGATCAGGTGCATCCAGAACGCGGCAACCAGGTTGCGGTACATCGGGTCGCTGGGCAGCGGCAGCAGCAGGCTCTTTTCGAGGCGGCTGGAACTGCTGGCCATGACCGGCTGCAGCAGCAGGCCAAGCGCCAGCAAGACCTGGCGCACCGACCCCTTGAAGCCCGACTGGGCCAGCAGCGCGTCCAGCGCGCCGATGGTCTGCAGGTCGAGGAAGTCGATGAACGCGGCATCGTAGGCGGTGCTGCGCAGGTCCAGGTCGACGATGTGGCTGGACGCCGCCTGCAGCGGCGCGGTCGCATCGGCGGCGCCGGTCACACTGGCGCTCAGGGCCTCGAGCCGGTTCCACAGGCGGTTCAGCACCAGCGGCGCATCGGGCACGAAGGAGGCCGGTTCCGGCACTTCCATGGTGCTCATCATCAGGAACGGGAAGCGCCGGCTCGACTGGTCGCTGCTGGCCACGATATGGCCGGCGATCGCATGCCGGCGGCGCGGTCCGATGAAGGCGAAGTTCAGCGGCGCGACCGCATCGTAACTGAGCTTCCAGCGGGCGTCGGCGCTCATCAGGTCCATCGCCTGCGCCAGCCAGTCGTCGAGCACCTTGATCAGTGCCGGATTGTCGCTGCCCTTGACGAAGTCGCCACGGGTAGGGATTTTTCCGAAGTAGCCAACCGCAGTCGGCGTCGGGGCGCGCGTCATTGTTTGGCTCCGGTAGCGGCGGTTCCCGCGGCAGGCGTCGGCACCGGCGCAGGCACCGGCACAACTGCGGCCACGATGATCGAGTCAGGCAGTTTCGAGCGGCGGGCGACCTGGCCTGGTGCCGGCTTGGCAACCGGTGGCAGTTTCACTTTGCCTGTAATTCTCAGGTTGGCAGTGACGACCACGCCGGAATTATCCCAGCTCAGTTCATATACTTTGTTGTCGCGTGCCTTCTTCTTGGCGGCTCCGACCATATTCTTCAGGCCGGACAGGCCCGGCTCGTCGAGCAGCACCACGGTGCGGCCGTCGGGCGTGATCGCGGTGATGCGCGTCCCTGGTTTGCCTTGCGGGTTAGGCCACACCATGTGCACGTAAGGCTGCGGCTGGCCGCGCCAGCGCAGCGCCTGGCCATCGATTTCGATCGTGAACTCGGTCGCGCCGGTGGTGCCCAGGGCCTGCAAATCGAACAAGGTCTGTTCGTCGATCGCACTGGCTGCTGCGGCGGCAGCAACGCCTGCACCGCCACCTGCGCCTGCAACGGGCAGCGGAGCGATCCAGCCAGGGAAGCTCGACACTACCGACGGGGCCAGGTTGACGCCCATGTTGGCCCAGGTTTTTGCGCTGAGCACATCGCCGCGGCGCACCACCAGCGGTCCGATGGTGGTGTCGAAGAACTTGGCGATAGCGCCGGACGGTCCGAAGATCACGCCGATTTCGGCGTCGGTCGCTTCGGCCCGCGACTCTGTCGAGTACGGGAATTTGGTCGACAGCGTCTCGTTGAACGGTTTTAGTACCTGGGCTGTCCAGACCTTGTTGATTTCGGCCTCGGTCGGCTTGACGATGACGGCAAAGGTCTGCATCAGCGGACGTACCAGAATTGGGCGGATCGAGGTCTTCTGCGAATCGGTCATCCCGGTCAGCATCTGTTCGTCGACATACTTGAGCGCTTCGGCCAGTTCGGAACCGCTGCCGTCGAGCGTTTGCTGCATCAGCAGCTTGGCGCCGGGACCCGGATCGCCCTGGTTCTTGATCAGGTTGAAGCGGGTGCGCAGCTTGGACAGCTGGTCCATGTAGCCGCGCATCAGCGACGCGCCCTGATCCTTGGCGACGACCATGCGCGCCACGCCGGAGAATTCGCGGCCGACCGGGCCCAGTGGCAGGGCGGTGTTCTGCGCACTGCCGCCGCTCGGCACGTTGATGTTGATTTGCGACGGCGCCTGGCGCAGCACGGCTTCCTTGAACCAGCCGGTGATGCCGCGCGAGGCACGCTGCAGGCCGGCGTCGATCAGCGACGGATTGTCCCACGAGGTTTGCTCGTAGACGGTCACGATCAGTTTGTTGAGCGGCGACGTCTGCGGGTCGCCCAGGCGGTTCATGGCCACGGCGGCGGCGTCGAAGCCGTCCAGGTCGCGTATTGTCACGCCCTGCACGAACTTCTGCCATTCCTTGGCGTAGTCGTTTTTGTACAGTTCAACCAGCGCTTTCTGGATCTGCTCCGGGCTGCCTTCGGTAGTCAGGTCGACTTTGGAACCGGTCTTGAGCACCCAGTCGGCGCTTTGCAGTTCGCGGTTGGCCGCCTCGCGGAACGCATCCTGGACAAAACCTTGCCATGCTTCGCGGGTGAAGCTGCCGGGGATTGAATAGCTGCCCAGGACCAGTGCCTTGTCCTGTTCGCCGACAATGCTCGCCACCGTCATCGACGGGAAGCGGGTCGCGGCGCGCGCCTTGATGTCGGCGTACACGCGTTCGCGCGCGGGCATGCCGGTGACGACCTTGCGCAGGTTGTCGCGGGTCTGGTCGACCAGGGCCAGCTTGCTGTCGATCTGCGGCCACGAAGTGTCGTTGATCTGGGCGATGTAGAACGTGATGATGCGTTCTGCGCCGCGGATCATCTGCTCGCGCGGCATGGCGCCGCGGTTGGCGTCGAGCCAGCCGCGCCAGTAGCGCGTCAACTGGTCGTTCAGGTGGCCGCTCTCGGCGCGCGATTTATCGCTCAGCATCAAATAGGTCTTGAGCGCGTTGTAGGCGTCTTCCGAGCTGGTTGGCGAGGCGTCCTTGAACTGCTGCGACGCGGCCGGCACGGCCGGCGCGGTGGCCAGCGCATCTTGCAGGCTGCCGGTGGCGCCAGGGACGGCATTCTTGACGGCCGGCTGCAGCTGGCCGGCGTTGGCGTTGACCTCCGCCAGGAATCCTTCCAGCGCCTGGCCGACCGGCTTGAGCATGATTTCGCGCACGCCGCTGAAGTATTCCTCGCGCAGCTTGCGCTCCAGGATCTCGCCCTGGTACAGGCCCAGGCTGAGCGACAGCGGACGGTGATCGCGGAATTTTTCGAGCTGTTCGATGCGGTCCTGCAGGATCTGCAGCGCTTCGAAGCGCGATTGCAGGTCGACTTTGTCGGCCTGCACCTTGATCGCCTGGTCCAGGTCGGCCTGCACGTGGGCGACCAGCTCGCGGTTGCCCATGTACGACCAGCTCCAGCCGCCCAGCGCCAGGCCGACCAGCGCGGTGGCGGCGAAGAAGGCCGCGTAGCGCATGCGCGTCTTGGCCGGGCTGGCGTATTGCGCCACCAGGTCGCGGTCGGCGAAGATCACCTTGCGGAACAGGTTGAGCAGGAAGAAGCCCTGCTGGCTGTGCGCCTCCTCGTGCTCCTGCGGTTGCAGCTTGATGTCGAAACGCTGCGCGACGCGCTTGGACGATGCCGATACCGATTCGCCTTCCTGCAGCGCGCTGGTGAAGTAGAAGCCGCGAAACACGGGCTTGAACTGGAATGGGTTTTCTTCGAACAGCGTGGCCACGAAGGAGCGCAGCGGCGCCTTGATGGTCGAGAATTCGAGCGGGAAGGTGAACACGCCTGGCGGCATGCGTTCGCGCCACTGCAGCGCCATGTTCGCCTGGCTCATGTCCTTCAGGCCGTCATACAGTTCGTCGAAACGTGTGTCGAACTGGTCCAGCGCCTGCTGGCTGGTGGTCTTCTGGCTGTAAGGCAGGGTGGCGCCCCAGACGCGGTCGCGTTCACCGCGTTCGGCATCCTGGAAAAATTCGTTGAAGCCGGTGATCAGGTCGGCCTTGGTGAACATTACGTAGACCGGCGCGTGCACTTCCAGTTTTTCGGTCAGTTCCTGCACCCGCATGCGCAGGTTCTTGGCCAGGTTGATCGCGAATTCCGGGCGGTTGCCGGTCAATTCGGCGACGCTGACGGCGATGATGATGCCGTTGATCGGCGCCTTCTTGCGGTATTTTTTCAGCAGGCTGAGAAAACCGAACCATTCGGCGCGGTCTTCGTCGACCACCGAGTAACGGCCGGCCGTGTCGAGCAGGATGCCGTCGGTGGTAAAGAACCAGTCGCAGTTACGGGTGCCGCCGACGCCCTGGACGATCTTGCTGTCGGCGAAAGGGAACTGCAGGCCCGAACTGGCGACCGCCGTGCTCTTGCCGGCTGCCGGATTCCCGATGATCATGTACCACGGCAGCTCGTACAGCGCGGCGTCGCCCGACAGGTGCCCCAGCTTGGAGCCCTTGATGGTCGAAATCGCGTCGAGCATGCGCTTCTTGATGACATCCTGTTCCTGGCGCTGCGCCGGGTCGGCCTTGCCGGGCCCCTTGTTGACCTGCTGTTCCAGCATGCCGCCCAGGGCCGCGGCGGAGCGGCGGCGGCTGCGGCGGCGCCACAGCCAGACCAGGATGCCGCCGGCGAAGGCCAGCGCGAGCACGCCCAGGGCCCACGTCATGGGCACTTGCAGCAGCGCCGCGCCCATCAGCAGGAAGGCGGCAAACGCGAGCCAGCCGATGACGAGCAGGCTTGTGCGGTTTGTCAGGAATTGCCAGGTTTTTTGCATCATTGTTGGTGACTCGGTTGGATAAAAATTCAGGACAGGGATACCGCAGGCCGGATCAGGACGGCGCAGCGGCGATAAGCATCTTCATTACTAATACAGAGTACGGGGGCGTCGCGCTCGAGCGCATGGTGGCGCGCCAGGGCCAGCGCCGTCATGAACGGCACCGCGCCGCAGGTGCCGGACCCGGCGCCGACGCGGATCACGTCGGCGTCGTCGTCAAGCTGGGGCAGGGCGGCCGACGCAAGTCCCATCAGTTCGAGCACGCGGCTGGTGCGGTGGCCGGTGTCGGCCACGATCATCGCCACTTGTTCGGCCTGGGCCTGGGCGCGCGCCAGCACTTTCTCGGTCAGCGTACCGAGCAAGGCCGAGTCGGCGCGCTTGGCGTCGTCGGCCGAATTGTGGCGGCGCGCTTCATCGACCAGGTGCAGCAGGATGACCGGCGCCCCTTCAAGCGCGTGGGCTTGCGGCGCGTCGGCCAGCAGCAGGCCGGCCGCGCCTTCGCCCGGAATCAGGCCTTGCGGCTTGGCCGAGGTGAACAGGCTCGCATTGCCGGCCCACTGGTTGATGCTGTCTTCGCCCAGGTGCGAGCCGCAGGCCACGACCAGCGCCAGCATCGGCGCATTGGCGGTGGCGGCGTGGTGCGCCAGGCGGCCGAGCACCGCGGCCGGGCTGGCGCCGCGCGCGTCGGACGGCAGCTCGGCCGCCAGCGCGATGCGCTCTTGCGGCCAGCCGGCTTGCGCTGCCACGTGGCGCAGCCACAGGCCGGCCGCGCGGCGCTGCTCCAGCTGCCATGCGGGCGGCAGCACCGGCAGCAGCTGCAGCATGGCCGTGCCGTCCGGCGCGAGCAGGTCGCCGACCGCCTGCGACGCCAGTTCGGCTGCCACCGCGCTGCCCATGCTGAGCGCGCGCCACTGTTCTTCGTCCAGGCGCAGTTCGGCCATGCCGTTGTCGGCCAGCCAGGCGATGATTTCTTCCTGCAGGCCGGCGTCGGCGGCGTCCGCGCTGCGGGCGGTCATGACGGGGAAGCCTTCCTCGTCCACCAGTTCCGGATCGAGGTCGGCGCGCGCCTTGTTGTCGGCGAAGGCGCCCGACAGTTCTTCGGCCGAGGCGCCATGCGGGGCGCGCAGGGCCGAGCCCAGGATCGCCAGCGCCGGCGCTTCCGGCGCGGCCGGCGCGGCGGCCGGATCCTGCGGCTGCGCCGCGGCCAGCGCCGGCGCGGCCGCGAGCAGGGCGACCAGCCTGGCGCCCAGCCAGATCAGCAGCAGCAGCGCCAGCGGCAGCACCAGCAGGAACAGCACCAGGTCCTCGGTGGCCGGCATGCGGTTGGTGGCGCGCCAGTACCAGACGGCGCCGCCCCAGCTGACGCCGAACACCAGCGCGACCAGCAGCGATTTTTTCATCCAGCCGCGCATCAGGCGGGCACCGCGTGGTTAAGGGGATCGATCGAGCGCATGGAATCAGACGTGGTCGATGGTGTTTTGCTGGCCGGCGATCAGCGTGGCGCCGCAGGACGTCTTGTCGCCATGGCGCGCGGCCGCCTTGCCGTCGACGATCATGGTCGTGTCGCCGCTGGCGATGGTGCCGTTGCCGTGGCGCGGGCAGCTGATCTTGTCGCCGACGCGCGCGATGCCCTTGCCGCCGCTGTCGCTGTGCTGCGATGCTTCGAGCACGGCGCCGTTATGCGACGTCTTGTCACCTAAAACGATCAATGGACCTGGCATGTGTTTTCTCCGTTTCTAATTCTGTGTTAACTGTTGGGACGCTTCATCACGCCGGCCACGCGCAGTTCCGTATGGCCGAAATCCATCATTTTCCAGCGGCCGCCCCAGGTCAGCCCAAGCGACTCGGCCACTTGCCCGTACAGCTCGTAACCGCGCATGGCCCACGGATCCTTCTCCGAAATGACGATCTTGCCGTTACGCAAAAAAGCGCAGTCGGCGGCCAGGCCGTACTGGTGCCAGCTCTGGAACGCGGCCGCGTTGGTCACGCTCGAACCGAGCGCGGCCAGCGTATTCTGGCGCTCGGGGCTGCGGTAGCCTTCCAGGATCGCCATGTCGTAGCCATGCGTCTCCTTCATGATCTTGAACGCCAGCAACAACCGCTGCGCGTAGGCCGGGTTCATCAGGGCCCAATCGCGGCTGGCCGAGACCAGCATCGGCCGCTCCTGTTCCAGCTCGACGGTGGCGAAAGTGAGTGGCGGCAGCGCTGGCGGCGGTACAAGTTGCTCACCCGCCAATATTTGCGCGATCTGCGCGTTCACTTCGCGCGTCGTCGGTTCAAAGTCGCCCAGCATCAGCTTGTTGCCCGACAGCACCGCCACCAGCGGCGGCACTGCCACCAGCAACATTCCGCCCATACACAGTAAATAGTGACGGCGCACGAACGCGATGACTCCGCGCAAAGATTCGTTCCCTGCCTGCTGTATCTTGACAACACCTTCCCCTTGACGCCGGGCGATCCGCCCCAGGCCGTGGTGCAGCCGCTGTCCGGCGCCGGCGAGCGCCTGCAGCAAAAACTCCCGGCCCGCCGGGAACAACACCAACCAGCTCAGCAGGCACGCCAGCAGGAAATAAGCAGCAACTGCAAGGACGAACACGTGGACCTCTCCTGATCAAATATGCGATACTACAAAAATTGCCTATAAGTATAACTTGAATTAATGTTAATCTTGAGCACGATTGAATGTTATTTTGTGTACGTTTACGCACAGTTGAAATTCTTAGTCGTCACTTTCATTGTGATTAGCGTAAAGTTATGCAGAAATTAACAAGGAGCACATTGTGCAGCACAGCGACGAACGCCCAACGATCTCGGGTCGCCCGAGTCTTCTTTCTTCAGAGCAACAAGCCGAGGCCGACCGTCACCGGATCCTGAGCGGGCTCGATAGCAAGCCCGACAGCACGACAGCCGGGGCTGGCAAGTCCCGGCGCGGCAAACTCACGTGGATCGCCGCCGGCGTGGCCGTGCTGGCCTTGTGCGCCGGTGCGGCCGCCTGGCTGGCCGGCGAAGGCGAGAAAGAGATCGTGATGGCCGGCAGCGCGCCTTTGCCCGCGCGCGCGGCGCCGGCCGCTGCGCTCGCTTCAGAAACGCCCCCGGCCATCCCGGCAGGCGAGGAAGTGTCGACCGCGGCGATCCTGGAGGACGCCTCGCCGGCTGCGGCGAAGCCCGCGCCAGCGGCGATCAACAAGGGCGCTCCCGATGAGCTGACCAAGATGCTCGAAGCGCCCGCGCACGTGGCCGCCAAGGCCGCGCCGAAAAAAGCGCCACTGGTGGCCAAGGCCGCGCCGGTCAAGGCCGCCAAGCCGCACGGCGAGTCAACGATGACGATGAATGTCGAACCGGTGCTCAAGAAAAAACCGGTGGCCCATCCGAAGGCGGTCGTGCCAGCCGACAGCGATGTGGCCTTGCTGGCCGCGCTGGTGGCCCACTCCAAGGCCACGCAAGCGAAGCGTCCTACCGGCGTGGCGGCCAAGCTGCAGCAATGCAAGACGCTGGCGTCGGTGGCCGAAGCCGAACAGTGCCGCGCCCGCCTGTGCGCCGGCAGCGGCAAGGGCGAAAGCGAGTGCAAGGTGCCGGACCTGGCGAAGGCGGCCAGCGACAACGATCGCTGAGCCGCTTCTTGGTAGCTTCTTGGTAGCTTCTTGATAGAATCGGACTTCGGCGATTCACTATCGCGATTTTGGAAGTCCATCAATGAGTACCGCTATCAAAGCCATCGTCACCGGCCATACCCAAGGCCTGGGATTCGCGCTGGCGCAAGCCTTGCTGCAGCGGCAGATTCCCGTGCTGGGCATGGCGCGCGGATTTTCCGAGGCCTTGCATACCCAATATCCGGCGCACTGCCTGCAAGTGGCCATCCCGCTCGACGATAGCGCCGCGATTGGCGCCTGGCTGGCCACGCGCGCACTGCCAGATTATCTCGACGGTTGCACCGAAGTCCTGTTGATCAATAACGCCGGCATGGTCCAGCCAGTCGGTCCGCTGCAGGACCAGGATCCGCTGGACGTGGCGCGCGCGATTACCCTCAACGTGGCGGCGCCCCTGATGCTCGCGGCGGCCGTCGTGCGCGCCTCGCCGGGCAAGCAGCGCCGCATCCTGCATATCTCGAGCGGCGCCGCCAGCAGCGCCTATCCCGGCTGGAGCGTGTACTGCGCCACCAAGGCGGCGCTCGATCATCACGCGCGCGCCGTCGCCCTCGATGCGCAAGCAGGCGTGCGCATTTGCAGCCTGGCGCCTGGCGTCATCGATACCGGCATGCAGGCGGCCATCCGCGCCACGCCCGATGAGCGCTTTCCGATGCGCCAGCGCTTCGTCGATATGCAGCGCGCCGGCCAGCTCGCAGCGCCGGCCGAGCGCGCCGAACAGCTGGTCGCCTATCTGCTGGCGCTGTCGTTCGGCCAGCAGCCGGTCGCCGATATCCGTCAGGGCTGATACACGCGCACGTAGTCGATCTCCATTTGCACCGGGAAGATCGCATCGTTGACCGGTCCGCCCAGGTCGCCGCCGATTGCCAGGTTCAGCAGCAAGTATTGCGGCGCGCTGAACGGCCACTTGCGCACGTCGCCGTCCTTCGGATTGGCGAACTGGAAGTAGTAGTGGTTGTCGACGCCGATCACGATCTGCTCCGCATCCCATTTCAGCTGGTAGTTGTGAAACACATCGCAGGCGTCCGGCACCATCGTCGACCCGCCTTTCTGCGTGCCCAGCACATGGTTGTAGGCGCCGGTGTGCACCGTGCCCAGCACCTCGCCCTGCTTTTTCCCCACGTGTTCCATGATGTCGATCTCGCCCTGCAGCGGCCAGTCGCCGGCCTGGCCGAGCATCCAGATCGCCGGCCAGGTGCCCAGCCCGCAAGGCAGCTTGGCGCGGATCTCGAAGAAGCCGTAGGTCCATTCCACCTTGCCGCGCGTGAGCATGCGCGCCGACGTATAGGACTGTCCGCCGTAGTCGGCCGCGCCGCTCAGCTTTTCCTTGAGCGCGGTGATAATCAATTTGCCGCCGGCGATGCGCGCATTCTCGGGCCGGTCGCGCGCGTAGTACTGCAGCTCGTTGTTATACCAACCGAGCTTGTTGCGGCTGGTGTCGAAGTCCCACTTGGCGGCGCTGGGAAGGCCGTCCACATCGAATTCATCGGCCCACACCAGTTTCCAGCCGCTCGGAACCCCACCTGCAGGTATGGCCGGTATGACCGGCGCCGCCACCACCGGCGGCGTCGCCACTGGCGTACCGGCGGCGCCTCCGCCGCATGCGCTCACTGCGCAAAAGCCTGCAAACAGCATCGTCATTTTCTTCATTGCTTATTCCTCTCGGTGGGGTGGGGGCGCTGCGCTTTCACATGCTTGATGATGTTGATGAAGGTGTCGGTCCAGTACTGCTTGCGGTGCGCGGCGAGGTAGGCCAGCAGTTCGCGATGCGCCTGGTTTGACGTCGACAGATAGTCGCCGCCAATGCCGTGAAACGTCAGGTTCAGCATCGTGCCGCGCGCACCGGCCGCCTTGACCAGGTCGATCAGTTGGCGGCCGCTCAGCTTGACCGGTGCGAGCACCGGCACGGCGTAGGGATCGAGCGACCACATCGATGCCACCGGTCGGTCTGTCGCGCCGGCCTTGATGGCGACGAATTCGGCAGCGATGGCCGGCAGATAGGGCGCGCCACCAGCCAGCAAGTCGCCGCAGGGCGCGGTGAAGGTGCGTTCGCGCTTGCCGTCGATGGCGAACAGCATGGTGTTCGCCAACAGTACCTGGTCCCTGACCTGCGCCACGCTGGTGCTCTCCAGGTCGCGCTGCGGCAGTACCCAGGCGCGCTCGGGCAGGGCGCTGGAACACTGATGAAACAAGGTGTGGTTGCCCAGTTCGTGGCCGTGCCGCGCCGCCGCGCGCCACGCCGGCATGCGCCGCTGCACCGATGGATTGGACAGCTGCAGATAGAAGCTGGCCTTCAGGCCGGCGTGGTCGAGCGCGGGGATGGCGTGGTCGAGCTGTGAATCGAGCGCATCGTCATAGGCCAGGCTGATCGCGGCCAAGGCGCCATGCGGCCACGGAAAAGGCGGCTCGCCCGGCGCCGCGCCGGCGTCGGCGCAGACCAATGGAAGCAGTGCCGCCATGATCAGCTGGAAAACAAAACGCATCGGAACTCCTGTGGGCGTTGTGCGGATGCCACAGGCATGCGCGGCACGGTTTTTGGAAACGTCGGACGGTAAAAGTGGAAGCCTTTCCAATTTACCCAGCAAATGTAGCACTCGCTGCCTTGGAGAGTCAACGCGAGCGTGCCGTTGTGCAGTGCAGCGCAGGGCGCAACTCGTTGTAAAACGCCGTCGATTTCAATGTCGAATGAATATTTCATTGACAAAGTTTTTGATAGGCGGCACTATTTAGTCGTGCTCTGGAAACGCTTCCACTTTGAGTAGTCCAGCGCAACGGAAGGAAGTTTTGGCAGCTTGACCTCGCTGGCGCCGCGCTGCCGGCGAGGGGCTTTTTACGCAAGACGGCAGGCGGGAACGCTGACAGGCGTGCTATTTTTGCAGCCGCGATGGAATCGTTTCCATAGTGATTGAAATAACGATGTCCGCGTTGCAGTGGTCGGGGAAAGATGGACAGGGTTGTTGGCGGTGCGAAGAAAAATGAAATGTGGCTCTCGGCCATGTTCTTATAACAGAGGAGATCAAATGTACTACCCGAAAGCGAAACGAAAGCTGATAGTCTTGGCCGTTGCCAGCGCCTGCGCTGCGCAAGTCGCGCCAGCCTTCGCGCAACAGCAGGGCGCCGCCAGCGCCGCCGACACCCAGGCCGCTACCGAGCCCTTGCAGACCGTAGTCGTGTCTGGCCTGCGCAATTCGCTCGGTTCATCGATGAACCTGAAACGCAATTCCGACGGCATCGTCGACGGCATCGTCGCCGCCGACATCGGCAAATTCCCCGACACCAATCTGGCCGAAGCGCTGCAGCGCATCAGCGGCGTGTCGATCGACCGCTCGATCGGCGAAGGCTCCAAGGTCACCGTGCGCGGCGTCGGTCCCGACTTCAACATGGTGCTGCTCAACGGGCGCCAGATGGCGACCTCCAACCTGGGCGACTTGAACGGACGCGCCTTCGACTTCGCCAACCTGGCGTCGGAAGCGATTTCGCAGATCCAGGTCTACAAGACCAGCCGCGCCGAAACGCCGACCGGCGGCATCGGCGCCACGCTCAACGTGATGACCGCGCGTCCGCTCGACCGCCCCGGCTTCCAGTCGAGCATCGGCGCCAAGATGGTGTACGATACCTCGAACAACCACCTGCCCGGCGACGTCAAGGCCAGCACCTCGCTCACGCCTGAATTTTCGGGCCTGGTGTCGAACACCTTCGGCGACGGCAAATTCGGCATCGCCGTCTCGGGCAGCTACCAGGAACGCAACCTGGGCTTCAACCAGGCGGCTGTGTCGAACGGCTGGCGCGGTCCATTCCGCGGCGATGAAAACAACTGGGGCACGATTCCCCAGCCGAACACGCCCGGTGCAGAGAACATCACCAACCGTCCGAAGCCAGGCGACATCTACTCGGTGCCGCAGAACCTGAACTACTCGATGAACGGCGTCAAGCGCCAGCGCACCAACGGCCAGCTGACGCTGCAGTTCGCGCCGACCAAGGACATCGTCACGACGCTCGACTACACGTACTCGGAAAACAAGATCCAGACCAAGCGCAATGACCTGTCGGCATGGTTCAACTTCGGCCCGTCGACCAGTTCGTGGACCAACGGCCCGGTTGCCGCGCCGCTGATCTATACCGAGAAAATCCCGGCCGGGAACAGCGACATCGCCATGGGCGGCGCCGATTTCGCCACCAAGACGCAAAACAACGCGGTCGGTTTCAACGCCGCCTGGAAGGTCAACTCGCGCCTGAAGCTCGAAGTCGACGCCCACAAATCGATCGCCGAATCGACGCCGGATAGCCCGTACGGCTCGAACAACACGCTCGGCACCGCCAGCTTCAGCCGCGGCGACACCACGGCCGATTTCACGCATGACTTCCCGGTGCTGAGCATCGCCGGCGCCAACTTTGCCACTGCCCGCCAGCAGGTCACCGGTTCGGTCTTCCAGAACGGCTACATGAAGGGCGAAGTCGAGCAGGAACAAGCGAAGGGCCGCCTGAAAATCGGCGAAGCGTCGCTGCTCAATTTCGGCCTGGCCGCGACCAAGGTCGACAACCGTTCGGCGTTCTCGAACCAGCAGCGCGACACCTGGGGCGGCGCAACCAGCCCGGCCGATTATCCAAGCAGCGTCTGGCACGCCGACACGGTGCGCCAGTACTTCGGCAAGCTTGATGGCAGCAGCAGTCCGAACCTGTTCAACCAGTTCTACACCTTCAATTTCAATGAAGTGCGCGAACTGGCCGCCAAGGCATCCGGCCTGCCGGCGCTGTACCTGCCGAAGGCGACCTACGACACCGACCAGCGCACCGACGAAAAATCGAAGAGCGGCTACCTCCAGTTCAACACTGACTGGAATACCGCGATGCCGATGCACACCGCGATTGGCGTACGCTACGAGAAGACTGACGTCCTCTCGACCGCGCTGGTGCCGACCGCGACCGCGATCTCGATGGTGTCGGCCAATGAATTCCCCATCACCTTCGGCGCACCGACCTTCACCACGCTGACCGGCTCGTACAATCACATACTGCCTAGCCTCGACTTCGACATCGACGTGCGCTCCGACATGAAGGTGCGCGCCAGCTACGGCGAAACCATCGGCCGTCCTCGCTACGACCAGATCGCCGGCGGACAGGTGCTCAACTCGCTGGCCCGCGTCAACGGCGGCACCGGTTCGCAGGGCAATCCAGGTCTGCTGCCGGTCAAGTCGAAAAATATCGACCTGTCCTACGAGTGGTATTACGGCAAACAGAGCTTCTTCTCGCTCGGCTACTTCAACAAGCAGCTGGAGAACTACGCCGGCCAGTCGAAGGTGACGGCGCAGCCTTTCGGCCTGCATACGCCGGTCGGCGGTCCGCTGTGGGCCGAAGCGGTGGCATCGGGCTGCGCCAACGATACGGTCTGCATCCGCAACTTCATCTTCCGCAACCACCCGACAGCCCCTGGCGTGACCCGTGGCGCCGACGATGCGAGCGGCAATGCCACCGGCAGCATCGTCGGCCAGCCGAACGACCCGATCGCCAACTTCGAGATCACGTCGTTCTCGAACCAGAAGAAGGCCGGCCTGCACGGTGCTGAAATCAACCTCCAGCACATGTTCGGCAACACCGGCTTCGGCGTCCAGGCCAACTACACCTGGGTACATTCTGGCCTCAAGTACGACAACAACAGCATCGGCGAGCAGTTCGCGCTGATCGGCATGTCGAATTCGGCCAACCTGGTCGGCATCTACGAGGATGCCAAGTGGGTGGTGCGGGCGGCGTACAACTGGCGCGGCGAGTTCCTGTCGTCGACCTTCGACGGCTCGGGCCCGAACCCGAACTATGTCGAGCCGTTCGGTCAGCTCGATATCAGCGTCGGTTACAGCATCACCGACAAGTTGAGCATACAAGGTGAGGTCATCAACGCCACCGACGCCACCCAGCGCGTGCACGGCCGCACCAAGGAAGAGGCCTTGTTCGTGACCCAGGCGGGGCCGCGCTTCATGTTGGGCGCACGCTACAAGTTCTGAACATGATGCGCAGTTTGTAGCGTAGAGAAAAGGCCGCTGCCCGTCAGCGGCCTTTTCGGTTAGACTTTCCCGGGCACAGTCGGTATAGGAATGGAAGTACACATGGCAAGTCAGCGTATTCGGCACATCGTCATTGTAGGAGGGGGATCGGCCGGGTGGCTGAGCGCCGGCGTCATCGCCGCCGCACACCCAGGCTTGAAAATCACCCTGGTCGAATCGCCCGACGTGGCGCCGATCGGCGTGGGCGAGGGCACCTGGCCGACCATGCGCGATACACTGGCCAAGATCGGCGTATCGGAGACCGACTTCTTCCGCGAATGCAATGCCGCCTTCAAGCAGGGCTCCAAGTTTTCCGGCTGGATGACCGGCCAGGAAGACGATTACTATTTTCATCCGTTCGTGCTGCCGCAGGGTTACAGCGAAACGCCGCTGGCTGCGCGCTGGCAGGAGCGTCACCCGGACGTGCCGTTTGCCGACCTGGTCAGTTTTCAGCCGCACCTGTGCGCGCAGGGCAGGGCGCCCAAGCAGGCCGCCACGCCGGAATATGCGGCAGTGGCCAACTACGGCTACCACCTCGACGCCGGCAAGTTCGGTCTGTTCCTGCGCCAGCACTGCATCGCCAAACTGGGTGTGACGTTCGTGCAGGACCACGTTGTCACGATCAATTCGCACGAGAACGGCGACATCGCCTCGCTGCAGACGCGCGACCATGGCGCCATCGAAGGCGATTTGTTCGTCGACTGCAGCGGCATGCAGTCGCTATTGCTGGGCAAGCACTTCGGGGTCGAGTTCCTGTCGCAAAAACACGTGCTGTTCAACGACAGCGCGCTGGCGATCCAGGTGCCGTATGCCAGCGACGACAGCCCGATCGCGTCGCAGACCACGTCGACCGCGCAGGAAAGCGGCTGGATCTGGGATATCGGCCTGCCGACCCGGCGCGGCGTCGGCTACGTGTATTCGAGCGCGCATACCGGCGATCTCGCGGCCGAAAACGTCTTGCGGCGCTACCTGAAAGAGACCGGCACGCCGGATGCCGGATCGCCGCGCAAGCTGTCGTTCCAGCCGGGCTACCGGCGCCAGTTCTGGCACCGCAACTGCGTAGCGATAGGGCTGTCGGCCGGCTTCATCGAGCCACTCGAAGCGTCGGCGCTGGCCCTGGTTGAATTGTCGGCGGCCATGCTGTCCGACGAGATGCCGGCTACGCGCGAGGTCATGGACATCGTCGCGCGCCGCTTCAACGAGGCTTTTACCTATCGCTGGGAGCGGGTGATCGACTTCCTCAAGCTGCATTATGTACTGAGCAAGCGCAGCGATTCGCCGTACTGGCGCGACAACCGCGATCCGGCGTCGATTCCCGAACGCTTGAGCGAGATGCTGGCCTTGTGGCGGCATCGGGCCCCGTCACGCTACGACTTTGGGCGCATCGATGAAGTGTTCCCGTCGGCCAGCTATCAGTATGTGTTGTACGGGATGGGCTTTCGGACCGAGTTCAATGCTGCCGACCAGCGCGCGGAGATTGCGCAGATGGCCGACGGATACTTCCGCGAAGCGTCGGCGCTGACGGCGAAAATGCTGCCTGCGCTGCCGAGCAACCGCGAGCTCATCGACCACATCAGGCGCCATGGACTTCAAAAAATCTAACGAAGCGTCGTCCTCGCGCACGCGGGGACCCATACTGAATATGCTCAGCATGGGTCCCCGCGTTCGCG
>JANYGW010000215.1 GCA_025359245.1 Massilia sp.
TTGCATCAATGATATCTTATTCGACTCACTGCAGTGGAAAATTGGTATTTGACTTGGCAGGGGCGGCGCGGCATGCTGGACGTATCCATCCACAGGAGTTCGCCATGGCCGACCAGCCGCGCTACAACCGCCGTTCCCGCAACATCACCGAAGGCGTATCGCGCAGCCCGAACCGCTCGATGTACTACGCGATGGGCTACCAGGAAGAAGACTTCAGCAAGCCGATGATCGGCATCGCCAACGGCCATTCGACCATCACGCCGTGTAACTCCGGGCTGCAGAAGCTGGCCGACATCGCCATTTCCACCATCAAGGGCGCGGGCGGCAATCCGCAGGTGTTCGGCACGCCGACCATCTCGGACGGCATGTCGATGGGGACCGAAGGCATGAAGTATTCGCTGATCTCGCGCGAAGTGATCGCCGACTGCATCGAGACGGCCGTCAACGGACAGTGGATGGACGGCGTGGTCGTCATCGGCGGCTGCGACAAGAATATGCCGGGCGGGATGATCGCGCTGGCGCGCACCAACGTGCCCGGTATCTACGTGTACGGCGGCACCATCAAGCCGGGCAACTGGAAGGGCAAGGACCTGACCATCGTGTCGGCCTTCGAAGCGGTGGGCGAGTTCACGGCCGGGCGCATGTCGAAGGAGGACTTCGACGGCATCGAGCGCAACGCCTGCCCGTCGTCCGGCTCGTGCGGCGGCATGTACACGGCCAATACCATGTCGTCCTCGTTCGAGGCGCTGGGCATGGGCTTGATGTACTCGTCGACGATGGCCAATCCGGACGACGAGAAGGTCGGCTCGGCGGCCGAATCGGCGCGCGTGCTGGTCGAAGCGGTCAAGGCCGATTTGAAACCGCGCGACATCATCACCCGCAAATCGATCGAGAACGCGGTGTCGCTGATCATGGCCACGGGCGGCTCGACCAACGCGGTGCTGCACTACCTGGCGATCGCCCACGCGGCCGAAGTCGAATGGACGATCGACGACTTCGAGCGGGTGCGCCAGCAGGTGCCCGTCATCTGCAATTTGAAACCATCGGGGCAGTACGTGGCGACCGACTTGCACAAGGCCGGCGGCGTGCCGCAAGTGCTCAAGCTCCTGCTCGACGCGGGCCTGCTGCATGGCGACTGCATCACCATCACCGGGCGCACGATCGCCGAAGAACTGGCCGACGTGCCGTCGGTGCCGGACCCGAAGCAGGACGTGATCCGCACCATCGACAAGGCGCTGTACGCGCAGGGCCACTTGGCGATCCTGAAGGGCAATTTGTCGCCGGAAGGCTGCGTGGCCAAGATCACCGGCTTGAAAAACCCGGTGATCACAGGACCGGCGCGCGTGTTCGAAGACGAATACACGGCCATGGACGCGATCCTGGCCGACGCCATCAAGCCGGGCGACGTGCTGGTGATGCGCTACCTGGGGCCGAAGGGCGGGCCGGGCATGCCGGAAATGCTGGCGCCGACGGCGGCGCTGATCGGCAAGGGGCTGGGCGAATCGGTGGGGCTGATCACGGACGGGCGCTTCTCGGGCGGCACCTGGGGCATGGTGGTCGGGCACGTGTCGCCGGAAGCGTTCGAGGGCGGCACGATCGCGCTGGTGCAGGAGGGCGACTCGGTGACGATCGACGCGCACCAGCAGCTGATCCAGCTGAACGTGGCGGACGACGAAATCGCGCGGCGGCGCGCGCTGTGGGTCAAGCCGGCGCCGCGCTACACGCGCGGCGTGCTGGCCAAATACGCGGCGCTGGCTTCGACGGCCAGCAAAGGCGCCGTCACCGGCTGACCCCCGACGTTATTTGCAATTATTTTTTCTTGTCGAAGGTGTTTTTGATGCGATCGGCGCGCCGCTTGGCGTCGAGGTCGTGTGTTTTTTTCTTGTCGAGGCCGAAGATCTTTTCGACGTATTCGAACCAGATGAAGGCGATGGCCATCAGACCGATTACCCACCACCATGACATTTCCGCAAATTTCCAGATCTCGAAGTATTTCAATACGCCGAGGGTGACGAATAAAATGATGATGGGCATGGGCTCTCCTGTGGGGGCAATATCGTGCAAACGTGCCTTATTGTGGACACTTATCGCTTCCACGGCAACTTTCTCGCGTCAACCACCTTCCTTGGTCAACCGTTAATGCTGCACTGAGCCAATTTTCTGGCGTGCCGGAAAACCGGTAGAATACGTGCAGTGGCTACCCTGGAGAGAGATATGAAACGTTCCCTGATGTTGTGTATGGTGTTGTCGGCGTTGGCGTCAACCGGCGCGATGGCCAATGCCGATCTGGCAAAAGCGAAGAATTGCATGTCTTGCCATGCGATCGGCAGCAAACTGGTCGGTCCGGCATACAAGGACGTGGCCGCCAAGTACGCCGGCCAGAAGGATGCCGAAAACAAGCTGACGGCGAAGGTGATGAAGGGCGGTTCCGGCTCCTGGGGCGCGGTCCCGATGCCAGCCAACCCGCAGGTGACCGAGGCCGAAGCGCGCACCCTGGTCAAATGGGTCTTGTCGCAAAAGTAAGCACGCCCGCGCAATAAGGAAACCCCATCGGCCGAAAGGCGGATGGGGTTTTTTTATTCCGGCAGCGCGGCCGCAGCCGCACTGCCTAGTCCGGCAATTACTTGATCACTTCCATCTTGGTGCGTTTGCCGCCCTTGAAGGTGAACAGCGTCAGCGCGCCATCCTTGATGTCGCCCTTGTCGTCAAACTGGATCAGGCCGGTCACGCCCTGGTACTTGATCTTTTTCAGTTCAGGCAGGTACTTGACCGGGTCGGCCGACTTGGCGTTCTGCATCGCTTGCGCCATCACCATCACCGAATCGTAGACATACGGAGCGTACAGCTGCACGTCGACGTTGAAGCGCTTCTTGAAACGCGCCGAGAAGTCGGCCAGCACTTTTTCCTGCGCGCCGATCACGCCGCCCGCTTCGGCGCAGGTGACGTTGCCTTCGCCCAAGCCATCGCCAGCCAGGCGGATCATCGCTTCGGTGCAGACGCCGTCGCCGCCCATGAACTTGGCGTTGATGCCGAGCGCCTTCATTTGCTTGAGCATCGGGCCGCCCACCGCATCCATGCCGCCGAAGAAGACCAGATCCGGCTTCTTCGCTTTCAGGGAGGTCAGGATGGCGGTGAAGTCGGTCGCCTTGTCGGTGGTGAATTCCTTGGCGACGATGGTCACGCCCGGGCCCTTGGCGCTCTTGACGAACTCGCCGGCCACGCCCTGGCCGTAGGCAGTGCGGTCGTCGATGACGGCAATATTCTTGGCGCCGAGCTTGGTCACCGCGTATTTGCCCAGCGTGCCGCCGAGCTTGTTGTCATTGGCCACCACGCGGAACGCGCCCGGGAAGCCTTGTTTGGTGTACATCGGCTGGGTCGACGACGGTGAAATCTGCGGAATGCCCGCGTCGTTGTAGATCTTCGAGGCCGGCACCGTGGTGCCCGAGTTCAGGTGACCGATCACGCCTTGCACATGGGCGTCGACCAGTTTTTGCGCGACGGCCGTGCCTTGCTTCGGATCGGCGCCGTCGTCTTCGGTGATCAGCTCAAATTTGACCTTCTTGCCATTGATCAGGAAACCCTTGGCGTTGAGTTCTTCCACGGCCATCTTGGCGCCGTTTTCGTTATCTTTGCCCAGGTGGGCGCTGGCGCCGGAAATCGGGCCCGCGTGGCCGATCTTGATCACTTCCTGGGCGCTGGCGCTGGCGGCGAAGGCCAGGGCGATGGCTAGTGGAATGAGTTTGGTCGTAAACTGCATGTGCATTCTCCAATTAATGATAACGAGGCGCTTGTGACGCCGCTCAAATTTTTTGCGTAGGGCAGAAGGTACAACAAATTGCCAGGTTCGCAAAGCCCGATCGCGCTGCTGCACCTGGTAAACGCGGCGCAGCGCGGCCGGTGGACCCGTCCGCGCGCAGAGATCGGCGATATTGTAAGCAGTTGCAAGCGCAACGCTAGTTCTTGAGCGCTTGCAGGTGGGTCAGCTCTTGCTGCACGGCGCGCGTGACGATTTGCTCGATGGTCGCTTGCAGGCCGCTGCGCAGCTCGTCGGTCAGGCCGGCGATCGCGTGCTTGAGCACATCCTCCATGCTGTCGCGCAAACGCTGTTCTAGGACGAAATCGACCCTTCCCTGCAATTGCTGCAAGATCCGCTCGGATAGCCTGCGTTCGAGCAGGTTCCATTGGGGTTCGGTCCAGTTGTCGATGGCGCGCGTTTCGAGGTCGGCATTGACGTCGTCTTGCACCGCCGCATGGATCCGCGCGGCCGGTTCGGGCGCCGAATCGGCGCTGCGCCTGTCCTTGTCCTGCCTGTCACTAAACACTTCCGTCAGGACCGGGATGTTGTGATCGAACGCGGAGTTCTGGCTCATGGTCACGTCGCTACGAAATGGGTTAATGGGAAGGACTGCTGCTTGTAGGCGCTGTAGCGCTGGCGTCCGGCGGCGGCATCGTCCGCGTCGGTCGAAATGATTTCAAAGACGCGCTGGAAGCGGTCCAGCGCCGGCGGCGTGCCGCGGGTCAGGTTGACCAGCATGTCGTAATGCGCAAACGCTTGTTCCAGGCTGTCGGTGACGATGATCGGCGAGTGCGCCGCCAGGGCGTCGCCGGCCATCGCGTGCGGCAGGAAATCGGTGTCGCCCAGCGTCCACAAGGCATCGTTGAGCGCAGCGGCCTGTGCCGCGTCCTCGGCCAGCAGCACCAGCTTGCCACGCGCCCCATAAGCCTTGCGGGCAAGCCGGCACGCGTAGCTGACTTTATCGGAAATATTTGTATGGAAATCGATGCGCGTCATCGTGTCGCTCAAAACCGGAAGCCGGGCGGCGCGGTTGGCGACGCTTCGGGCGCGGCCGGCGCCCGGTTCTGTTCGGTCCGCTCGGCCGCGGCGCGGCGCTGGGCTTCCAGTTCGGCTGCGCTCGGCTTGGGCGCCACCGGTGCGGCCGCCACGGCGCCCGCAAACTGGTAGCCTGGAGGCAGCATTTTGCTGGAAGGATATTGGGCATTCTTGAGCATCGCATCCCACGCGCCTGCTTCGAAGCCGGCCATCTTGGCGCTGCCGACGGTGATGTAAGGCAGGCTGCCATCGCCGCCGGCGGCCTTCAGGCGGTCGATGTCGGCGTTGGTATTGACGGTTTTCTCGGCATACGGAATGCCGTGCTCGCGCAGGTAGCTGCGTCCGGCGTCGCAGCCGGTGCAGGCGCTGGACGTGTACAGCGTCACCGGATGGTTGCGCATGGCGTTCGACAAGGTATAGGGCAGGTTGGGCGCGTCGGCGCCGCCATTGGCGCCCTTGACCTTGCTCACTTTGCCGGTGTCCGGCGGCGGCGTGTCGCTGAAATGGAGCTTGCCGTTGGCATCGGTCCATTTATACAGTTGCGCGCTGGCGCTGCCGGCGCACAGCAGCAGGGCCAGGCCCAGCAGCGCGCCGCGGCGCAAGGTAGTCGTGATCGTCAATGTCATGCTTTTCTCCTGCGGACCAGCGCCGCTCAGGACTTCATGCCGCTGTGCCGCAACAGCGCGTCTATGTTCGGCTCGCGGCCCCGGAACGCCTTGAACGATTCGAGTGCCGGGCGCGAACCACCGACGGCAAGGATTTCTTGCTGAAATCGCTTGCCGGTATCTTCGGACAACTGGCCGCCACCCGCCGCGACCGCTTCTTCAAAAGCGGCGTAGGCATCGGCGGACAAGACTTCTGCCCATTTGTAGCTATAGTACCCGGCGGCATACCCGCCTGCAAAGATATGTCCGAAAGAGTGTTGGAAACGGTTGAATGCGGGCGGCATCATCACCGAAAACTTTTCGCGCACGTCGTTGATCAGCTGCTGCACCGGGATGCTGCTGGCCGGATCGTAGTCATAATGCAAATGCATGTCGACCAGCGAGAATTCCACCTGGCGCAGCGTTTGCATGCCGGATTGGAAATTTTTCGCAGCCATCATCTTGTCGTACAACGCGCGAGGCAACGGTTCGGTTGTCTTGACGTGCGCGGTCAGGTGCTGCAGCACGTCCCATTCCCAGCAGAAGTTCTCCATGAATTGCGACGGCAGTTCGACCGCATCCCATTCGACGCCTGCAATGCCGGACACGCCGATCTCGTCGACCTGGGTCAGCATGTGGTGCAAACCATGGCCGAATTCGTGGAACAGGGTGGTCACTTCGTCATGCGTGAACAGCGACGGCTGCAGCTGGCCGCCCTGCATGGCCGGCGGCGTGAAGTTGCAGGTCAGGTAGGCGACCGGGGTCTGCACGACGCCGCCCGTATCGAGGCGCCGTCCGCGCGCGTCGTCCATCCAGGCGCCGCCGCTCTTGCCGCTGCGCGCATACAGGTCGAGGTAGAACTGGCCGACCAACTGGCTGTCGCGCTCGATCCGGTAGAAGCGCACATCGGGGTGCCACACCGGTGCCGCGTCGGCCTTGATGGTGACCGAGAACAGGCTTTGCACCAGCCGGAACAGGCCGGCTATCACTTTCGGCTCGGGGAAATATTCCTTCACTTCCTGGGCCGAAAACGCATAGCGGCGTTCGCGCAATTTTTCCGACGCGTACGTCAGGTCCCAGGCTTCGAGCTTGTCGATGCCGAGCTCGTCGCGCGCGAAGGCGCGCAGTTCGGCCAGGTCCTGCTCGGCGTACGGACGGGCGCGGCGCGCCAGGTCTTCCAGGAAGGCGATCACGTGCTCGGGGCTTTGCGCCATTTTCGGCACCAGCGACACTTCGGCGAAGTTGTTGTAGTCGAGCAGTTTGGCTTCTTCATTGCGCAGCGTGAGCAGCGTCGAGATATTGCCCGTGTTATCCCAGTTTTCCAGCTGGCTGAACACGATGCCCATTTCCGAGGCCTTGGTGGCGCTGGCGCGGTAGATGGTTTCGCGCAAGGCGCGCTGGTCGGCAAATTGCAGGATCGGAAAGTAGGACGGGAAGTGCAGCGTGAACTGGTAGCCGGCCTTGCCGTCGGCTTCGGCGGCGGCGCGCGCGGCCAGCTTGACGTCCTCGGGCAGGCCGGCCAGTTCGGCTTCGGTGGCGACGATCAGCTTGTAGTCGTTGGTCGCGTCGAGCACGTTTTCGGAAAAGCGGGTCGACACGGCCGCATGCTGTTCCTGGATTTGCGCGAAGCGTTCCTTCTTGTCGGCCGGCAGCTCGGCGCCGCCGAGGCGGAAGTCGCGCAGCGCGTTGCCGAGGATCTTCTTGCGCGCGTCCGACAGGCCGGCGCAGGCGGCGCTGGCGGCGATCGCCTTGTATTTGGCGTACAGCGCTTCGTTCTGCGACAGCGCAGTCCAGAATTCGGTCACGCGCGGCTGGTTTTCGTTGTACGCGGCGCGCAGCTCCGGGGTGTCGACCACGTTGTTGAGGTGGTTGACGATGCCCCAGGCGCGGCCCAGCCGCTCGGTCACGTTTTCCAGCGGGATCACGAAGTTCTCCCATGTCACCTTGTCGGACGGCGCTTCGAGCGCGCTGACGACGGCGCTGGCGTCGGATATCAGTTGCGTGATCGCCGGCGTGACATGCGCGAAGGTGATGGCGTCGAAGCGCGGCAGGCCGCTGAAGTCGAGCAGGGGATTGGTGCTATCGGTAGTCATGGCGCTCTCCAGTGTTCATTGTGCGCGGAAGGCCGCGCTTCAAATTCGTTCGGCCGCTTCGACCGTATTCATCAGCAGCATGGTGATCGTCATCGGGCCCACGCCGCCCGGTACCGGCGTGATATGGGATGCCACGGCGCGCACGCCGGCGGTGTCGACATCGCCGCACAGTTTGCCGTTATCGTCGCGGTTCATGCCCACATCGATGACGATCGCGCCCGGCTTGACCATGTCGGCGGTGAGCGTGTTGCGGCGCCCGACAGCAGCCACCACGACGTCGGCCTGGCGCGTGTGGTAGGCCAGGTCCGGGGTCGCACTATGGCAGATGGTGACGCTGGCGTTCGCTTGCAAGAGCAGCAGCGCCATCGGCTTGCCGACCGTGTTGCTGCGCCCGATCACGACCGCGTGCTTGCCGCGCAGGTCGTAGCCGGTGCTTTCGATCAGTTTCATGCAACCGTAGGGCGTGCACGGGCGGAAACCTGGCAGGCCGGTCATCAGTTCGCCGGCCGACAGCGCCGAGTAGCCGTCCACGTCCTTGGTGGTCGAGATGGCCTCGATGACCTTGTGCGGGTTGATGTGTTTCGGCAGCGGCATCTGGACCAGGATGCCGTGGATGGCCGGGTCAGCATTTAGCGCGGCGATGCGGTCCAACAGGGCGGCTTCGGACAGGTCGGCCTCATATTTTTCCAACAGCGAATGGAAACCGACGTCGGCGCAGGCCTTGACCTTGTTGCGCACATAGACCTGGCTGGCCGGGTCCTCGCCCACCAGGATCACTGCCAGGCCGGGCTGTTTGCCCTTGGCCGTCAGCGCCGCGGCACGCTGGCCGATCTCGGCGCGCAGTTGTTGGGAAAGGAGGACACCATCGATCAGTTGTGCGGACATGATTATTTAGCCGGTAGCAGGGGGAAGCCGAGATTATAAGGCGACGTGGGCGATTAAGGGCGGGGAAGGGCGCGCAAACGCAGGCGATGCCGGATTTGTTCTGCCGGCGCTGCGCCGCAGAAAGCCCACGTCGCCCTTGCGAAGGCGAGGGCCTATCGCATCCTGGCGCCGCTCCATCGCGCTTATCACCACAAGTGCCATGGGTCCCCGCCTTCGCAAGGGCGATGTGCGAGGGCTGCGGGTATCCGGCGGACTACGCGTATCCCACAATATGAAATGCGATATCGTAATTTGAAAAATTATAAAAACGCTGTTAGAATTCATCCACTAATTTTGGGTAATGGTAAATTGTCATAAAAAATCGCCTCGCAACGATTCCAGGATCGGGTGGGCACCAACAAAAGGAGACGCATTAATGTCAGCTCAACTCGACCAGTTGACGGCCCAAGCCGCCATCGATCCCGACGCACTCGAAACCTCGGAGTGGCTCGACGCCCTCGAGGCCGTGCTCGAAAACGAGGGCCCTGAGCGCGCCCACTATCTGATGGAGCGCCTGGTCGACCTGGCGCGCCGGCGCGGCGCCTCGATCCCGTTTTCCAGCAACACCGCGTACGTCAACACGATCCCGGTCAGCCAGGAAATCCACAGCCCCGGCAACCTCGAATACGAAGAGCGCCTGCGCTCGTGGATGCGCTGGAACGCGATGGCGATGGTGGTCAAGGCCAACCGCGCCGACGGCGACCTGGGCGGCCACTTGTCGAGCTTCGCCTCGCTGGCCAACATGCTCGGCATCGGCTTCAACCATTTCTGGCATGCGCCGACCGCCGACCACGGCGGCGACCTGCTGTACATCCAGGGCCACTCCTCGCCCGGCGTCTACGCGCGCGCCTTCCTCGAAGGCCGCCTGACGGAAGACCAGATGATCAACTTCCGCAAGGAAGTCGACGGCAAGGGCCTGTCGTCCTACCCGCACCCGAAACTGATGCCGACCTTCTGGCAGTTCCCGACCGTGTCGATGGGCCTCGGGCCACACATGGCGATCTACCAGGCGCGCTTCCTGAAATACCTGCACGCACGCGGCATCGCCAAGACCGACAACCGCAAGGTCTGGGCCTTCTGCGGCGACGGCGAGATGGACGAGCCGGAATCGCTGGGCGCGATCGGCCTGGCCGCACGCGACATGCTCGACAACCTGGTCATCGTGGTCAACTGCAACCTGCAGCGCCTGGACGGCCCGGTGCGCGGCAACGGCAAGATCATCCAGGAACTCGAAGGCGAATTCCGCGGCGCCGGCTGGAACGTCGTCAAGGTCATCTGGGGCCCGGGCTGGGACGCCCTGCTGGCCCAGGACAAGGACGGCATCCTGCAGCGCGTGATGATGGAAACCGTGGACGGCGAATACCAGAACTACAAGGCCAAGGACGGCGCCTACGTGCGCAAGCATTTCTTCGGCAAGCATCCGAAGCTGCTCGAAATGGTCGCCAACATGAGCGACGACGACATCTGGCGCCTGACCCGCGGCGGCCATGATCCGCACAAAATTTACGCCGCCTTCAAGATCGCCCAGGAAACCAAGGGCCAGCCTACCGTGCTGCTGGTGAAGACCGTCAAGGGCTACGGCATGGGCAAGTCGGGCGAAGCGCGCAACACGGCGCACCAGACCAAGAAGCTCGACGACGAAGCGATCCGCGAAATGCGCGACCGCTTCTCGATCCCGATCCCGGACGACAAGCTGGCCGAGATCCCGTTCTTCAAGCCGGCCGACGACGCGCCTGAAATGGTCTACCTGCACGAACGCCGCAAGGCCCTGGGCGGCTACCTGCCGTCGCGCCGCCAGAAGTCGGAAGAAACGTTGCCGGTGCCTGAGCTGTCGGTATTCAAGAACGTGCTCGATGTGACCCCGGAAGGCCGCGAAATCTCGACCACGCAAGCCTTTGTGCGCGTCATTTCAACGCTGCTGAAAGTCCCGAACCTGGGCCAGCGCGTGGTGCCTATCCTGGTCGATGAATCGCGCACCTTCGGCATGGAAGGCCTGTTCCGCCAGATCGGCATCTACAACCCGAAAGGGCAGCTGTACGAGCCGGTCGACAAGGACCAGGTGATGTACTACCGCGAAGACAAGGCTGGCCAGATCCTGCAGGAAGGGATCAACGAAGCGGGCGGCATGAGCTCGTGGATCGCCGCGGCGACGTCGTATTCGACCAACGACCGCATCATGATCCCGTTCTACACCTACTACTCGATGTTCGGTTTCCAGCGCATCGGCGACCAGGCGTGGGCGGCGGGCGACATGCGCGCGCGCGGCTTCCTGATGGGCGGCACGGCGGGGCGCACCACGCTCAATGGCGAGGGCTTGCAGCACGAAGATGGCCACAGCCACCTGATGGCCGCGACCATCCCGACCTGCCTGCCGTACGATCCGACGTTCAGCCACGAAGTCGCCGTCATCATCCACGACGGCCTGCGCCGCATGATCGCCAACCAGGAAGATGTGTTCTATTACATCACGATCATGAACGAGA
>JANYGW010000232.1 GCA_025359245.1 Massilia sp.
TCTTTCTTGGCCGCCTCGACAGCCGGTTTGGCCAGATCCAGCAACAAGTGATTTACCGCAGTCGGTGTCTGTGCATCTCGCCCAGCCAAGACATAGGCCGCATGGCTCGGATAGCCCAACAGCTCGGCACGCTCGGCACGAACCCGAGCAAGGCGAATCAGCAAATTCCGATTGTCGAATTGGCCGCCGTGGCCACCGCGATTCATGGACGCTTCTAGCAGGCGCGTACGCGTATTCCGATCACTCAATACGGAAAGCAGTCTTTGGTCAGTTGCGCCTTGTAAAGCAATAACATATTTCCCTGGCAAACCACGTGTCGCGGCAAGGCGCGAAGCGAGCGCGACATCAGCGTCGCGCATTCCGGCCAGTTCCGCGCGCGTATTGACCACGAGTGCCGATCGCTCATTCTCTTCCAGCGCATTTCGTAACAAGCTGCCTTGGAGCGACGCAAGTTCTGTGTCTTGCCGATTTAAAATCTCCTTGTCGGCCGACGAGAGTCGCGCACCAGCGCGCACGAACTTGTTTGTATAGTTTGCCAACACACGAGTGGATTCGGCATCAAGGGCGAGTTTTGGTAGTCTGGTGTTGAGCATCTCAATGCGCTGAAACAGCTTGGCATTCAAGATCATCGCGCTACGATGGGCGGCAAGCTGCGGCGCCAATTCACGCTCCAGCGCCTCGAATGCAGGGCTCGAACTTGCGCTTGATAGGTTCAAGAACGTGGTGTCTACTCGCGTTAGCATCTGTCCAGAGCGCTCCAACGCCACAATAACATTGTCAAATGTGGGTGGCCTTGGGTCATTCGCAATAGCATTTATTTCATCGCGCTGTTTCTGCATGGCGATTGAGTATGCCGGAGCGAAATCTCGAGCACGAATTTTGTCAAATTGGGGGTAGTTAAATGGCAAAATGCTCGGTTCGAGCAGGACGTTGGATGCCGTTGTTTCGACTTCTTCCGCACCAGTGACAGCACACGAAACTTGCGCCAGCAATATTCCTATGGCCGCCAATAACACATAGCGTATTTTCATTCGTTTCTTCTCACTTAGGTGACACTTCGACCTGGGGTGCCATTGGCCGGCTCAATCCTTGCCGCGCCCGATCCAGCGGACAAACGCCGCCGGCGCCTGTCCGCTCTTCAAATAAAACACCTTCCTGGTCGCATCCCAGTGCGCCCCCAGCCCTTTCGCGATAGCCCAGTCTTCGCCGCTGGCCTTGAATTCGATGCGGGCGGTGGCGCTGCCCTGATTCCGGTTTCGATCCAGCGCGGACAGCGCGCGCGCCTTGGTGCCATTGATCTGCATGCGCTCGACGAACACGCTGCGCAGGCCAGCATCTTTCGGACTGATCAGCGTCAACGCCGAAATGGCGCGCGTGATCGCGACATAAAACAGGTTGTCCTCTTCGTGCGGATCGGCTCTTTCAAACGGAAATTCACCGCGCTCCAGATACGGCAAGATAACGTGGTCGAATTCCTTGCCCTTGGCATTGCGAACACAATCGAGCTGCACGCAATGTTTATCCTTCCTGGCCGAGCCATATTTGTCGGCGGCGGCCATCCATTCTGAAAACTGGCGCAAGTTGAGCTGCATTTTTTCGGCGGCGGCGATAAAGCCCCCGATCGACCTGCTCACCACGCGCGCCTCATGCGGATGGACATACAACCGTTTGGCCAGCGATTCAATGTGCATCAAAGCGCAGATGTGGCGCAATACACTATCGGCGCGCACATCGGCATCGAGCTCGCGCAAATATGTGATCACGCTCGCCATGCGCTGCTTGACGTCGCCGGCGGCCAGCTGGTCGAGATATGACAACAGCGTCAGCAGGTTATTGCGCAGGGCATCGAGCAGCGCCTCCGCCGCCATGGCCATGACGTTGCGCTCCAAATACTCGGTCATGATCGTGACCTGCTGTTCGACTTCGTTCAGCGCGCGCTTGAGTGTGGAATCGGTATTGTGCGACGCTTCGGCGCGCACGAATTCGAGCAAGCCAGCCAATAGCTGGCGCAGTTCCCCCAAGGCGTGATCGGCCGGCTGCCCGGCCCTGGCGACATGCAGCCGGTCGGCGACCGCCCGCACTTTGTCGCCCACGTCCTTGGCGCCGCGTTGGTCGACCCGTCCTGAAAAGAGCCAGTTCAGCGCGACCGGTTCGTCGATCACCGCTTGCCGCATCTGGCCCACGTTTTCATCGGGTGCGAAACTGACTTCGGCAAACGTCGCCACGGCGTCAAAGATGGCGCCGCGCTTGCTCTTGTCGATGGAGGCGAAATTGTTCAGGGCGATGGCGATCATCCCGCGCAAGAACAGAATCTCCTCGCGTTCAAGATAGCGTGGCATTTCCAGCGTGCGATAGTCGATCTTGGCCTGCATCAGCGCATTTTCAATCTCGATCGCCTGGTGCGGTTCGCGTATCAGGATCGTGCAGCGATCCAGTGCATGGCCGGATTTCGCCCATTGCTGCACGCTCTTGACGACCAGCGCCGGACAGCTGCCGCCATCGGCATCGTCGTAATGAAGCTGGTGAATCTCGGTATGCAGCGGCAGCAGCGAATCGACCGGCTTTTTCTTGAATGCTTCGACCGCGTAAGCCAGGTGCGGGCCGTGGCGAAAGCTGAACGTCAGCGGGTAGGCCACCGTGGCCGGATAATGCTCGCGAAAGCGGCTGCGCATGAATGTTTCGCTGGCGCCGAGCCGGGAATGGATCACCTGGTCGATATCGCCGGCGCCGATGAAATAGGTATATTGCGGGTCGATCAGGTGTTTCAGCAAATGAAACGATGCCTCGTTCAGGTCGTGCAGTTCGTCGCACAGGATGATGCGATAGCGCGGCAGCAGGGCGCGCGTGGCGGGATCCGCATCGAGCGTGCACGCCAGGTCATAGGTCGCGTCGAACAAGCCGCGAAACAGCGCGGCATCGTCATTGCCGAGGCGCAGCCGTTCATATTCCAGGATCGCCAGCGCGCTCGACGGCGTCACGCCGAGCAGGTCGCTCACTTCGTCTTCGGTCCAGCCTTCGACATCGGCCCGCAGGCGCATGGTCGCCTTCAGTTCGAGCTGCGTGTGGAAAAACTGGCTGAGCGCCAGGTTCGACGTGTCGGTGACCAGGAAATCGACCTTGCCAGCGTAGTTGTCGCTCACATTTTGCAGCGCCGTATCGACGTAGAACTTCAGTTCCTTGATGTGGACAATCTGGCGCACCTTGCGCTGTTCAATCTTTTCCAGCGACTGGATCGAAAATTCCTCGAACGTGAGCACGCGCAGCCGTGCCGCCGTCGCATACGGAACGCCGACCGCGACCAGCCGCTTCTTCAGCACGTCGCGCGCTTCCGGCGTAAACGTCAGCGCCAGGATATGTTCAGGATCGAGGCCGCGGGCTAGCGCTTCGCCGATGCGCAGAGCCAGCGTGGTGGTCTTGGCCGCCCCGGCATTGGCCTTGATGAGGACAACTTTGTTCTTCGATACTTGAATCGCGGTTTGTTCATCGGTTGGCTGGATGTCCTTCGGGACAAAGCGCGGGGCATCAGGTTTGGTCATGAAACGTCCAGGGAGTAATATTGAGACATCCGGACATCTTGCCATTGTTGGCGCGAGGGCAGGCAGCTTTCTTTACCCGGGACATGGCTTCCATCCTGTAGTACAGTGCTGCGCCTGGCAGTTTTTGCTGATAACTTAATTGGATATATATGAACGATCTCTCGACAAACTCGGAATTTTGGGACGAATGGCAGCAGGCCGCCGTTGCCGCCGGCGTGGCGGTGCCGCTCGCCGAACTGGGCTGCGCCGTCTTGCGCACCCATCGCAAGAACCGTTGGAGCAAGGATTTTCTCGGCGTCGAGGAAGATGGCCCCTTCATGCTGGAACTGTGCCTGGGCGAACCTGCGCAGGCGGAAATGCTGTTCCTGGAAAACTTGCATCCCTACGATACGGTGCTGCTCGACGCGGCGCGCGCCCGGCTCGGCATCGCGTAATCGGACACGCATTCAGCGTGACGTGTTAAGCAACGAACAGAAGGTGCGTCGGCTTCGCCTCAAAGTGGTGGCTCTTAAATCAGTGCCAACCAGGAGAATGCCATGCCGACCCAATCGTCCGTTTCAAAGAGCAAATCGAAGCCTGTCCAGCAAAAAAGCGGCGAGCTCGACGCCATTGCCCTACTGACCCAGGACCACGAGAACGTCAAGGCCCTGTTCGAGCAATACGAGGGCCTGGGCGAGCGCGCCTTCGTCGCGAAGAAAAAGCTCGCCATGCAAATCTGCACCGAGCTAATCAAGCATGCGACGGCCGAAGAGGAATTGTTTTATCCCGCCGTGCACAACGCCAGCAGCGAGGCCGAAGACCTGGTCGACGAAGCGCTGGTCGAACACGCGGCGGCCAAGGACCTGATCGCCCAGATCCTGTCGATGGATGCGCAGGACGAACTCTACGACGCGAAAATCAAGGTGCTGTCCGAACAGATCGAGCATCACATCGGCGAAGAGGAGAGCGAGCTATTTCCCAAGGCACGCAAAGCCAAGCTGGACCTGCTGGCAATCGGCAAGGCCATCGCCTTGCGCAAGGAGGAAATTTCCGTTCCGTCACCACAGTCCCTTTCTTGACGCCCGGACATGCCCATGCTTGGGCATGTCCGGGCGTCGCGGCAGGGCGCTCCGTGCGCCTATTGCACGCTGCGCAGCTGGCTGTCGGCCACCGCCCAGCTGGTGGCGAGGTCGCGCTGCGCCGCTTGCGCCTCTTTTTCCTTGCCCTGGCCAGCCAGGGATTTTTCCAGGCCATTCAGTGCCCATCCGCTGCCCGGATGGATGGCCAGCTCGGCGCGGAAGCTCTGTTCGGATTTGCCGAACTGCCTGGCCCGAAATTGCATGGCGCCCAGGCGCAGGCGCGGGCCGCCGGCCAGCATCGGCGGTTCGGTGTGATCGGCGTCAGCCGCAGCCTCGACCGCGTCGGCCTGCAGTTTCAATGCCTCGTCGGTGCGTTGCTCCGCGAAGGCGATCTCGGCGCCCAATTGCATTTGCGCGCTGGTCGCCAGCGCGCGCGCCATTTTTGAGATGAAATCCTTGCCGGTATGCTTGGCGAGCAGCTTGGCCGCTCGCGGCTTCAAGCGCGCCAGCGCTGCCTTGGCGTTGTCGAGCTGGCCGGTATGCACCATCGCGATCCCGTGCGCCATTTCGCCGAGCAGCATGGCGATGCCCTTGTCGCCGCTGGGCATCGGCTCCTTGACCAGCGCGTCCCAGCGCTGCAGATGCAGCAAGGTCAGCGTCGGCAGGCTGCGCGTGTATTCGGCCCATTCATGGTCGCTCTTGGCCCGTCCGGCAACGGCGCGCGCGGAGTCGAGCGCCAGCGCGCCGCGTCCTTCCATCAGCGATGCATACCATTGAAAATGCGTATCGTGGCCGCGCCAGTCCAGGGTGTCCGTGAAATGCTGCTTCTTCAGTTCGACCATCATCGCCTCGTCGGCCGCGTTGGCCAGCTGGTTCACGCGCGTCGCGTCGGCGTAGCGGCCCACCTGCGCATAGGTATGCGACGGCATGTGCAGCAAATGCGGCGACTTCGGCGCCAGCTTGCCCAGGCGGTCGGCCGCGGCCACGGCGCGCGCGGCAACCGGAACCGCATCGACCACATGGATCATGTAATGGTTCAGGCCCACGTGCTCGGGATGCTTGACCAGGCCCGCTTCAATCAGGTTGGCCAGTTCGCCGATGCGCCCGTACGGCTTGCCGGTGACCCGGTCCCACCAGTCGCCCCTGGTGGCGACCATTTCAGCTTCGGCGTACGTGCTCAGCACATCGGGGTCGTCCGGAAAGCGCGCTGCCAACGCCTGCATGTGGACGGCATAGGCAATGTCGAGCGGGTCGGCTGGCTCGCTGGTGCCGGAACCGGGCGCGCGGCACAGGTCGGCCGGCGGCGGCGCGATGGCGCGCCCGGCGCTGTGGCCGTAGCGGACGGCAAGCGACATGATCAGCGCCTGGTCGCGCGCCGAGGCGCCTTTGCTGTGTACGATCGCGTAGCTCAGATATTTGGCCGCTTCGCCCAGCTCGCCCCGTTTCGGATTGTTGATATTCGGGCCCATCTTCAGGGCCACGCCCCAGGCGCACATGGCGCATTCCGGGTCTTGCGCCAGCGCGGCCTTGAACGCGCGGATGGCCTCGCCGCCGTTGAAGGCGTAGACCTGCGCCATGCCTTGCGCGAACAGGCGGCGCGCCGCCTCGTTCGCTTGCGACGGCACCAGGGTCGTATCGCCAAAGCCGTCGAGCACCGGCGCGGTAGCCTTGCTGTCTATGGTCAAAGGCAAGCTCGTGCAAGCGCCGAACAAGGCCAGGGACATGGCGACGGTGCACAGCTGTTGCGTGAAATGAGGGCGAGGGCGTAAGCGCATGAAAGTATCGGTGATGGAGTGGTGATGAGCAGGCAAACGAGCGGCGCTCAGATTGCCAATTTTGCCACATATCCGGCCATTCAACGAGTGCTCTTTTTGCGATTGCGGCCATCGTACGCATGCATATATTGCATTGGCAGCGCGTGCCGCCGGCTGTACCATCGTCGGTGTGGGCACCCCTTCACTTCACCAGGAGAACAGCATGACGAACATCATCGGCATTGCCGGCAGCTTGCGCGCCGCTTCGTATAACGCCGCGCTGCTGCGCACGGCCGCCACGCTGATGCCGGCCGGCGCGACGCTGGAAATTGCCAGCATCAAGGGCATCCCGCTGTACGACGGCGACGTCGAGGCGAACGAGGGCATTCCGGCGGCGGTCCAGCTATTGAAGGACAAGATTGCGGCCAGCGACGGCGTATTGCTGGTCACGCCCGAATACAATAATTCGATGCCTGGCGTATTGAAGAATGCGATCGACTGGCTGACCCGTCCGGCGGGCGACATTCCCAAGGTATTCGGCCAGCGTCCGATCGCCGTCATCGGCGCCTCGCCCGGCGGCTTCGGCACCATTCTGGCGCAGGATGCGTGGCTGCCCGTGTTGCGCACGCTGGGCACGCGCCCGTGGTTCGGCGGACGGCTGATGGTCTCGCGCGCCGGCGGTGTCTTCAACGACGCTGGCGAGATGGTCGACGAGAAGATGAAGGCGCAGCTACAGCAATTCCTGCAAGGGTTTGCCGCCTTCGCGCAGAAGTGAGGGGCGCGAGCGGCCTAGTCCTTGCATTTGAATTGCACCCGAACCCGCTCGATTTCTTCCGGCTTCAGGTTCTTTGCGGTGACCTTGTCCAGTGAGTTTTCTTCTTCGCGCACCAGCAGGAAGCTGCCGTCAGGCTGCTGCTGCCATGCGACGAAGCCGCAATGGACTTCGAGGTTGGCGAACTGGCTGACGAAGTCCACGGCCGCATACAGGCCGGGCGCGGCCTGCGGCGGATCCTGGTACCAGGTGATCTTCCGGATGGCGCGCTCGCGCACGGCGCCGGCCTTGTCGTTGAACGCGTCCACGCGCGCCTGCCAGGCGTCGAACGGCACGGCCAGCTTCTGCACCGGCGCCATCAGCGCATAGGCTTGCTGGTAGCGGCGCTGGTCCTTCGCGGCGAAGTAGAGCCTGGCCTGTTGCTCGACCTGCCTGATTTGTTCTGCGCTGGCCGCGACATGCATGATGGCCTGGCTGGGAGTGGGCGTGGCGGCCGCCTCGCCGCAGCTGATCGTTTGCTTGAGCTCGAGGTGGCCCTTGTCGCTGCCGCCGACCCGGAACGACTCGATCAGGTTGAATTCATACCTGCCGAAGTTGGCCGGCTTCGTCCCGCACAATTGCTGCGCCTTGGACAGCAGTTCGCGCTGGCCGGCCTCCGCCGTCTTGCTGGTGTAGCTGGTCAGGACCAGGCGGAACGCGTCATCGCCAAGCCGCTGCACCTGAATGTCGCGCGCCGGCGTGCCGTGCGCGCCGATGGCGCTGGTGCGCGCGTCGGCGCTGGCATGGCTGCCCGCCTTTTCGTATTCGTCCATCAGCTTGTCGCAGGCGCTCTTGCTGGCCTGGCACAGCGACTCGGTCGCGATACCGCTCTTGCCGTCTTGAACGACGATGGCGCGCCGGATCACGGCCGGATAGGCGGGATGGCCAACCGGCACGAACGACCAGATGGCCGCGCCGGCCTGGTCCTCGATGACGGTCCAGCCATTCTGAACGCTGATGGTGGCGTCCTTCTTTGCCTTCAGGTCGGCCATGGCGGCCGCCACAGTCCGGTATTTGATCGCGCTGTTCTCGCGCGCAAACGCGGGAACGGTGCTGGCCGCTGCCAGCAGGAGACAGAGAATTTTTCGCATCATGGACACCGATCGCATTTGCTTGAATGCCCTGATTGTAATCGCGGATGGCTGTAAGGAATGCCGACGCCGCGCGACTTATTTTCACGAGCCACGTTTTCGAGACCGCCATGCAGATCGATATCGCCACCGCCGGCTTCCTGCTGGCCGCCCTGATGACCGCCCTGATGGGCTTCGCGATCCAGCGCGGGGCGACCTGCAGTGTGGCGGCGATGGATGAAATCGTCGGCCAGCGCCGCTGCGTGCGCCTGGCCAGCATGCTCGAAGCGTCGCTGTGGGTGGCCGCCGGCCTGCTGCTCGCCGCGCTGCTCGGCTGGAGCGCGTTCATGCCGCGCGGGTATGCGATCGGCTGGGGCACCTGCGTTGGCGCGGTGCTGCTCGGCCTGGGCGCGTTCGTCAACCGGGCTTGCGTGGTGGGGACGGTTGCGCGCCTGGGCGCGGGGGAATGGTCGTACCTGGCCACGCCGCTCGGCTATTTTCTCGGCTGCGCGGCCTTGCATGCGCTGCCGATGGCGCCCCATCCGGTGAAGACCGACGCGCTCTCGCCGGTGCTGGCGGGCGCGGCATGGAGCGCGCCGCTGCTGGCGTGCCTGGTGCTGTGGCGGATCGCTCACGCGTGCTGGCGCTGGCGCGCCGCGCGCGCGTCGCCTTTCGCGTGGCTCAGCGCGCCGCGCGCGCGGCGCCTTTCGCGTGGCTCAGCGCGGCGGCGTGGGCGCCGGGCGCGGCCACACTCGTCATCGGCGTCGCGTTCGGGTCGATGCTGCTGCTGGTGGGCGATAGCTGGGCCTATACAGACGTGCTGGCGGAACTGGCGCGCGGCGCCGCGATGAATCTGCCGTGGCGCGCTGTGCTGCTGCTGGCGCTGTTTGCGGGCGCGCTTGCCGGCGGCTACAGCGCCGGCAAGTGGCGCACCGGGCGCGTGCAGATTGCCTTGTGTGCGCGCTGCTGCGCCGGCGGCTTCCTGATGGGGGTGGGCAGCCTGCTGATCCCCGGCTCGAACGACGGCCTGGTCTTGCTTGGCTTGCCTTTGCTGTGGCCGCACGCGTGGCTGGCTTTCGCCATCATGTGCGCCACTGTCGGCGCTGCGCTGTTGCTGGAGCGCCGCGCGCTGATAAAAAATAATTTGTGAACGGTGTAAGGCCTGGATGGGTTCGCCGACCAACAGAGACTACCGAGCATTGTCGCTTGCGAGTACATCCCACTCATCCACACTCCAGGAGCAGTTCATGAATTTTATTTCGACCAACGCAGCGCAACGCACATTGATGGCCGCCGCGATCGCGCTGACGCTGAGCGCATGCGGCGGCGGCAACGACACGGCGACCCCGGCACCGGCTCCGGCGCCGGCCCCGGTCATCGCCAATCAGCTGTACGCGCAGACCAACGAAACCGTCAACACCATCGTGCATATGGTGCGCAACGCCGACGGCTCGATCAGCGTGAAGAACCGCACCGCATCCGGCGGGGCGGGGCTGAACGGCATCAAGCCCGGTACGGCGGCGGCGGCGCCCAATTCGCTGGGCAGCCAGAACAGCGTCATCATCAGCGCCGACAAGACGCTGCTGTTTGCCGTCAACGGCGGCGATTCGTCGGTGTCGGTATTTTCCATCGACCAGACGAGCGGCGACCTGACGCTGAAGAAGAGCACCCGGCTGCTCGGCTCCACGCCATCGAGCCTGGCCTATCGCAACGGCTTTCTGTATGTGATGTTCCAGACTGGCGCCAACCAGGTCGGCGCCTACGCGGTGCAGGCCGATGGCGCGCTGGCGCAACTGAGTTTGCAAAACCTGCCGATGGCGAACGGCGCGCCGACCCAGGTCGTGGTTTCGCCCGATGGCAATTTCATCGTCGTCAGCGCCGGCGTGGCCTCGAACGTCGTGGTCTCGTATCCGATGAACAAGGATGGCTCGCTCGGTTCGCCGGTGAGCAACACGGCCGGCGTGACGACACCGTTCGCCGGCGCGTTCGCCGCGCCCACGCTGTACCTGTCGAGCGACATCAGCGGGCGCGCGCTGGCTTCGTATTCGTTCACCAATGCCGGCGTGCTGAACCTGATCGGCTCGGTCGTCAGCGGCGAGGCCGCGCCGTGCTGGCTGGTGATCACGCCGAACGGCAAGTTCGCCTATGTCGGCAACGGCGCCGGCACGGTGTCGTCGTATGCGGTGGGGGCGGGCGGCGCGCTGACGCTGCTGCGCGCGAAGGCGGCCACCGAGGCGGGCGTGCTGCCGGGCGTGAACAGCGTCTCGGGCGATTCGTGGATCAGCGCCGACGGCAAGTTCCTGTACGCGGACTACCTGGGCGACGACAAGGTGGTCGCCTACAGCATTGGCGCCGACGGCAGCATCGTCAAGCTCAACGAGCAGATCATCGGGACCATGAACCAGCTCAGCCTGCAGGGCCTGGCGGGTATCTGAGCTGGTGCAGGGCGGGTTTCTCATGCGGTAAATATCTGCATCGGCAGCTAAAAATACGCGTTATATGTCATTTATTTGCGTAGTGAGCAAATAAAGGCCGTTATATGCTTGCTTTTTCATATGCTGCGTGTGAGAATGCATTGACTCGCCCTGCACAGAGCTGCACCAACAACGATGAAAGGACCGGCCATGTACACAGCGACGCAACAACAGATGACGACGAAGCGCCAGGTCCAGCATCGGCCCATGGCGGCCGGCAAGACGCAGCACATCCGAGGGGGACATCCCTAGCCGGGCAGGAGCAATCCGCCCCGGCCGACCGCAAGGTCAAGCCCAAGGCTCGGATGTCCGCAAGGACGCCGGGCCTTTTTATTTTCAATTGTGGATTAGCTCAGTTGGTAGAGCACCTGACTTTGACTCAGGTTGTCGCAGGTTCGAACCCTGCATCCACTGCCAGTTTCCCCAAAACCAACGAGTGGTGGTCTCGGCGTCCCCGTCCGACCCCGGTTTTCTGGCGCCTGATCATTTCGTCTACTTGTGTGGCATTTTGGTCCGAAACGCGGTCATTTGCGCCGCTCGTGCAAACCCGAGCACGGCTGTTTATCCACGCATCCCCAATTTCAACTAATATTGCAGTACAGGTGACATTTATGACTCCGCAAATCCTTGCCCTCGATATCGCGGGAAATCCGTTTGATTGGATTACCCCGCAGGAAGCGATCCATTATTACGCGACCCACAAGGTGGCGTGGGAGCTTGGCGATCGTGAATTCCTGTTCCGCGGCGGCGTCTCGAACGCGGGCATCCTGTCCACCCTGACCGTCAAGCCCATCATCGCCATCTCCGGCAGCGAACGCATGACGCGCATGCTGCGCCAGGAACTTCCCCTGGGCGACGACAACCACCTGCTGTTCGCGCGCGACCGCCATACCTGCGCTTTTTGCGGCAATGTGTTTGCGCGCCAGTATTTGTCGCGCGACCACATCCTGGCCCGCACCCACGGCGGCAAGGATAGCTGGATGAATTGCGTCACCGCGTGCAAGGCGTGCAACCAGGCCAAGGGCTCGAAATACGTGCACGACTTCCGGCCGCTGCTGTATGTGCCTTACGTGCCGTGCCGCTACGAACATTTCATCCTCAGCGGCCGCCATGTGCTGGCCGACCAGCACGACTACCTGTCGGCCAAGCTGCCCAAGCACTCGCGCCTGCTGGCCTAGCCTGTCCGCGTCACGCTTCCGGCGTGTCGCGGCACATGGCGCAGGCGATGCCGCGGCGCGCGTAGTAGTAGCGCGTGCCGATGAACACGGCTGCCGTTGTCAATCCCCATACGAACGATTCCGTAATGACCTGGTCGAGCGCGAAGCCGCGCAGCAGCTTGCTGCCAAGGATCACCATGGTGGCGATGCCGGCCACCCAGATGAAGCGGCGTATCCAGAACGAGAGTGGTTTCATGGCGTGCTCCTTACAGTGCGTTGAGATAAGTGCGGATGGCGTCGGTCACTTGCTGCGGCTGGTCGAACATGGCGAAGTGGCGCGCCGGCGACACCGGCACTACCGTCACCTTGGGCGTGCCCGTCATCAGCGCTGCGTAATAGTCGGCCTTCATCTGCGCCGTCATCGGCATGCCGGCCGCTTTCATGTCGGCGTCATGGAAGGGCATGATCACCAGCACCGGCACGCGGATGCCGGGCAGGTCCTTGCGCAGGTCGAGCGCCAGCACCTGGGACATGAATTCGATCACGGCGGCCGGATCGCTGCGGGCGCTGCGTTCGGCCAGCGTATCGGCGACGCCGCCATCCATCACGCCCATGGCGCTGTGCATGAAGGCCTTTTGCTGGGCGGCGAAGGCCGGCTGCGTGATGCCGCCCATGCGCTGCTTGATGCCGGCCGCCATGGCCGGGCGCTGATCGAGCGGCATGTTTTCAGTGCCTGGCATGACCGGCAAGCCATCGATGGCGATCACGCCGCCGACCTGGTCCGGATGCTTTTCGGCATAGGCGATCGAAAACGTGGCGCCAAGGCTGTGCCCGACCAGCACCGGTCGCACCAGCTTGCGCGTGGCGATCAGCTGGCCAAGCCACTGGTCCACGCCCGCAACCAGGTCGCCGCCGGCGGCCGCGCGGCCGTTGAAGCCGGGCAGGGTGACCAGGTAGAGCACATGGTCGTTGCCGAACTGGCGCACTGCCTCGTCCCACACATACGGGCCGCTGGACAGGCCGGGAATGAAGATCATCGGGCTGCCGTGCTTGCCATGGCGCTCCACCAGCATCGGCCCGACATCGAACTGATCGCCCGCCGCGACGGCGCTGGCGGGCGCGGCGGCGGTACTGCCGGCCTGGCTGGCCAGCGGGGTGCACAGGGCGAGGATTGCTGCGAAGACGAGGCTGCGGTTCATGCTGGCTCCTTGGTGGTGAGGTCGGGTGGATCGGCCGGGGAGGGCTCTTCCATGTGTAAAGCATGCTTGTCATGGTAGTCAGCAAAAATGACGATGTCAAGCAAAGTTGACATATTTTTTTAACCACACGGGAACGTACCGCGGCAGGGATCGGCGCTCAGGGCCGCGCGGTGTCGGCGGCGGCGATGACGTCGGCCGCCGCGCAGAGATCGCTGACCACGCGGGTGGGGAGGCGATGGCGGCCGAGCCGCCATTCGGTTTCGTTGCCGCTGTCGATCAGCACCGTGCGGCAGCCGGCCCGGTTGCCGGCCTCGATATCGTGCAGGATGGCGCCGATCATCCACGACGCCTGCAGGTCGATATCGTGTTCGCGCGCCGCCTTGAGCAGCAGGCCCGGCATAGGTTGGCGGCACAGGCAGTCGAGCGCATACGCGGCGATCCGGCCGTCAGGATGATGCGGGCAATAGTAGAAACCGTCCAGGCCGAGCTGCTCGCGAAACAGCAAGTCGGCCAGGCGGTGGCGCACCGGTTCGAGCGCCGCCTCGGCGAAATGCCCGTGCGCCACGCCATCCTGGTTGCTGACAACAAAGAAGCGATAGTCGAGCCGGGCCAGCAGGCGCAGCGCAGGTCCGGCGCCGCTGCACAGCGTGATGCAGCGCGGATTGGCGTGGCCGCCGTTATCGTCGGTCAGCGCGCCGTCTTGCTCCAGGAACACCGCTTTCATGGACATGGACTCTCCCGTACCGTCGCGATGGTGACGGTGATTGGAGAGGCGGGCGTATGGCCGAGTTCCGGACGGATCGTGCGTGCTGAACCTGCATCAAGCGCAGCCGCTATGCTACGGCCCCGGCGCGGCGACGACGGCGTCTCGCGCCAGCGCCGCGCGTCGGCGCCCGCCATCGCTGTCGATAAACTGCGTGACGGCGTCAAGCGTCGGCGCCAGCGCGCGCAATGGCGCAGCGAGCGATGCGACCAGCGTCACGTGGTTGACCACGTCGAAATATTTCTCTTCCACGTACACGCCGTTGGCGCGCAGTTTGTTGGCCATGCCACCGGTATTGCGCAACGGATTGACCAGCGCGTCTGAACGGGCGGCAATGAGCAGGGCCGGCGGCGCATCCTTGCTCACATGGTTGATCGGCTGGGAGGCCGGCGGCGTGTCCGGGAAGTGGAACACCGGGCGCGACGTCTTGTTCTCAACGGGAATGAAATCGTAAGGTCCGGCCAGGCCGATCCAGCCGCGCAGCGCCGCGCTGCGCAGGCCGGCCCTGGCGAGATAGGACGGATCGAGCGCCAGCATGGCCGCGTTGTAGGCGCCGGCGCTGTGACCCATCAGGTACAGGCGCTGCGGATCGCCGCCGAAGCGGGCGATGTCGTGCGCGGTCCAGGCCACTGCCTGCGCCGCATCGTCGAGGAAATCCGGGTAGGCCACTTCGGGATACAAGCGGTAGTCGGCGATGACGGCCACGAAGCCGCGCGAGGCCAGTGCGCGCCCGACGAAGGCGTAATCGTCGCGCTCGCCGCTGGTCCAGTTGCCTCCGTAGAAGAACACCACCACGGGCGCCGGCGTGATCGTCTTGTCGGGCGCGTAGATATCCAATTTGTGGCGCGCATGCGTTCCGTAGGGCACGCCGGAACGCACGCGCAGGGCACTGCCCGGCGTGAGGGCGTTGAGCGTGCGCAGCGGCGCGCAGGCCGCCATGCACCCGAGCACCAGCGCGCACGCGGCGATTCCCAGCATGGTGAATTGCAGCTTGCTCATCGTGATCCCAGGCAAAAATTATCCGGGATCATTGTAACGGCAACTGCCGTGCCGGTGAGCTCGCCTGCGCATCCGGGGGCACGGCTAGCGGGCGCGGCTATGCATGCGGTATTGCACCGGACTCATGCCTGTATGGGCCTTGAACTGGCGGCTGAACGCGCTGTGGTCGGTGTAGCCGCAGGCGTAGGCGATGTCGGCGATGCTCTGCTCGCCCGGCGCGTCGAGCAGCGCCATCGCCGCAGCCAGGCGCGACTGCAGCAGCAGCTGGCGCGGCGAGTAGTGGAACACGCGCTGGAACAGGCGCTCGACGCGCGACAGCGACAGGCCGGCGCCGCTGGCCAGTTCTTCCATGCTGACGTTGGCGTGGTAATTCTCGCGGATGTGCTGGGCGATCGCGGCGATCTTGCGGTACACCGGATGCATTTCGTCGGCCAGGCCGAGGTCCTGCGAGGTGCCGGCCAGCCCGACAATTATGCCGTTTTCGTCGCGCAGCGGCACCTTGTGGGTCAGGCACCAGCCGCGCGAACGGGTCGGGTACATATGCAGTTCGAGGTGCTTGCTCAGGGCCGCGCCACTGTCGATCACCTGGCGGTCCTGCGCCATGTAGGCCTGGGCCAGCGCGGCCGGGTGTACTTCCAGCGCGGTCTTGCCGATCAGCTCGGTCTTGGCGCGCAGGCCGCAGCGCCGCACCAGCGTGGTGTTGACGCTCAGGTAACGCCCCTCGCGGTCCTTGACGAAAAAGGCGACGTCGTTGAGGGCGTCAAACAGGCTTTCCAGCGCACTCAGGTCGACTGCGCGCAGGCTTGCCCCGGCGGGTAGCAGGGTGCTCATGTCCATGGATCGTTGTCTCCGGTCTTGGCGAGCTCCAAGTATAAATCGAATGCGCCGTCAATTGTGCCGATTTCGATTTGCGCGGCGGCGCCGGGGAACAAGACCGCAGGCACCGGCCGGGTTACTCTGGCTACCTACAGCAACCCAACGAAAGCATCCCATGTGGCACGGCGTGATACCTGCAGTAACGACCAAGTTCAATGAAGACGGCAGCCTCGATTTTGTCGAGATGGAGCGCTGCTTCGCCCTGCTGATCGATGCCGGTTGCGACGGCCTGATCGCCTGCGGTTCGCTGGGCGAGGGCCCGATGCTGTCGCACGCCGAGCGGCTCGATGTGCTGCGCCTGTCCAAGCAGGTGTGCGGCGCGCGTCCGGCGCTGCTGACGATCGCCGAAGCGGCCACCCGCGACGCTTGCGCGCTGGCCGAAAAGGCTGCGCGCGCCGGCGCCGATGGCCTGATGGTGGTGCCCAGCACGATCTACCACAGCAATCACAAGGAAACCGTGGCCACGTTGCGCGCCGTCGCCGCCGCCGGCGACCTGCCGATCATGCTGTATTCGAACCGCCTCGCCTACCGGGTCGACGTCACCACCGACATGCTAGAAGAACTGGCCGACGATGCGCGCTTCGTGGCCGTCAAGGAGTCGTCCGACGATATCCGCCGCAGCACCGAAATCATCAATCGCCTGGGCAGCCGCTATGCGCTGTTCACCGGCGTCGACAACCTCGCCTTCGAAGCGCTGGCGGTGGGCGCGGTCGGCTGGGTGGCCGGCCTGGTGGTCGCCTTCCCGAAAGAGACGGTCGCCATCTACCAGCTGATGCAGGCCGGGCGCAACGCCGAAGCGCTGGCGATCTACCGCTGGTTCCGCCCGCTGCTCGACCTCGACGTGTCGACCTACCTGGTGCAAAACATCAAGCTGGCCGAGGCGCTGGCGATCGGCTCGAACGAAAGGGTGCGCGCGCCGCGCCTGCCGCTCGAAGGCGAGCAGCGCGCGCGCGCCGAAGCCATCATCCGCCAGGCCATGGAAACGCGTCCGCATTTGCCGCGCCTGGGCTGAAGTGGCGCGTTCGCATGACGTCCTGGTGATCGGCGCCGGCATCGTCGGCGCCGCCTGCGCGCTGGCCTTGCGCGAAGAGGGCATGGATGTCGGCCTGCTCGACGCCGCCACGCCCGGGGCCGGCGTGACTGCGGCCGGCATGGGCCACCTGGTCGCGCTCGACGAAACCGAGGATGAACTTGACCTGTGCCTGCTGTCGCTGGGACTGTGGCGCGACTTCTTCGCGGCCAACCCCGGCATTGGCGAGCCGCTCCATTGCGGCACCTTGTGGGTCGCTGAAGACGAACACCAATTGGCCGAGGCGCAGCGCCGCGCCGAACGGCTGTCCGCGCGCGGCTGCAGCGCCGACGCGCTCGACGCGCATCAGCTGCGCAAGCTCGAACCGGCGCTGCGGCGCGGCCTGTGCGGCGGCGTGCGGGTGCGCGGCGACAGCGTCGTGTATCCGCCGGCCGTGGCCAATTTTTTGGCGCGCCGGCTGGTCGGGCTGGGCGGCGCGCTGTACCTGGGCCAGCGCGTGGTTGCCATCGGCGCCGGCGGGCTGACGCTGGCCAATGGACAGCACATGGATGCCGGACGCGTGGTGGTTGCGGCCGGCGCCGACGTCGCCGCGCTGCTGCCCGAGGTCCCGGTCGCTCCGCGCAAGGGCCACCTGGCCATCACGGACCGCTATCCGGGCCGCCTTGCGCACCAGGTCGTGAGCATGAATTACGGCCAGTTCGCCAGCGGCGGCGATGCGCTGTCGGTGGCGGCCAATGTACAGCCGCGCAGCAGCGGCCAGTGGCTGGTCGGCTCATGTCGCCAGGATGGCCAGGGCGACACCACGGTCGACCCCAAGGTGCTGGCGATGGTGCTGCGCGCGGCGATCGGCCTGCTGCCTTGCCTGGCGCACATGAATATCCTGCGCGCCTGGACCGGCATGCGGCCGGCGTCGCCCGACGGTCGCCCGCTGCTCGGTGCCCATCCGGGCCGGCCTGGCGTATGGCTCGCCTGCGGCCACGAAGGGCTGGGCGTGACCACCGCGTTTGGCAGCGCAAGGCTGCTGGCCGACCAGCTGCTGGGCCGGGCCAGCGACATCGATGCGGCGCCGTACGCGCCGTCGCGCTTTGCGGCGCTGGCAGGGAGCATGCATGGCGGGTGATGAAGTATTGGTGTTTGTCGACGGCCGCGCGGTGCGGGTGCCGGCCGGCGCGAGCGCGGTGGCGGCGCTGGTGCTGGCCGGCCAGCTGTGCACGCGCCGCTCGGTCAGCGGCGAGGCGCGTTTCGCGCTGTGCGGCATGGGCCAGTGCCAGGAATGCCGGGTCACCATCGACGGCAAGCCGCACCGGCTCGCGTGCCAGGTGCGCTGCCATTCGGGCATGTCGATCCAAACCGGCGACGGCGGTCCGGCATGACGCGCCTGCCGGTCGTGATCCTGGGCGCCGGTCCGGCGGGCCTGGCGGCGGCCGAGGCGGCGTCCGCCAACGGCCAGCCGGTGCTGCTGGTCGACGAGAACCCGGCGCCCGGCGGCCAGATATGGCGCGGCGGTCCGCCGCACTGGAGCGACGCGCGCGCCGGGCGGCTGTGGAAGGCGCTCAGCGCCCGTCCTCAGGTCAAGCTGCTGTGCGGTACGCGCCTGGTGGCCTGCGGCGCGCCGGGCACGCTGCTGCTCGACACTGACCACGGCCCGCGCACGCTGGCATGGGAGCGCCTTGTCATTTGCAGCGGCGCGCGCGAGTTGCTGCTGCCTTTTCCCGGATGGACCTTGCCCGGCGTGACCGGCGCGGGCGGCATGCAGGCGCTGGTCAAGGGCGGCATGCCGGTCGCCGGCAAGCGCGTGCTGGTGGCCGGCAGCGGCCCGCTGCTGCTGGCCGTGGCCGACACGCTGCAGCGCAGCGGCGCGCAGGTGGTGGCGATTGCCGAACATCGCAGCGGCGCCGAGCTGGCCCGCTTCGGCGGCCGGCTGGCGTTGCGCCACCCTGCCAAGCTGGCGCAGGCGCTGCGGTTGTTTGCCCGCTTGCGGCGCGTGCCTTACCTGCGCGGCGCGACCGTGCGCGCGGCCAGCGGCGACGAGCGCTTGCTGTCGGCGCAGCTGGAGCAGGGCGGCCAGGTGCGCGACATCGAATGCGACTTCCTGGCGTGCGGTTTCGGCCTGCTGCCGACGCTGGAAATCGCGGGTCTGTTCGGCTGCGCGCTGGCGCACGGGCGGGTCAGCGTGGACCTGGCGCAGCGCACCAGCATCGACGGCGTATGGGCGGCCGGCGAGTCGACCGGCATCGGCGGCGTCGACAAGGCGCTGGCCGAAGGGCGCATCGCGGGCCTGGCGGCGGCCGGCATGGCGGCGTCGGGCGCCGAGCGCAGGGCGCTGGCCTCGGCCCAGGCATTTGCGCGCCTGCTCGCGCACAGCTTCGCGCCGACGCCGGCCATGCGCGCACTGTGTACCCCGTCAACGATCGTGTGCCGCTGCGAAGACGTGCGCGCCGCCGAACTGGCGCCGCATGCGAGCTGGCGCGCCGCCAAGCTGCAGACGCGGGCCGGCATGGGCGCATGCCAGGGGCGGGTGTGCGGCGCGGCCTGCGGTTTCCTGTACGGCTGGGAGGCGGCCGGCGCCCGCCCGCCGGTGTTTCCGGTCAGTGCCGCATGCCTGGCCAGTGTTGCCGCACCGTAGCGCGGATATCGCCCCATGCACTAAATTTTCCTGCTCGAAATTTCTAACGCCTGTTGTCCTACAAAGTCGCCTGTCGCAGTCCTATAGCAGCGGCCATGCTGTATGCCTAAGATGATTTTGACACGTCGCTCATCGGCGCATGGCCGCTGGGATCGTGAGGCAGCAGTCACAGGGAGATGATCATGGCAACGAACAAGGAAGGCAACAAACAAAGCGGTAGCCGGGGCAGTGGCACCAGCAGCCGCGGCTTTGCATCAATGGATCCGGATCGCCAGCGCGAAATCGCCAGCGAAGGCGGCAAGGCCGCGCATGAAAAAGGCACGGCCCACGAATTCACGTCGGAAGAAGCACGCCGCGCTGGCAGCATGAGCCACGGCAATCGGCAGTCCGACCAGTCCAGCTCGCGCACCGGCAGTGACGCCGGCAAACAGAGCGGCAACAAGCAGGGCGACCGCGCCAGCGCCGACACCGATGCAGATAGCAAAGGTGGCGGCGGCAGCAAGTCGCGCTGACCGACGCGACATCGCGAAATACCTATCGTCGCCCTCGCGAAGGCGGGGGCTCATGCTGACTATGCTCAGCATGGGCTCCCGCTTTCGCGAGGGCGACGCTGCTTGATTTTCTGAAATGGCTTATGGAGCGATTTATGCGGTAAAATCGTCGCGCGTTTTTAACTCCCTGAGGCATATCGTGGCAAAACCAGCGGTCCGTGAAGTCAAGAGCATGGCTATGTCATGCGACAAAGTCGGCAATTTAGTATTGGTCAAGTTTTCCTTCACCGGCGGCAAGGATGGCTGCGTCTACCTGCCAGCCCACATCGTGTTCTGGCTGCTCCAGCATTTCCCCGTCAACCAGGATCCGCAATTGCGCGCGCCGACCACTTTCCCGGCAATCCAGGACGAAGACTGGGACGACCGCCGCACCCCGCGCGTGGCGACCATGCAATGCAAGCAATTCCCCGACGCCGTGCGCATGTCGATGCAACTCGAGCACGGCCCCGAGATGCTGGTCCTGTTGAACCGCAGCAACGTCGAACTGATGCGCCAATACATGGAAAACTACCGCAGCAGCCTGATGGACCTGGGCGTATTCTAAGCCACGCGGCAGCGCTGAACCGTTGTCTCGCCGCTGCCGGCTTGCGCCTGTCCGGCCCCGTCCTGCATGAGGCGGAAAGCGCCGACTATGGCGCCTGCCGCTTCCGACTCGAGGGACGCGATGTCGTCTTTCGGGCAGCAAAAATCACGCCCACCAAACTGGGCCAGTTCTTCACCCTGTGGAAACGCGCCCACCCCGGTGCCCCGATCGCGCCGCTCGACGCCGACGATGCAGTCGACCTGCTCGTCGTGTCCACAGCGAGCGCCACCCAGCATGGCCTTTTCATCTTCGACAAGCGCATCCTGGTCGCCAAGGGCCTCTTGTCCGGTCCGCAGCATGCGGGCAAGCGGGCATTGCGCGTCTATCCGCCGTGGAGTGAACCGGTGGCGCAGGCGGCTGTCAAAACCCAGCAATGGCAACTCCCGTATTTCATCGCCATGGCGGACGGCGTGCCGGCCGACCCGGTGCGGCTGCGGCGGCTGCTTGGTGGCCCGGAAAACCACGAAACACAGGTATGATGCTCATCTTTGCCACACTATCGCCAAGAGGATCAGCATGTCCATCAAAATTAGCCAGCAGTTCGATTCCGGTGCCATCGAGGTACTGAAAGCCGACAGCGCCAACCAGATCGAAGTGAACCTGCGCAAGGATTCGCACGCCGATATCCACCAGTGGTTCCATTTCCGCCTGCAGGGCGCGCGCGGGCAGGACTGCACGATCCGCTTCATGAACGCCGGCCAGGCCACCTACGCCAAGGGCTTCGAGGACTACCAGGTCGCGGCCAGCTACGACACCGAAAACTGGTTCCGCGTGCCGACCACCTTCGACGGCCAGGTGATGACGGTCAGCCATACTCCGGAACTGGACAGCGTCTACTACGCCTACTTCGAGCCGTATTCGTGGGAACGCCATTTGCGCCTGCTGGGCGAAGCGGCCGAGAACCCGCTCGCCCGCGTGAGCGACCTGGGCAGCTCGGTCGACGGCCGCGACATGAACCTGGTGGTCATCGGCGACCCCAAGGCGGCCAAGAAAATCTGGGTCATCGCGCGCCAGCACCCGGGCGAAACGATGGCCGAATGGTTTGTCGAGGGCATGATCGATGCATTGCTCGACGACGCCAATCCGGTCGCGCGCAAGCTGCTGAAAAAAGCGGTGTTCTACATCGTGCCGAACATGAATCCGGATGGTGCGGTGCGCGGCAACCTGCGCACCAATGCCGCCGGCGCCAACCTGAACCGCGAATGGATGACGCCGACGCTGGAGCGCAGCCCCGAAGTGCTGTGCGTCAAAAACAAGATCCATGAAATCGGTTGCGACATGTTCTTCGACATCCACGGCGATGAGGCGCTGCCGTACAATTTCGTGGCCGGCAACGAGATGCTGGCCGACTTCACGCCCGAGCGCGCCGCGCGCCAGAAAGCCTTCGTCGACCAGTACATGGCGGCCAGCCCCGACTTCCAGAACGTGTACGGTTATGCGGCCAGCAAGTACAACGAGGACGTGCTCACGCTCGCCTCCAAGTACATCGGCCATACCTTCAAGTGCTTGTCGCTGACGCTGGAAATGCCGTTCAAGGACAATGCCGACCTGCCCGACGCCTATGTCGGCTGGAACGGTGCGCGCAGCAGCGAGCTCGGTGCCGCGATCCTGCAACCGATCCTGCTGTCGCTGGACTAATCATGGGCGTCGAGATCGAACGCAAGTTCCTTCTGACCGGCGACGGCTGGCGTTCGCTGGGCGTGCCGGTGCTGCTGCGCCAGGGCTATCTGTCGTCCAATCCGGAGCGCACCGTGCGGGTGCGCGTCGAAGGCGAGCGGGGCACAATGACGATCAAGGGCAAGAGCGTGGGCGCCACGCGCGGCGAGTGGGAGTATCCGATTCCGCTGGCCGACGCCAACGAGCTGCTCGAACGGCTGTGCGAACAGCCAATCATCGAAAAGCACCGGCGCCGCATCACGTTTGCCGGCAATGTGTGGGAGGTCGATGAATTCCTAGGCGCCAACCTGGGCCTGCAATTTGCCGAGATCGAACTCGACTCCGAGCAGCAGCGGTTCGACAAGCCCGACTGGATCGGCGCCGAAGTGACCGACGACACGCGCTATTTCAATTCCAACCTGATCCGCCATCCGTTTTCGACCTGGTAGTTTGCCGCGCCGGCGTCGCCCCATTCCGCCAAAATGCCGTTCATTCCCCGAAAATGACAATTCATCACTTTTGCGGTGCGGGCAAGCTGTGTCTCGGACTACAGTACGCTTTCAACCATATCGCCAAGGATTTGCAATGAAAACAATAACCCGCGCAGGCGCAACTGCGCTGATGCTCAGCCTAATGATGGGCATGGCGCAAGCGGCCGAGCCCGGCTCGGACCTGGCCAGTCGCCGCGAGGCCCTGAAGGCCCTGCTCAGCCAGCAATGGGAATACAACCTGAAGCACAACCCGGAGTTCGCCTCGATCATCGGCGACAAGCGTTACAACGACCGACTGTCGGACTTTTCGCAGGCCGCGATCGAGGCGGACGTCAAGCAAAGCGCCGACTTCCTGAAATTGTTCGAAGCGATTGACACCACCGGCTTCCCGGTGCAGGAGCACCTGAACAAGGAACTGATGGTGCGCAATCTGAAACTGTCGATCGAGGGCGACCGCTTCAAGGAATGGGAAATGCCGGTGCTGCAGAATTCGGGCATCCAGATCGATGCGCCGCAGCTGGTGGCGATGCTGTCGTTTGTGACGGTCAAGGATTACGAGGACTACATCGCGCGCCTCAAGCAGCTGCCGCGCCTGTTCAATGAAACGACGATCCAGATGCAGAACGGCATGCGCGACCACCTGATGCCGCCCAAGTTCCTGATTCCGCAAATTGTCACGCAGACCAATACCATCGGCGCCCAGAAAGCCAAGGATTCGCCGTTCGCCGAACCGATCAAGAAATTCCCCGCCGATTTTTCGGCCGCGGACAAGGCGCGCCTGAGCGCCGCCATCCTGGGTGCGATCGACCACGACGTGCTGCCGGCCTACAAAAAATTCGGCGTCTTCGTCAAGACCCGCTACCAGCCGATGGGCCGCAAGGAAGTGGGCTTGTGGTCGTTGCCGGACGGCGGCGCGCGCTACAGCTTCCGCGCCAAGCAGGCGACCACGACCGAGCAGACGCCGGAAGAAATCCACCAGCTGGGCCTGGCCGAAGTCAAACGCATCGAAGCGGAAATGCTCAAAGTGGCCCAGAAGCTTGGCTTTGCCGACTTGAAGACGATGAACAAGGCAATGGAAAAGAATCCGGCGCTGCATCCGAAATCGCGCCAGGAAATCATCGACCTGTACAAGAAATACACGGACCAGATGTATCCGAAGTTGCCTGAGCTGTTCGGCGTCCTGCCGAAAGGGAAGGTCGAAATCGTCCCAATCGAGGAATTCCGCGAAAAAGGCGCGGCCGGGGCCCAGTACAACCAGGGTACGCCGGATGGCAGCCGTCCAGGCCGGGTGATGGTCAATACCGGCGACTTCGCCAAGCGCAGCGTCGCCGGCATCGAAACGACCGCGCTGCACGAAGGCGTGCCTGGCCACCACATGCAGATTGCGATTGCGCAGGAGCTCGAAGCGCTGCCGCCGTTCCGCCAGCAGGGCAATTACACCGCCTACGCCGAAGGCTGGGCGCTGTACTCCGAACGCCTGGGCGAGGAGCTGGGCTTCTACTCGGATCCGTACAGCTACTATGGCCACTTGCAGGATGAAATGCTGCGCGCGATCCGCCTCGTCGTCGACACCGGCTTGCACTACAAAAAGTGGAATCGCCAGCAAGTGGTCAATTTCTTCCACGACCACTCGGGTATCGATGAAGTCGATGTCCAAAGCGAAACCGACCGCTACATCGTATGGCCGGGGCAGGCGCTGGGCTACAAGATCGGCCAGCTGAAAATTCTGGCTCTGCGCGAGTATGCGAAGAAGGAACTGGGCGCCAAGTTCGACCTGCGCGGCTTCCATGACACCGTGCTTGGCGCCGGCCCATTGCCGATGGACGTGCTGGAGAAGCAGGTCAAGGCGTGGGTTGAAATGAAGAAGAAGGCCTGACCCGGAAATCGCGCCATCAGCGATACGGAAACTTCAACCCCCGTCGTCCTCGCGCACGCGGGGCCCCATAT
>JANYGW010000241.1 GCA_025359245.1 Massilia sp.
GTACTTCCGTGGCGCCGGCGGCCCATCCGCACCCGCCCCGTCGAAAAAGTAAGCGCCGGGCTTGGGGTCTGACCCGATGGGTCGGACCCCGGTTCGCCGTCGACCAGCCGGCAATTCCTCCTTTCTCGACCCAATACCAAGTGCCAATCCCGGTTTTCGGGTAAAATTGATGGTTCGGCGCAGCATTTTGCCGGAACCCGTAGCCGCAGTGTTGTCCGTCTTTTAACTACCAAGCCTTACCGCTTTTGCCCATGCCGAACTGGCTCCTGCCCGAAAATATCGCCGACGTCCTGCACTCCGAAGCGCGCAAGATCGAAGAGCTGCGCCGCCTGATGCTCGACAACTTCCGCCTGTACGGCTACGAGCTGGTGATGCCGCCGCTGCTCGAATACGTCGACTCGCTGCTGACCGGCGCCGGCAAGGACACCGACCTGCGCACCTTCAAGCTGGTCGACCAGATTTCCGGCCGCATGCTGGGCCTGCGCGCCGACATGACGATCCAGGTCGCGCGCATCGACGCCCACCTGCTCAACCGCGATTCCGTGACCCGCTTGTGCTACGCCGGCAGCGTGCTGCATACCCGCCCGAGCGGCCTGCACGCCACCCGCGAGCCGCTCCAGATCGGCGCCGAGATCTACGGCCACGCCGGCCTCGAAGCCGACGCCGAAATCCAGGAACTGGCGCTGGCCTCGCTGGCGATGGCCGGCTTCCCCGATGTGCGGCTGGACCTGTCGCACGTGGGCGTGCTGCGCGCCATCCTGGCCGACGATGCTGCCGCCAGCGGCGACGAAGCGGCCCTGTACACGCTGCTGCGCGCCAAGGACAGCCCGGGCCTGGAAGCGATCAGCGCCAAATACTCGCCGGTCACCCGTGCCGCGCTGCTGGCCCTGCCGCATCTGTACGGCGACATCGACATTTTGAAAAAGGCGCGCGACACGCTGCCGGCCTCGCCCGGCATCAGTCATGCGCTGGCCGAATTGGCCGCGCTGGCCGGTTCCGCCATCGGACGCGCCGAAGTGGCGATCGACCTGGCCGACCTGCGCGGCTACGCGTACGAGTCCGGCGCGATGTTCGCGCTGTACGTGCCCGGCCTGCCGAACGCGGTGGCGCGTGGCGGCCGCTACGACCATGTGGGCGAAGCATTCGGCCGGGCCCGTCCCGCGACCGGCTTCTCGCTCGACTTGCGCGAACTGGCGCGGCTGTTGCCGACCGCCGAACGCAAACATTCGATCCGCGCGCCGTGGGGCAACGCCCCCGAGCTGCGTGAACAAATCGCCGTTCTGCGCAAAGCAGGCGAGGTGGTGATCCAGAGTATGCCGGGTCACGACAATGATCAGGACGAGTTCGAGTGCGATCGCGTACTCGTCCTCGAAGACAGCAACTGGATTCTCAAAAACTTAGGCTAAGTGTGATGTCAAAGAAAAACGTGGCAAAAAACGTCGTCGTCATCGGTACCCAATGGGGCGATGAAGGCAAAGGTAAAATCGTCGACTGGTTGACCGACAACGCCCAGGGCGTGGTCCGTTTCCAGGGTGGCCACAATGCGGGCCATACACTGGTCATCAATGGCCAGAAGACGGCGCTGCAGCTGATCCCGTCGGGCATCATGCGCGAAGGCGTGGCCTGCTACATCGGCAACGGTGTGGTGGTGTCTGTGCCGGACGTGATGCGCGAGATCGACAAGCTGCAGGCGATCGGCGTTGAAGTCGTGTCGCGCCTGAAGATCTCCGAGGCTTGCCCGGCGATCCTGCCGTACCACGTCGCCATCGACGTGGCGCGCGAAATGGCGCGCGGCGTCAACAAGATCGGCACCACCGGCAAGGGCATCGGCCCGGCCTACGAAGACAAAGTGGCGCGCCGCGCGATCCGCATCGCCGACATGCTCAACGAGACCCGTTTCGCCGAGAAGCTGCGCGAGAACCTCGACTACCATAACTTCGTGCTGACCAATTACCTGAAAGCCGACGCGGTCGACTTCCAGAAAACCTTCGACGACGCGATGGCCCTGGTGCCGCGCCTGAAACCGATGGTGGGCGACGTCTCGTCGGCGCTGTACGCGGCGCACAAGGCCGGCGGCAACCTGCTGTTCGAAGGCGCGCAAGGTTCCTTGCTCGACGTCGACCACGGCACCTATCCGTTCGTGACCTCGTCGAACTGCGTGGCCGGCAATGCCGCCGCCGGCGCCGGCGTCGGCCCTGGCATGCTGCACTACATCCTGGGCATCACCAAGGCCTACACCACGCGCGTCGGCTCCGGCCCGTTCCCGTCGGAGCTGCCGACGGACGCCGGCGTGGGCCACCACCTGTCGTCGGTCGGCCATGAATTCGGCACCGTCACCGGCCGTGCGCGCCGCTGCGGCTGGTTCGATGCCGCGCTGCTGCGCCGCTCGGTCCAGATCAACGGCGTGTCGGGCATGTGCCTGACCAAGCTCGATGTGCTGGACGGCCTCGAAACGCTGCAGCTGTGCACCGGCTACAAGATCGACGGGCGCGATGTCGACATCTTCCCGGTCGGCGCCGAAGATGCGGCGCGCTGCGTGCCCGTCTACGAAACCATGCCGGGCTGGAAAGAAAGCACCGTCGGCGCCAAGTCGCTGGCCGAGCTGCCTGCCACCGCGCGGGCCTACATCAAGCGCATTGAAGAACTGGTCGGTGTGCCAGTCGACATGGTCTCGACCGGTCCTGACCGCGTCGAAACCATCGTGCTGCGTCATCCGTTCGAATAAAAGGAAACCACATGACCACTCCACAATCGACCGAAAACGATCTCTGGGTATCCTGGGACGAGTACCACCGCCTGATCGAGCGCCTGGCGCTGAAGGTCTACGAATCGGGCTGGAAATTCGACCAGGTGCTGTGCCTGGCGCGCGGCGGCGTGCGTCCGGGCGACGTGTTCTCGCGCATCTTCGACGTGCCGCTGGCGATCCTGTCGACCAGCTCCTACCGTGAAGAAGCGGGCACCGTGCGCGGCGACCTCGACATCGCCAAGTACATGACGATGACCAAGGGCCCGCTGGCCGGCAAGATCCTGCTGGTCGACGACCTGGCCGATTCGGGCGTCACGCTCGACAAGGTCACGCGCCACCTGAGCGAGAATTTCGACGGCGTCACCGAAGTGCGCTCGGCCGTCATCTGGCTCAAGGGCTGCTCGTCGATCCGTCCCGATTACTTCCTGGACGAACTGCCGCACAACCCGTGGATCCACCAGCCGTTCGAAGACTACGACGGCTTGCGCCCGCACCAGCTGTCGGCGTGGATGAAGAAATTCGAGAAGTAATCGAAGCGGCGGATATCTCAGGATAGTCCGCCGTTTTTTTATCGCAATTCGCAAAAGCAGCAAGTCATGAACATCAAGCCACATCTTCCTTGCGAAGGCCCTTCGCAAGGACGATGTTCCTAACAACATTACTAAGCTTTTGCCCGTTTCTCCGGCTCAAGTTATGATCCCAGCATGACCCAAACCTTCATTCAGACCTTCATCCTGCTGATCCTGGTCACCGACCCGTTCGGCAATGTGCCGTTGTTCGTCAGCGCGCTGGCGCAGGTGCCCAAGGCGCGGCGCTGGAAAGTGGTGGTGCGCGAATGCATGATCGCCTTCTTCGTGCTGCTGCTGTTTATGTTCTTCGGCAACCACCTGTTGGCGGCCATGCAGCTGTCGCAGATTTCGCTGCGCATCGGCGGCAGCGTGATCTTGTTCCTGATCGCATTACGGATGGTGTTCCCGCAGCCGGGCGGACCGTTCGGCGCCAGCGAGGAGGGCGGCGCCGAGCCGTTCATCGTGCCGCTCGCCATCCCCGCCATTGCCGGCCCGTCGGCGCTGGCCACGGTGCTGCTGTTTTCGTCCGACACCGCGCGCGACATCGCGCTGCACGTGGGCGCGCTGACCGCCGTCGCCATCGTCTGGCTGGCCGTGTTCCTGTCCGCCGAACGGCTGCAGGCCAAACTGGGCCCGCAAGTGATGACCGCCTTCGAGCGCCTGATGGGCTTGGTCCTGAGCGCGATGGCCGTGGAAATGTTCCTGGCCGGAATACGCGAATTCATCAAGTCGCTGTAGCCGAACCAACGCCGCCCGATCGACTCCAACCGTCACTAGCTGATGGGGGAGCGGTCGATGAATGTCCTGTCCTTGCGTCTTGTGTTGCTGGCCGCGCTGTTCGGCGCGCTGGCGTCCGCCTGCGGGCCGCAGGCATCGCTGGCCCAGCAGCCCGGCGCCGATCCGCCGCCGGTGTCGGTGGCGCCGGCCCAACGCCGCATGGTCGAGGAGTTCGACGAATTCAGCGCCCGTCTTGAAGCGGTCGAGATGGTCGAGGTCCGGGCGCGCGTGTCCGGCACGCTCGAACGCGTCCATTTCACCGACGGCCAGGCGGTGCGCAAGGGCGCGCTGTTGTTTACCATCGATCCGCGTCCGTTCGCCGCCGAAGTCGCGCGCGCCGAGGCCAGCCTGGCCACGGCCCGCACCCAGGCCGCGCTGGCCGTGAGCGAGCAGGCGCGCGGCGACCAGCTGTTGCCGATCCGCGCCATTTCCCAGCAAGAGGCCGACCAGTTGCGCGCCGCCACGCGCAATACGGCCAGCGCCGTGCGCGCGGCCCAGGCGGCGCTGGTGATGGCGCGTTTGAACCTGGGCTACACCCGCATCGTTGCACCGATCGCCGGGCGCGTATCGCGCACCGCCGTCACCGCCGGCAACCTGGTTGGCGCGAATACCGAGGTGCTCACCAGCATCGTCTCGACCGACCGCGTGTACGCCTATTTCGACGCCAGCGAAGCGGCCTTCCTCAAATACGGGCAGGCGGTGGCGCGGCCGGGCAGCGTGCGTTCCGTGCAAATGGGCTTGTTCGACGAACAGGGCTTTCCACACGCGGGGCGGCTCGATTTCGTCGACAACCAGCTCAATCCGGCCACCGGCAGCATGCGCCTGCGCGCGGTGTTCGCCAATCCCAACGGCCGTTTCACGCCCGGACTGTCGGCCCGCATCCGGCTCAGCGCCGGGCCGCCGTATCAGGCGACGCTGGTGCCCGAGCGCGCGATCGGCACCGACCAGACCCGCAAGACGGTGCTGGTGGTCGGTCCCGACCACCGGGTCCAGGTGCGCGCGGTGACCACCGCCGCGCTGGTCGACGGCATGCGCGTGGTGGATGGCGTCAAGCCCGGCGAGGCGGTGATCGTCGATGGCCTGCAGCGCGCTTTCCCTGGTGCGCCGGTGACGCCGCAAGTGGTGCAGCTGGACGACCGCGGCATGCCGCTGGCCACGCCCAAGAGTTAGGCCATGGATATCGCGCGCAAATTCATCGACCGCCCGCGCTTTGCGACGGTGCTGTCGATCTTCATCTTCCTGGTCGGCACGCTGTCGATCTTTTTGCTGCCGGTGTCCGAGTACCCCGACGTGGCGCCGCCGCAGGTGGTGGTGCGCGCCCAGTTCCCCGGCGCCAACCCGCGCGTGATCGCCGACACCGTCGCCACCCCGCTCGAGGAGCAGATCAGCGGCATCGACAACCTGCAGTATTTCGAGAGCCAGGCCACGGCCGACGGCGGCATGAGCCTGACCGTCACCTTCCGCATCGGCACCAATCCGGAGACGGCCGAGACAGCGGTGCAGAACCGCATCAACCGCGCGCTGCCCCGCCTGCCCGACATCGTGCGCCAGATCGGCGTGACGACCGAAAAGCAGGCGCCCAACCTGACCATGGTGGTGCACCTGCTCAGTCCCGACAACAGCCGCGACGCGCTGTACCTGCGCAACTACGGCCAGCTGCAGGTGCGCGACGAACTGCTGCGCATCGCCGGCATGGGCAGCGTGCTGCTGTTCGGCGCCGGCGACTATGCGATGCGGGTCTGGCTCAACCCGCAACAGCTGGCCGCGCGCGGCATGACCGCCAACGAAGTGGTGGCGGCGCTGCGCGAACAAAACCGCCAGGTGGCGGCCGGCGTGGTGGGGGCGCCGCCGGCGCCGGCCGGCAGCCAGTTCCAGCTGCCGATCAATACGCGCGGGCGCCTGACGACCGTCGACGAATTTGCCGACGTCATCGTGCGCGCCGAACCGGGCAGCGGGGCGCTGGTGCGCATCCGCGATGTCGGCCGGGTCGAGATGAGCGCCAATACCTACGCGCTGCGCAGCCTGCTCAACAACAAGGAGGCGGCCGCGATCGCGATCTTCCAGGCGCCCGGCAGCAATGCGCTGGCGCTGTCGCGCGACGTGCGCGCCACCATGGAACGGCTGTCGGCCAGCTTTCCGCCGGGCGTCAAATACAGCATCGTGTACGACCCCACCCGTTTCGTCCAGACCTCGATCGAAAAGGTGGTCATTACGCTGGTCGAGGCGGTGCTGCTGGTGGTGCTGGTGGTGATCCTGTTCCTGCAGACCTGGCGCGCGTCGGTCATTCCACTGCTGGCGGTGCCGGTGTCGATCGTCGGCACCTTCGCGGTGCTGCTGGCGTTGGGCTTTTCGATCAACACGCTGACCCTGTTCGGCATGGTGCTGGCGATCGGCATCGTCGTCGACGACGCCATCGTCGTGGTCGAGAATGTCGAGCGCAATATCGAAAACGGCCTGACTTCGCGCGCCGCCACGGTCAAGGCGATGCAGGAAGTGAGCGGCCCGATCGTCGCGATCGCGCTGGTGCTGTGCGCGGTGTTCGTGCCGCTGGCCTTCGTGCCGGGCCTGTCGGGCCAGTTCTACCGGCAGTTTGCCGTGACCATCGCCATTTCGACCGTCATTTCGGCCTTCAATTCGCTGACCTTGTCGCCGTCGCTGGCGGCCATTTTGCTGCGTCCGCACGACGCGCCCAAGGACCGTTTGACGCGCGCGCTCGACCGCGTGCTGGGGCCGGCTTTCGCGCGCTTCAACCACTTCTTTATTGGCCGCAGCGAGGCCTACCAGCGCCGCGTCAGCACTTTGCTGGGCCGCAAGGGGCCGGCGCTGCTGCTGTATGTCGTGCTGCTGGGGGCCACCGCGCTGCTGTTCGCGCGCGCGCCGGCCGGCTTTGTCCCGGCACCCGACAAGCAGTACCTGGTCGGCATCGCGCAGCTGCCGGCCGGCGCCTCGCTCGAGCGCACCGATGCGCTGATCCGGCGCATGAGCGCGCTGGCGCTGCAGGTGCCCGGCATCGTCGATGCGGTGGCCTTTCCGGGCCTGTCGATCGCCGGCTTTTCGGCCGCGCCCAACGAGGGCATCGTGTTCTTCGGGCTGGCGCCGTTCGAGAAGCGCAGCTCGCACGAGCTGAGCAAGAATGCAATCCTGGGGCGCGTCAATGGCGCGCTGTCGCAGATCCAGGGCGCGCGCATTTTCGTGGTGCCGCCGCCGGCGGTGGAGGGCGTGGGCACGGTGGGCGGCTTCAAGGTCCAGGTGCAGGACCGCGCCGGCCTCGGCGAGCAGGCGCTGTATGGCGCGGTGTGGGGCACGCTGGGCCAGATCTACGCCAATCCCCATTCGCCGATCGGCACCCCGTATTCGACCTACGATATCAACGTGCCGCAGTTGCTGGCCGACGTAGACCGCACGCGCGCCAAGCAGATGGGGGTGGCGCTGGGCGACATCTACGACGCGCTGCAGGTCAATCTCGGTTCGCTGTACGTGAACGACTTCACCAATTTCGGCAAGACCTACCAGGTGATCGTCCAGGCCGACGCGCCGTTCCGCGCCGACGCCGAAGCCATCACGCGCATCCAGACCCGCAACGCGCGCGGCGAAATGGTGCCGCTGGGCGCGCTGATGAAGGTCGAACCGACTTTCGGGCCGACCCGCGTGACGCGCTACAACGGCATCGCGTCAGCCGACATCAACGGCGCGGCCAATCCGGGCTTTTCCAGCGGCCAGGCCGAGGCTGAAATGACGCGCTTGCTGGCGACGCTGCCGCGCGGCATGGGCTACGAATGGACCGAACTGTCCTACCAGGACCGGCTCACGCGCGACTTTGCGCTGCCCGGCACCAGCGTGCGCGTGCCGACCATGGGCGCGGTGCTGGTGCTGTCGCTGGTGCTGGTGATCCTGGTGCTGGCGGCGCTGTACGAAAGCTGGACCTTGCCGCTGGCGATCGTGCTGATCGTGCCGATGTGCATACTGTCGGCGCTGTTCGGCGTCTGGCTGTCGAGCCTGCCGCCGTTCATGCAGCCGGGCGACCTGAACATTTTTACCCAGGTCGCGCTGGTGGTGCTGGTCGGGCTGGCCTGCAAGAACGCGATCCTGATCGTCGAGTTCGCCAAGGACATGGAACAGCAGGGCATGGCCACGCTGGCCGCGACGGTCGAGGCGTGCCGCTTGCGCCTGCGTCCGATCCTGATGACGTCGATCGCGTTTTGCGCCGGCGTCATTCCATTGATCGCCAGCAGCGGGGCCGGCAGCGAGATGCGGCGCGCGATGGGCATCGCGGTGTTTTCGGGCATGCTGGGCGTGACCGCATTCGGCATTTTCCTGACGCCGGTGTTCTACTTGCTGTTGCGCGGCGCCACTGCGCGCAGCCGCGCGCGCGCCGAACGCCTGCGCGCCGAAGTGGACGCGTGCGCCCATCCGTACCATCCGGGCGCGGCGCCGGCCGAGGGCGACACGCCATGAGGGGGCGTCTCGCCTGGCTGGCGCCGCTGCTGCTGGCCGGCTGCGCCACGGCGCCGGTATTGTCGCTGTACCGGCCGCCGCTGGCGCCCGCGTTTGCCTACGCACCGGCCAGCGCGCAAGAGCCGCTGACGCAGTTCTGGCGCGGCTTCAATGATCCCGAACTCGATGCGCTGGTGGCGCAGGCGCTGGCCGCCAATGCCGACCTGCGCATCGCGCGCGCCAACCTGCAGGAAGCGCGCGCGCTGGCGCGCTTCGCCGACGCCCAGGGAAAGCCGCAGATCCAGTTCGGCGCCAGCGCCGGGCGCGCACGCGTGCCCGATGCGTTCGGCGTGCCAAGCACCAGCAACGCGGTCGGGATCGGCTTTGATGTGCGCTGGGAGGCCGACCTGTTCGGCGCCATCGGCAACGAGCGGCGCGCCGCCGCGGCCCAGGCGCTGGCCAGCGCGGCCCAGCTGCGCGCGGCCGGGGTCAGCGTCGCGGCCGACGTGGCGCGCAATTATTTCGAGCTGTGCGGCCTGCAGGAACGCCTGCGCGTGGCCGATGCCGCGCTCGCGACCCAGCGCGCGGCGTTGTCGCTGGTGCAGGCGCGCTTCGACGCCGGACGCGACGACGCCTTCGACACCGAACGCGCCAACGCGCTGGTGCTGACCACCGCCGCCACGGTGCCGGCGCTCGAGGCGGCGCTGGCGCGCACCCGCTACCGGCTGGCGGTGCTCAGCGGCCAGACGCCCACCGCGCTCGACGCGCGCCTGGCGGCAGTGCGTCCGCTGCCCGGCATCGCGCCCACCGCGCTGGCGCGCATCGCCTCGCCGCAAGCCTTGCTGCGGCGCCGCCCCGACGTCGCCGCTGCCGAGCAGCAGGTGGCCGCCGCCGCCGCCCGCAGCGGCGTGGCGCGCAGCGCGCTGTTCCCGCGCCTGACGCTGGCCGGCACGCTGGGCCTGAACGGCGCCAGCGTCGGCCAGCTGGACCAGGGCGCCGCCTACACCTACAGCCTGGGCGCCACGCTGGCCTGGACGCTGCTCGACTTCGGCCGCCTGCGGGCCCAGGTGGGCGCGGCCGACGCGCGCGCCGACGCGGCCGTTGCCTCCTACGAAAAAACCGTGCTCGGGGCGCTCGAGGAAACCGAGGGCGCGCTGGCCACTTTCACCCGCAGCCAGCGCGAAACCGACGCGCTGTATGGCGCCGCCCGCGCCGCCGACCAGGCCGCCGAACTGGCGCGCGCCCGCTTCGGCGCCGGGCGCAGCGATTTCCTCGCCGTGCTCGACGCCGAACGCGAGCAGCTGGCCGCGCGCGACCGCCTCGCGCTGTCGAGCACCGGCAGCGCCACCGCGCTGGTGACGGTGTACCGGGCACTGGCCGGCGGCTGGTGATCCCTGGCCGCGCCGATGCGGCGTGGCGACTATATCTGCCATCAAATTGCTACTTCATAGCAAATATAAAGTGCATTCAAGTGCAATGATGCCGTATAGTGCATGGAGATCTTTGTGCCAAGGTTCTATCGCGGGTGGAGACCCCGCGCTCGACAATTAATTCCACTATAAGGAATCTTCATGATTACTAGTTTGCATCGCGGCGGCATTGTGCTGGCCCTGCTGGCCAGCGCGGCCAGCGCCCCGGCCGCCATCAATCCAACTGCCGCGGCCACCCGTTCGCTCGGCATTGTCGGCCCCGCCGGCGAAGCGACGATCGCCTATGGCATCAACGCGGCCGGCCAGGTCGCTGCCGTGTTGCAGGACAGCGAAGGGCGCCAGCGCGGCGTGCTGTTCGAGAAGGGCATCCTGACCGAACTGGGCGCGCAGGACGGCATGTACAGCGATGCCAAGGCCATCAACGAGAAGGGCGAGATCGTCGGCTCGGCCAGCCACAAGGACGGCACCTGGCGCGCCTTCCTGTTCGACCGCGCGCGCGGCCTGCGCGAACTGCCGACCCTGGGCGGGCCGAGCAGCTACGGCATGCACATCAACCGTGATGGCCACGCCGTCGGCTTTGCCGATATGCCCAACGGCGACTGGCATGCCTTCCTGTACAACGGCGCCGAACAGTTGGTCGATCTCGGCACGCTGGGTGGCAAGATCAGCTACGCCAGCGGCATGAACAATGTCGGCCAGGTGGTCGGCACGGCCACCACCCAGGACGAATACCGGCACGCTTTCGTGTACGACCCGCTCAAGGGCATGCGCGACCTGGGCACGCTGGGCGGGCGCCAGAGTTCGGCCACGGCGATCAACGACGCCGGCATGGTCGCCGGCGCGTCCGAAACCAAGGACCGCAAGTGGCATGCCTTCGTGCACGATGGCAAACGCATGCTCGACCTGGGCGCGCTGATCGGCTTCGGCTCCAGTTTCGCCACCGATATCAATAACCACGGGCACGTGGTGGGCACGGTGCTGATGCCGGACGAGCGCCTGTCGTTCGTCTGGCGCGACGGCAAGATGGTCGTCCATCGCGGCGGCAAGGGCCTGCACCTGACCAACTCCATCAATGACGGCGAACTGATGGTCGGCGCCACCTACGACCTGAAGATGAACGCCGCCACCATGCCGTCGAACGCGATCCCGGCGGTCGCGAAAACCGGCCGCAAATTGTTCATGTTCATGGGGATGGCCATCCTGCTGGCGCTGTCGGGCATCGCCTATCGCCGTTTTTATCGCGGCAACGACGTGCCCCTGCGCCTGCAGTGAACGGGCGGGGTGTGGCTTTTCGATCGCGCCGATAAAAAACGCGATATTTATGCAGGGTCCCTTGTATTTATTGTTAAAATGTTAGCTTTAACACTTTTACACCAATCAAATCCCATGAAAACCATCGCCCTGACCCTCGCTGCCACGCTGGCAGTCTTCGCCGCCCCGGTCCACGCCGAAGACGTGAGCAGCACCGTCGAAAAATGCGAGCGCCCGCTGGGCACCATCGCGGTCAGCGAAAACCAGGGCGCGAGCCAGACGCAATTGCAAAGTTATGGCCTCGGTTCGCCGATCTCGCTGCTGCGCATCATGATCCAGCAATCGAACTGCTTCACTGTCGTCGAGCGCGGCGTGGCCATGCAAAACCTGCAGCAGGAACGGGCGCTGGCGGCCAACGGCGAAGCCATGGGCGGCGCCAACCTCGGCAAGGGCCAGCTGCAGTCGGCCGACTTCGTCATGACGCCGGGCGTGCAGTTCACCGCGGGTAACACCGGCGGCATGAGCGGCGCGCTGAGCAGCTACGGCGGGCGTTTCCTTGGCGGCCTGGGCGGCATCGTGGGCGGCGTGGCGGGCAACATCAAATTCAAGGAAGCCCAGACCAGTTTGCTGATCGCCGACGTGCGTTCCGGCATCCAGGTCGCGGCGGCCGAAGGCGTGGCCAAGAAGACCGATTTCGGCGTGTCCGGCTGGAACTGGGGCGGCGCCGGCTACACCAGCCTGGGCGGCTACACCAACACGCCGGAGGGCAAGATGGTCGCGGCCAGCCTGCTCGACAACTACAACAAGATCGTCATGGCGGTGCGCAACCAGGTCAGCCTGGTCAAGACCAGCAGCGCCGCGAGCCGCGTCAACGCCGGCGCGTCGACCCGCGAAGGCATGCCGGTCGCAGCCGGCGCCAGCGTGTACGCGCGCCTGGCCAGCGTCAAGGTGTTCAGCGAGCCGCGTGCCGGCAGCAAACTGATGGGCACCCTGAAGCGCTCCGAGGAAGCGATCGCCACCGGCGAAGAGAAAGACGGCTTCGTGCGCATCGACGGCGAAAACGTGTCGGGCGGCTGGGTCCAGAAGACGCTGGTCACGACCGCGCCCGCACCGAACTGACAGGCAAGGGGCCGAGAACCACCGGCAACGTGGTGTTTCTCGACGGCGTGTAGTTTGTATGCATAAACTTTCAACAACGATTGCAATGGCTGGTATATTGCAAATTGAACACTATCGCCGATAGTGACGTTGAAAGATCTCCATGGTCGCAATGCAGCAGCGTTTGCTTGGCACAGTGCTTTTCTTGTCGATGTCGGCGGCGCATGCGCTCACGCCCGACCAGCAGGAACTGCGCGCCATCTACCAGGAGCTGGTGGAAATCAACACCACCAACTCGGTCGGCAGCTGCACCGTGGCGGCCAACGCCATGGCGGCGCGGCTCAAGCAGGGCGGCTACACCGATGCCGACATGCAGCTGGTGGTGCCGCCCAACGGACCGGCCAAGGGTAACCTGGTCGCGCGCCTGAAAGGCACGGGCGCCAAGAAACCGCTGCTGCTGCTGGGCCACCTCGACGTGGTCGAAGCCAAGCGCGAAGACTGGACGCGCGACCCGTTCAAGCTGGTCGAGGAGGGCGGCTACCTGTACGCGCGCGGCGCCTTCGACAACAAGGCCCAGGCCGCGACCTTTGTCGCGAACATGATGCGTTACAAGCGCAACAAGCTGGTCCCGAAACGCGACCTGATCCTGGCGCTGACCTGTGACGAGGAAATGGTCCCGTCCGAATTCGATGGCGTCGACTACCTGCTCAAGCACCACCGGCCCTTGATCGACGCCGAGCTGGCGCTGGCCGAGGGCGGCTTCATTGCCGTCGACGCCAGCGGCAAGCCGGTCAGCCACGGCGTGGCGGCAGGCGAGAAAATCTTCCAGAGTTTTGCGCTGGAAGTGACCAACAAGGGCGGGCACAGTTCGCTGCCGGTGCATGACAACGCCATCGTGCACCTGGCCGACGGCCTGTCGCGGCTCGGCAAATTCGCTTTCCCTTTGCACCTGTCGGCAACGACGCGCGCCTATTTCGACGGTACCTCGAAAGTGATCGGCGGAACGCAGGCGGCCGACATGCAGGCGCTGTTGCGCGAGCCGCCCGACCAGGCGGCGATTGCCCGTCTGTCCGACAACAATCCGTACTACAACGCGGTGTTGCGCACGACCTGCATTCCGACCACCGTCAACGCCGGCCACGCCACCAACGCGCAACCGCAGCGGGCCCAGGCCGTGGTGAACTGCCGCATCCTGCCGGGCGAAAGCGTGGCCGACGTGCAGCAGACGCTGGTGCGCGTCTTGGCCGATGAGCAAATTCACCTGGCGCCGATGGGGACCGCCGTGGTCGCGCCGGCGCCGCCGCTCAATCCGTTGTTGATGAAATCGGTCCAGGACCTGACCAAGAAAATGTGGCCGGGCGTGCCAGTCATTCCCATCCTGGTGGCGGGCGCGACCGACGGCCGTTTCCTCAATTCGGCCGGTATCGCGACCTATGGCATCAGCGGCCTGTTCAAGGAAGCCAATGGCAGCGGCACGCACGGCCTGAACGAGCGCCTGCGCACCGAGTCGCTGTACGAAGGGCAAACCATCCTGTACGAACTGGCGCTCAGGCTGGCGGAATAAATCGCTTCAATGGATGTTGAAATGACCGCTATGCCCACACGCTGGCGGGCAAGCGTTCCCTCAGCTTGGCCAGCAGCAGGCGCGCCTCGGCTTCGTCCAGCGAGGGCGCCATGCGGATCGTTTCGGCGCCATAGTCGAACGCGATCGGGCCAGTCGGCGCGCCGAAAAAAGGCAGCCTCATTGCCGCGCGCTGATTGAACGTGCCGGTGACGAAATCGACCGCGCGCAATTGCGTGACCTGGTTGATCGCATACGACCGTGTGCGCCCGAGTCCGAACACGTCGACGCGATAATCGATGGCGCCGTCGCTGATGCTCACGACCTCGCGTCCGAACAGCTGCCACAGGATCGTCAGCAGGACCGAGCCGCCGCCGAGCGTCCAGGCGAACAGCCAGGCGTACAGAAACAGCTCGGGCCCCTTGTTGCCGCCGTCGGCGAGCTGCGCGGCGACGTTGCTTTCGCCGACCGCCCAGAAGCACAGCCAGAAACACATGAACAGCAACATCGGCCAATTGCGGCGCGCCGGGATCGCGATGCGGATGCCGCCGGCGGGGTAGGCCAGCTGGTAGCGCGGTAAAGCAGGTTCGACGTACATGGTGATCTCTTTCACGTTATTTCGCATTCACTTTGTCGAGGCCGAACAGCAGGCCCGAGCCTTGCGGCACGATGTTGGCCGGCAGGCGCCCATCCCATTTCCTGACCGATTCCATCTGGGCCTGCGCCTGCAACTGGCGGATGTCGAGGTCGATCTTGGCAATCGACGCTTCCTTGGCCTTGACGAACTCCTCGGCCGCCAGGCGCAGCTGGTAGGCTTCCTTGACCTTCTGTTCGGCCTTCTGCACCGCCATCGAGGCCTCGAAGGTTTCGTTGATCGATTTCTGGATCGCCGGATCGGCGTACGTCATGCCCTCCGAATAGCCCAGGTTGTCAATGGAGATGCCCTTGGCGCTGAACGCAGCCTTGGTTTCCTCGTACACTTTGAGGAAGATCGCGGCCTTGTCCTTGCGCGCCGCATCGAGTTCGCGCGCGCCGAATTCGCGCGACAGGGCAGCCTGCACATAACCGCGGATATTGGTGTCGGCAATCGTCGACAGCGGCGTGCCTGCGTAGTGGTACAGGAACTTGGCGGCGGTCTGCTCCGGGACCGATGCCGTCATCACCACGCCGACCGTGAAGTCGATGCTCTCGCGCGACTCCACCGAGATTGCCTGGTTGGACGAGCTGGTGCCGGTCTTTTCTGAACGGGTCCATTCGCGCGTGACGGGCGTGCGGTCGACCGTAATCAGCTTGGCCGCCAGCACCTTCTGGGTGAAACCGCCGCCGGGCACGCCGACGTAGGGAATGACGACGCGCTTGGAGGCGACCTTGTTTTCGGACAGGTACTCCTCGGACATGAACGCCTTCTGGGTCTTGCTGTTGCCGTCCATCTGGATCAGGAAGGCCGTTTCGTTCGGCTTGATTTCGACCACTTCGGGACGAATGCAGCCGGCCAGGCAAAGCGCCGCCAGGGGAATCAGGCAAGCCAGTGAATTCTTTTTCATGATGTTTTCTCGGTTCTTATTTTTTGGAGCGGGACACTAAAAAGATCGCGAGCGCAAACGCGCCCGTAATGACGACGGTGAACATGGGCGCGCCGGAAACGAACGCCATCGACGCCAGGTAGCTGGCATTGGACGCGTCCATTTGCAGCACGCTGGCCGCCCCGGTGGCGGGCGCGAGCAGCATGTTCGCCAGCGCGAGCGTGCCCGCCCATGCCGCCGCCAACAGGCCCACAACTACAATTTTCCTGCGCATATCGTCATCCTTGGTTTTTTGATTTAAGACACTCTGAGCTTAGCGAAGGGCGTCGAAAAATGTCGTAAAGACACGCAGGCAAGCTGTAAACAAAGCGTAAAAATGGCGCGCGGCTTGCAATCGTTTCGAGTTTGGGCAAAGATTGGCCACAGGAGAAAATCATGGCACTGACCTTGTACTACCACCCGCTGGCCTCGTTCTGCCACAAGGTGCTGATCGCGCTATACGAGCACGGCACGCATTTCGAGCGCCGCATCATCGACCTGGGCAGCCCTGCCGAGCGCACCGAGCTGCAAGCGATCTGGCCGCTGACGAAATTTCCCGTCATCCGCGATCACGAGCGCGGACGCGACGTGCCCGAGACCTCGATCATCATCGAGTACCTTGATCGCTTTTATTCAGGGGAAGGGCGCTTGATTCCGGATGACTGGGATAAGGCGCTGGAGGTGCGCTTGTGGGACCGCTTCTTCGACAACTACGTGCACGGGCCGATGCAGGAGATCGTCGCGGACAGCTTTCGGCCGGTGCGGCGCGACCTGGCGAGCGAGCGCGCGGCGCTGGCGACCGCCTACCGTATGCTCGACGAGCGCATGGCGACGCGCGCGTGGGCTGCGGGGCAGGAGTTCAGCATGGCCGATTGCGCGGCCGCACCGGCGCTGTTCTATGCAAGCACGCTGGTGCCGTTTGGGCCGGAAAGCGCACACCTGCATGCGTATTTCGAGCGGCTGATGGCGCGCCCGTCGGTGGTGCGCGTGTTGGACGAGGCCAAGCCCTACTTCAGCATGTATCCGTTCGCCAAGGACATCCCGCAGCGTTTTCGCTGAACGACTCGTCCAGCAGATCGCTCTGTTACTTATGACCAGGCAAAGCACCATTCACCACTGCCGGATTTGATGGGTTGATGGTGATGGTTTGACCGGTCGCCCCTAGCCAGTCACTGACAAGCATGGAATACGAGGATTCGAAATTCGTGCCCTTGGCCGCCTTGCCCTCGAGGCCAAGGAAGCACGAGTACTGCGTCGCCGTGCCGGGCGGCTTGGTCGTTTTCGCGTCGAAGGCCACCGTCACCGTTCCGGAGTATTTGCCGCCAACGACGACGAACCGCGTCGACCCGTTGCCGACAACGCTATTATCTGGCGGCGCGGTCACGCTGCAATAGACTTTTGCCGCAGTCGCATTCGGTAAATTGGTCAGGACAAGCGGCACGTTGATCGTGAAGTCCGAAGCCGTTGCCGCAGATGCAGCGGCATACGCGACGAAGAATGAGCCCGCAGCAAGGACTTTGCGCTTCATGGAAATCCCCTTATTCACTTTCCGGTAATCGAAAAAGGTGCCGTGGTAACGGTCACAGGTTTAAACGTGACTGCCCCGACAGGCAGCGCACCGCCGAGTATCGTCATCGGCGCGGTGGTCAATATTATCGGACTAAATTGTTGCGCATTTGGAGTGGCAGGCAGCGCGCCCCCGGTAATCGACATTGGGGCGGTAGTGATGCTCATGGGGGGAAATATGGCAGCGGGGCCCACGCGCAGTCCAGGCCGCAATGCCAGTGGTGCCGCTGCAGGGGGCGAGCGCTGCAGCTCGCCGGCTTTCGCGACAGTGACCATGATTGGCAATGCCGCCAAACTGATCAAGACGCAGGCTTTTAAAGAAATATTTTCCATATTCCGCCGAAAGAACGATGTCAGTACAGTACCAGATTGAAAGTGCTTGCGATAGATATTCCGTCGTTGCGTCCGATCCCATGATAGATTATTGAGACAACGACATCAGGGACCTCCATGCACAGCCTCCGCCAGCGCGCCATGCGTAGCGCAATCGCAGTCCTGTTCGTACCGCTGGCATGGGGCGCGGTGCTACCGCAATCGGCGCTGGCCGCGCCTGCGTCGCATGCCAGCGCGGTCAAGACCGACGCCACTTTCAACGCGTGGGCCGACAAGTTTGCACAGGACTGGGTACGCCTGGAACCGCAACTGGCCACGGCAAACCAATATTTTTCCGGCGCCGAGCAGAACGCACTGGACCGCCAACTGACGCCGTTGACCGAGGCGCAGCGCGCAACGACCCATGCGCTTGCCCTCGCCGGCGTGCAAAAGCTCGATCAATACCTGGCCGGCCCGCTTGACGAGGACCAGCGCATCTCCGCCGCTACCATGCGCTGGTCGTTGGCCAAGCGCGTCGAAGGCGAGAAGTTCGAGGATCACAAGTTCATGTTCGGACAAACGACCGGCGTGCATATCGGTCTCGTCACCTTCATGACCCAGACCCACCCGATGCGCAATGCCGCCGATGTGGACAACTACCTGGCGCGCATGGACCAGGTGGCCATGCGCATCGATGAAGCACTTGTGCGTAGCCGCTCGGCGGCGGCGCGCAAGCTGCTGCCGCCGCGCGTCATCCTTGAGCGAGCACAGGACCAGGTCAACAGCTTCCTCAAGCCCGCGGCGCCGGACAACGTGTTCGTCAGCTCGCTGGCCAAGCGCAGCGAATCGCTGAAAGACCTGAGTCCTCAGGCGCGCATGGACGCGATCGCGCGCGCGACGAAGATCGTCAGCGAAAAAATCATTCCCGCGTACGGCCGCGTGAAGGACTTCATGGCCGAAATCCACCCGCGTGCCCGGGAAGTGGTTGGTTTGTCAAACCTGCCGGATGGCATGGCCGCCTACGCGCAGGCGCTGTCCAGCTACACCAGCACCACGCTCAGCGCGGAGCAGATCCATGCGATCGGCCTGCGCGAAGTCGCCCGCATCGAAGGCGAGATGGACAAGCACCTGCGCACGCTCGGTTACGCCGACGGAACGGTCAAGGACCGCATGGCGAAGCTGGATGCGACGCTGCAGCCCAAGGGCGATGCAGACCCGCGCCCGGCGCTGCTGGCCCGGTATGCCGAGTACGTCAGGGACGGCGAAGCGCGCAGCAGTGCAATGTTCAACCTCAAGCCGCGCGCGCCGGTCGAAGTGCGGCGCGAACCGGCGCTGACCGAAAAGGCCGCGTCGCCCCACTACACGCTGCCGGCGCGCGATGGCAGTCGCCCGGGCCTGTTCTGGGTTCCGCTGCAGGGGCCGCCGTACGAGATCACATGGATGCGCGGCACGGCATATCATGAGGCGGTGCCGGGTCACCACTTCCAGCTCGCGATTCAGCAGGAGCAAACCAGTTTGCCGCGCTTTCGCGCCAACCGCATATTCAGCGGGGGCAGTGCGCACAGCGAAGGTTGGGGCCTGTATGCCGAGCGGCTCGCGCTGGACAACGGCTGGTACGAAGGCGATGTACCGGGCCTGCTCGGCGCGCTCGACCTGCAGCTGTTCCGTGCACGCCGGCTGGTGGTCGACACCGGCATGCATGCGCAGGGCTGGACGCGCGAGCAGGCGATCGACTACGGCCTCAGTTCGCTCGAAGTGGAGCGTTACATTGCCGTTCCAGGGCAGGCCACTGCCTACATGATCGGCATGCTGCGCATGCTGGAGCTGCGCGAAAAGGCGATGACCGAACTGGGGCCGAAGTTCTCGCTGCCGGCGTTCCACGACGTGGTGCTGCGCAGCGGCTCGGTGCCGCTGGATGTGCTGACGGCAGTGATCGAACGATGGATTACGCAGCAGAAGAAGGCCTGACCCCGCTGGCCCGAAGCGAACTATTTTCTAGCCTCCACCGTAAGAACCCGTCATTCCCGCGAAAGCGGGAATCCATGCTGAGTATGCCTTCACGCTGCGTATGAATACCTACGTTTGCGGGATTTGCGGATTTGCTTTCAATTTCAGGCGTCCGCTTCTTGCGCTGAGTGCGCCAAGCAGGCGCTCAGGGCCGACTGATGTACACGGGTTGATCTGCTTTCGTTATCTGTAACGCCTTTGTCCGTGTACGTTTGTTGTTGGCACTGATCTCACCACGCGCCAGCACAAAATCTATGTATTCATCATTGTCTGGATCACCATGGTAATAGGTGATAACTGGAGACCCATTGCTCGTAGTTATGGACAATGTCAAAGAAAACGACAAATATCCTTTCAGAAGCTCCCCTTTTTCGAAAACTAGTTCAATTCTTGGAGAACCATTTGATGACTTCTCCAATTTCCAACTACCACTACCCGAAATTGCGACTGATCTCTTCGGATCCATTGGTGAGAAAAATATGCCGCTAGGGAAATCAGTCACTACAAAATGCCCACGTTCACCCAACACCAGCGTTGAAGCAAGTGGCCGCCCTTCTGATCTAAAAACCCCCTTTGTATCTTCGCTCAGCACCCATTTACCGATAAATTGTTTGGCATCCAATTCCACGTTACTGTGAAAGGTAGGGACTTCGGGCGCGCACCTTCTCCTCTCGCATGACGCGAGTAAGAAAATGCCGCCAGGCCCGACCCCTCGTTGTGGCGACTACATTATGCTGGTGCCGAGGCCTTGCCTGGCCACTGGCCGAT
>JANYGW010000004.1 GCA_025359245.1 Massilia sp.
ATCGGCCAGTGGCCAGGCAAGGCCTCGGCACCAGCATAATGTAGTCGCCACAACGAGGGGTCGGGCCTGGCGGCATTTTCTTACTCGCGTCATGCGAGAGGAGAAGGTGCGCGCCCGAAGTCCCTACCTTTCACAGTAACGAATCGAGCTGTGCGTAAATAGCCGCAATTTCGCTGTCGCTCATGCGAACGGTACGGGGTTCAGACTTGTCCGGCAGGTCCATGGTCATGACATGTTGTGACATCAACCAGCCCAGGTGACCACTGATGTCTTCGTTGTCTTTGAAATACGTCTTCAGCGCGGTTCGCAGCAAAACAAGCTCATGCCGGACGGACTGAGGTTCAACCGGAAACACTTCTTTGGTAGGCAGCTTTTCGCCTCGGCGCTTCATGGCAAGACGTTGGTGCTTGGTTAACGGCTCCAGTTCTATATTGCTCCCCGGTTTCGTCCACTTCTCGCCACGGGGGCCGCGTCCCGAGCCGAAAAACCCTGCGAGCCGCTTTGTTGTCCAATCGTTAATGAAGTGTTTCCTGAGCTCCCCAATGGTCAGGACACCGAACCAGCCATCCAGTTTGGTCAGACGGGAGCCCGCGGACTTCGCGCCAGAAAGGCCAGAAAGCTCGTTTTCCCTGTAATACTTGAGTACCTCCCGGACCAGAATTTGGTCGGGCTTAATGTCGGCAACGATGATTGAGGGAGCAGGAGTCACCGCCGCAACGACGGCGACATTGCTCTTGATGCCCGTCCGCTTTTGCTCCCTAAGTGCAATGCACTCTTTTTCCGCCCAGGTAAGCCCGGCGTCATAGTCGCAGGCATCGAAGGTTGCAGCGGTCTTTGGGAATGGCGAGACTTGAACGATGAATCGAAAAGCGCCATTGCGCTCTTCTACGTAGATGTTTTTTTGAACGGCGCCAAGCTTGGATTTCATGTGTAACTCCTTTAGGTGATGGAGTTACGTAATGCAATCGCGTTTTAGCCCTTTTCTCCCCAAAAGAAGAGAAAATTTCTCCCCAAAAGAATCCGGAAATCTCGAGAAAGCCCGTGATTACTGGTGCGGCTGGCTGGAATCGAACCAGCGACCCTTGGCTTCGGAGGCCAATACTCTATCCACTGAGCTACAGCCGCGTAGGGGGAATGTCTGAAGTGAGGCGAAGGATACAGTTTTTCCGCCACCGCGTCCATGGAAAGTGTCGGGCAGGGGGCGATATGCGTTCCAAAAGAGGTGCTTTGGGTCTATAATCGCGGGTTTGGCGGGTATTTGCACGCAGGCATGCAAATGCGATCAGCCGGCAGCTTTTTGAAAATAGTACTAAGGACATCATGAGCGACGCACACAACGAACACGAATCCGCGATCCGGACCCCAAAGCAGCTCGTCGCTGCCGTGGCCGGTTTCTTCCTGGTTACCGTCATCGGTATCATCCTGCTGGTCAGTTTCGTCACCACGACCAAGCTGACCGGCGCCGGCACCGACAGCCAGAGCGCCGATGCGATCGCCGCGCGCCTGCGTCCGGTTGCCGACGACGGCTACACGCTCAAGGACGCGAACGCACCGAAGGTCTTGCTGACCGGCGAAGCGGTCTACACCGGTAACTGCCTGGCCTGCCACGGCAGCGGCGCTGCCGGCTCGCCGAAGTTCGGCGACGCCGCCGCCTGGGGCCCGCGCATCGCGCAAGGTTACGACGTGCTGGTCAAGCATGCGCTCGAAGGCTTGCGCGCCATGCCTGCACGCGGCGGCAACCCCGACCTCGACGATGTCGAAATCGGCCGTGCCGTCGTGTATATGGCTAACCAGGGCGGCGCCAAGTTCAAGGAGCCTGCGGTTCCGGCCGCAGCCATCCCTGCCGCCGCGCCGGCAGCTGCTGCTGCCGTCCCGGCCACCGAAGCGCCTGCTGCCGCCGCCCCGGCCGCAGCACCGGCGGCGCCGGTCGCGCTGGCCGTCGATGGCCAGAAAGTGTTTAACACCACCTGCACCGCCTGCCACACGCCTGGCATCGCCGGCGCGCCGAAGTTCGCCGACAAGGCTGCCTGGGCGCCACGCGTCAAGCAAGGCAGCGCGGTACTGTATGAACACGCGCTCAAGGGTTTCCAGGGCAAGGCCGGCGTCATGCCAGCCAAGGGTGGCTCGCAGGCAACGGATGATGAAGTCAAGGCCGCCGTCGACTACATGGTCAGCGCCGCCAAGTAAGTATCGGCTGCGCTGGTTCCACCAGCGCCGCCATCGATGCCGTTCAGTACTACACTGAGCGGCATTTTTTTTGCCCGCACCGATACGGCGTGCCGGGCACTACCCACACCACATATTCCTTGAGGCAACGCGCCCCCCGGGTTTGCGATTTTTCCACCTGGAATCAATTGCACATCGGTAATATTGTCTTGCGTCCTCAACCGCTGCCATGGGACGCCAGAAGGCAGTTGGTGGCAAATTATCCACTCAGCAATAATTGCCGCTTCTTTTATGGTCGCATCGGCACTATAATTCTCAACCTTGTGCATCCGAGCAATGTTATGGAATGCGAAAAAGGCGAGATGAGAGTGCCAACATGAACAGTTTTACGAGAAGTTTAGGGTAGTTTTACAGGCAATTGACGTGTATTAAGGGAAATTTAATGTTGTATTTGCGGCGAAAATGACCGTCTCGTTGAAATTTCCATGCGGCATCTAATTGATCGGCGTAATCTTGACGTACTGCATCTTTTCGCTGCTAACCGTATTCTTCATCGGAACTCTCATGCGCAAACTCTCACCCCAGATTCCCGGCGTGCTCGCCGCCCTGCTTGGCGGCGCCCTGTTATCGGCCTGCGGCGGTGGCAGCAGTGCCGCCGCGCCCACGCCGCAAGCGGCGCCATCGCTGACCTCCAATGTGCCGCCGTCCGGCGGAACGTCGTTGCCGCCACTGGGCGGAACGGTCGCGCCGCCGGTGGGGACCGACCCGGCGCTGGTGCCGCCGCTCGGCACCTCGCCTTATGCGCCACCGAGCACCACGCCGCCGAGCACCACGCCGCCGCCAGATACGACGCCGCCACCGCCGCCGCCGGCGCCGATGCCGCCGGACGAGACCCTGGTCATTCCTGGCGCCAATGTTGTCACGGATATCCGTTTCCAGAGCACGGGCGCCACCGAACAGCTTAACGTGCCGGTGACCTTCGGCCAGGTGTTCGCGGTCGGCAATGTCAGCTCGGCACAGACCCTGACCGGCCGCCTGGCCGACGGCAGCACGATCCCGCTGCAGGTCGATGTCAAGGCACGCCATGCCGACGGTTCGCTGCGCCATGCGATTATCTCGGCCAAGCTGCCCAAGCTGGCTGTCAGCCAGACCCTGATCATGGCCCTGACCACCGTGGCCGCGCCGGCGGCCTCGGCGCCGGTCGCCCCGACCGCCCTGCTGGGCGCCGGTTTCACCGCCGCCGTGAACCTGACCGTGGGCGGCAAGCGCTACACCGTGTCGGCCGATTCCCTGCTGCGCAGCGGCACCTACACGACCTGGATGTCCGGTCCGCTGGTCAATGAATGGCAAGTCTCGGCGCCGCTGGCCGATGCCCAGGGCGTGGTCCATCCGCACCTGAGCGCCCGCTTCGCGATCCGGGCGCCGGTCGGCGCCAACCGGGCCCGGGTCGACGTCACGGTCGAAAACGACTGGGCCTACGCCGCGGATCCGCAAACGTTTGTCTATGACGCACAAATCGTCGTCGGCGGCTTGCCCACCTACACCAAGGCCGGCCTGTCCCATTACCACCATGCGCGCTGGCGCAAAGTGGCGTGGTGGGGCGGCGAGCCGGCCGTCCATATCCGCCACAATGTGTCCTACCTGATCGGCACGCGCGCGCTGCCGAACTACGACCGCAGCATCGTCTTCTCGGAAAGCAATTTCACGGCACTGCAAGCGGCGTGGGCCGGCAGCCTGACCGAGCCAATGGGCACCGGCCTGGCCAATCCCTACATGCCGACCACGGGCGGACGCAACGACATCGGCCTGATGCCTGGCTGGGCAGCGACTTACCTGTTGACCCAGGACAAGCGCGCCAAGGATGTCACGCTCGGTACGGCCGACCTGGCCGCCAGCTTTTCCTCGCACTACCGCAACAAGACCACGGATCGCCCAGTCAGTCTGGCCGAGTTTCCCTACATGACCGTGCTCGGCAACCAGGGCGACACCGTCAACCCGGCCACCAAGCTGGCGGAAGCCTTCCCGCCATGCGCGGCGACGGGCGACTGCAGCACGCCGAACACGCATGACTCGTCGCACCAGGCCGGGTTCGCCTATCTGCCTTACCTGGTTACCGGCGATTACTTCTACCTGGAAGAGCTGCAGTTCTGGGCCCACTGGAACTCGTTCAAGAGCAATCCTTACTACCGCCAGTTCGCCAAGGGCTTGTTCCAGGACGACCAGGTACGTGGTCAGGGATGGAGCATGCGTACCCTGGCCGAGGCGGCCTACATCACGCCCGACAGCGACCCGTTCAAGGCGCAGTTCAGCGCCATGGTGCAGAGCAATCTCGATTGGTATGACGCCAACTACACCAACAACGCCGGCGCCAACAAGCTCGGTGCCCTGGTCCATGGTTATGCGCTCGACTACAACAACGGCACCGGCCTGGCGCCGTGGATGGACGACTTCTTCACCTCGGCCATTGGGCATGCGATCGAACTGGGCTTCACCAACGCCAAGCCGCTGCTGGCCTGGAAGGCGAAATTCCCGATCCAGCGCATGACAGCCCCGAACGCTTGCTGGATCAGCGCGTCCACCTACACGCTGAAAATGCGCGACAGCGCCACCTCGCCGCTGTACACCACCATGGGCGATGCATGGAAAAACAGCGTGTCGCCAGAGTTCGCCCTGCTGGCCTGTAACAGCGCCGCCATGGCGGCCAGCCTGGGCCTGAAGATCGGCGAGATGACCGGCTATGCGGATGTCGGCACCGGTTATCCGTCGAACATGCAACCGGCGCTCGCATTTGCCGCCGACTCGGGTGTCACCGACGGCGCCAAGGCCTGGGGCGTGTTCGCCAACCGCACGGTCAAGCCGAACTATGCCCTTGGACCGCAGTTCGCCATCATCCCGCGCTAAGCGCTAGCGGGGCGGCCGGGGCGCACGATGCGAGAGCATCGTGCGCTTTTTTCTTGCTAACTATTGGTTTCAAACAGCATCCGTATCTGGTAGAGTTTTGGTCATCGTTGCTGCCTGGGCATGGTGCCCCGGGGCGCCGGTTCGTCGCCTACCCACGCCTGCGATGCTGTTCAACTCCTTCCACTTCCTGTTGCTGTTCTTGCCGCTCGCGCTGTTCGGCTTCTTCGCTGCGGCACGCTACAGCAAGAGCCTGGCCGCGGCATGGCTGGCGGCGGCCTCGCTGTTCTTCTATGGCTGGTGGAATCCCCTCTACCTGCCCTTGCTGCTGGGATCGATCGGCTTCAACTACTGGGCCGGCGCGCGCATCGGCCTGGCTGCGGCGCCGGCGCGCTGGCGCTATCTGGCGCTGGCCGTCGGCATCAACCTGTTGGTGTTGGCCTATTTCAAGTATGCCAATTTCTTCGTCGCCAGCGCGCAGCTGCTCACCGCCACCGACCTGAGCATCGGCCAGATCGTCTTGCCGGTTGGCATTTCCTTCTTCACCTTCACCCAGATTGCCTTCCTGGTCGATACCTACCGCGGCCAGGTGAGCGAATACCGCTTCGTCCACTACCTGCTGTTCGTCACCTACTTCCCGCACCTGATCGCCGGCCCGGTGCTGCATCACAAGGAAATGATGCCGCAGTTCGCCCGGAGCGAACCGTACCGCCCTTCGAGCGCCAACCTGGCCATCGGCCTGACCATCCTGGCGATCGGCATGGCCAAGAAGGTGCTCATTGCCGACAACCTGGCGCCGCACGCGGCAGTGCTGTTCAACAGCGCCGAGCCGCCCTCGCTGCTGCTGGCCTGGGGCGGTGTGCTGGCCTACAGTTTCCAGCTGTACTTCGATTTTTCGGGCTATTCGGACATGGCCATCGGCCTGTCGCGCCTGTTTGGCATCCGCCTACCGCTGAACTTCAATTCCCCTTACAAGGCCGAGAATATCGCCGAATTCTGGCACCGCTGGCACATGACGCTGTCGCGCTTTCTGCGCGACTACCTGTATTTTCCGCTGGGCGGCAACCGCGCCGGACCGTGGCGCCGCTATGCCAACCTGATGATCACCATGGTGCTGGGCGGCTTGTGGCATGGCGCCGGCTTCAATTTCATCGTCTGGGGCTTCCTGCACGGCAGCTACCTGATGTTCCATGGCGCATGGAAGGCGCTGGCGGCCCGCCTGGGGCTCGAGCTGCGCGGGCGCATCTGGACGCTGGCCAGTGTGGCGCTGACCTTCGGCGCCGTGTGCGTGGCGTGGGTGTTTTTCCGGGCCAGCGACATCGGGCGCGCGCTGGCGATCGTGCAAGGCATGTTCGGCGCCTGGGGCTGCGCCCTGCCCGACACCATCGGCAACCATCTCGGCCCCTTGCGTCATCTGCTCGAGCAGGCCGGCATCGCCTTCTACCTGGGCGGCGGCGCGCGCTTCATCCAGACCTGGTGCTGGGTCGCGCTGGGCGCGGCGATCGCCTTTGGGCTGCCGAATACCCAGCAGATCATGGTGCATTTCGATCCTGCGCTCGACTACGACCGCAGAGCCAAGAAGCCGCCCAACCTGGTGCGGCGCGTGCTGACCTGGCGTCCGACGCCGGCATGGGCGCTGCTGGTCGGCGTGCTGGGCATGACCTGCCTGCTGTCGCTGAACCGCCCCGCCGAGTTCCTGTACTTTCAATTCTGAGGGGGAACATGGCAGACAATGACGCATTCCGCCGCTACCTGGCGCTGGGCGCCGCCGCCGCCGGCGGCGCCATGTTCGCCTGCGTGGCGCTGGTGCTGGTGGTCGACCCCTACCGCCTGTACCGGCTGGTCGAACGGACCGGCTTCAACCAGGTCAAGACCCAGCCGAAGCGCTACCAAAAAGAAATCAAGCTGGCCGGCGCGCGCGCGCTCAAGGCCAACTTGCTCATCGTCGGCAATTCGCGCGCCGAAATCGGACTCGATCCCGACTATCCGGCCCTGTCGGCCAGCGGGCTGACACCGTACAACCTGGCGCTGGCAGGCACCCGGATCCAGGTCGCGCGCGAACAACTGGAGCAGCTGGCCGGCGCCGGCCAGCATCCGAAGCATCTGATCGCCGGCGTCGATTTTTTCGACTTTCCGGTCGATCCGGCGGCCGCACAGCAGGCCGCGGCGGCACCCGCCAGCGGCGCGCTGGCCGAACTGGGCTGGCGCTTCGACACCCTGTTCTCGATCGATTCGGTGGCCGATGCGCTCAAGACGATGCGGATCCAGAACGCGGCCTACCCGTCCAGCATGACCGCGCGCGGCTTCAACCCGCTGCGCGAGTACCAGAAAATGGCGCGCGACGAGGGCTACTATGCGCTGTTCCAGCAGCGCGCCCAGGACTATGCGCGACGCTTGCGCCATGCGCCGTCCGGCCTGGTGTCGCGCGCCAGCGGCAGCTCGCGCGAATTCGACCAGGTGCGCGCCGTCATCGAGCGCGCCATCGGCGACGGCGCCACCATCGACGTCGTCATCTACCCTTACCATGCCCAGGTCATGTCCTTGTTCGAAGCGGCCGGCCTGGCACCGCTGTTCGATACCTGGAAGGGCATGCTGGCCGCGCAAATGGACGGCCTGCGCGCGGCCCACCCGGCGGCCCGCATCACGCTATGGGACTTCAGCGGCTACGCCCAATACCAGTGCGAACCGATTCCGGCCATGGGGGACCGCAAGACGGAAACCACCTGGTATTGGGAAGCCGGGCATTTCAAGCCGGCGCTGGGCAACCTGATGCTGGCGCGCATGCTCGGCGCTGCCGGCGCCGGCGCCGGCGCCGATGCCAGTTTCGGCACGCCATTGACCACGGCCGGGCTGGCGGCGAACCGCGCGCGCATTGCGCGCGAACGCGCGGCCTGCCTGGCCGCCTACCCAAGCCTGTTTCGCGACACGGCCGCGCTGATGACGCCGCAGCCGGGCCGCTAGCGGCAACGGCGCGCACGACGGAACAGGCCGGCCCGGCTTTTTCTGCCGGTCCCTGCCGCATTTTCTGGTTACAATACCGCGTCGCGTTGCCAGATCAACCATCACCGAGGTGATCGCCGCAGCGCGATGCGGATCCGCGCCGTGCCGGGTCTGCCATGAGTCCGCCCTTTCGGCACTGCGCACAACCATGAAGATTCTGACTCCTCAACGTCTCGACATCCAGGCGCTGCGCGGCCTGGCCGTGCTGCTGGTGGTGTTTTATCACACCAAGATCGGCGGCCTCGCGGGCGGCTACCTGGGCGTTGACATGTTCTTCGTCATCTCCGGCTTCCTGATTACCAGGCTGGTGGCCGGCGCCATGGCGCGCGGCGATTTTTCATTCAAGGCATTCTATTTTCGCCGCGCCAAGCGGCTGCTGCCGGCCGCCTTCGTGACCTTCCTGATCACGGCCGCGCTGGCCCCGTGGTTCTTGAACCAGCATGAGCTGCGCGATTTCGCAGCCCAGCTCGTGGGCGCGCTGACCTTCACCGCCAACATCGTGCTGTGGACCCAGACCGGCTATTTTGAAGGCGCCAGCGACCTCAAACCGCTGCTGCATATCTGGTCGCTGGCGATCGAGGAGCAGTATTACTTCGTGCTGCCATCGCTGCTATGGCTGACCCCGCGCCGCCACTGGCTGGCGCTGGTGACCGGCTTGCTCGTGCTCAGTCTCGCGCTGTGCGTCGGCGTGGGCATCGTCAAGCCGGTGGCGGCCTTCTACCTGCTGCCCACGCGCGCCTGGGAACTGCTGATCGGTTCGATCGGCGCGCTGTGGCTCACGCGCACCGACAGCCGGGGCCAGGCGCTGGTCGCCTCGGGCTGCGCGCTGCTGTTCGTGCCGGCCCTGGTGTGCCTGGTCGCACTGCCCTGCTTCCCCTTGCCGGGCATGCACCCGGGCCTGAATGCGCTGGTCATCTGCTGCGCCACGCTGGTCGTCATCTTGCGCGCCAGCGAGCGCCTCAACGGTGCGCTCGCGACCCGGGCGCTGGCCCATGTCGGCGACTATTCGTATTCGCTGTACCTGGTGCACTGGCCGATCATCGCCTTCATGAAAAATGCCTGGACCGGCAGCGATCCGGTGGTGTCGCTGCCATGGCGTGTGGCCACGCTGCTGCTGTCGCTGGTCGCCGGCTATGCGCTGTACCGGCTGGTCGAAGCACCGATCCGCAGGCGCAGCGCGCTGCCCTCGATCGCGCTGCTGATGAAGGCCGGCCTGGCGTCGGTACTACTGGCGGCCTTCATCCCGCTGTTCGTTGCGCTGCGCCCGGCAGCGGTCGATTTCAATACGCTGCGCCGCTCCAACTACGGCCTGGCGGCGGCCTGCGAATATACGGGCGACTTCGTGCCGAAGGCGGCCTGCCGCACCAGCGACAAGCCGGACTTGCTGGTGTGGGGCGACTCGTATGCGATGCACCTGGTGCCGGGACTGGCGCAGGCGTGGAAGCAAGGCGGCATCGTGCAGGCGACCAAGAGCCAGTGCGGCCCCTTCCTCGGCATGGCGCCCAAGACGGTGGCCGGACCGAAGGACGAGGTGATCAAGGACATGGCGTGGGCCAGGGGCTGCATCGCATTCAACCAGTCGGTGATCGACTACGTGCGCGCCACGGCCTCGCTCAAGTACGTGGTGCTTTCGAGCCCGTTTTCCCAATACATCAGCGCCGACAATATGGAGCATGTGCTGGAAGTGAACAAGGAATTGATCGTCGCCCCGGCCACGGTCGACAATGCCGTGGCCAGCCTGGACCGGACCATCAACGCCATCCGCGCCGCCGGCAAGAGCGTGATCCTGGTTGCGCCGCCGCCGTCGTCCGGCTTCGACATCGGTGCCTGCCTCGAACGCCAGCTGAGCGGGGCGGTCACCGTCGGCGCCGGGCCCGGCTGCATGGTCAAGCGCGCCGAATACGAGTCCCGGCGCGCGCCGGTGCTGAGCTTTCTCAAGCATGTGCAGGCCGACACCCAGGTCAGCCTGATCCGCTTCGATCCCTGGCTGTGCGACCCGGTCAACTGCAACACGATGATCGACGGCACCATGATCTACCGCGACGCCGGCCACCTGTCGTATGCCGGTTCGGTCCTCATCGTCGAGCGCATGCAGCTGGCCAAGGCGATTGCCGCCACGGCCAGGCGCTAGGCGCTATACGCTGCGGCGCGCCAGCCAGCCTTTTTCGACCGGCACCGGGGTCGGGTTGCGCGCCAGCGCGGCCGGCAGGATGCGTTTTTCCACCACCAGGATCAGGCCGCACAAGGCGAACACCAGTTCGAAGTAGGCGAAACTGAGTGCCGCCCCGCCCACGCTGAAGGCGAAGATGCACAGCTGCGCCATGGTGGCGAATTCGCCTATCCAGCGCGTCTCGACATATTTGCGCGCCGTCTTGCCCAGCTTGCGCGCCACGAAAAAGGCGCGCGACAGGAAAGACAAGTAAATCGCCAGGCCGAAAAAGCCATGGTCCCCCATCACCTGGAAATACACGCTGTGGGCGGCGCGCGGCAGGTTCGGGTTGGGAATCGAATCGCCGGTATAGAAAAACGGGTACGCAAAAAAGTCGGCGCACAGCGCTTTCCAGGCCGGGTAGTACTCGAGCGTCTTGAAACCGCCGCCGAACACCGGATTCTGGGTGGCCAGGATGAAGCTCAGTTTCCAGGCCACCACGCGGCCCATGAACGAGGCGTCTTCGCCGGCCTCGTTGATGGTGTTCATGCGCGAAGTCCACTCGTCGGTCACGAAATGCGACAGCACCGCCACCAGGATCACCATCAGGATGCCCAGCACGATCTTGCGGTCGCTCTTGATGAACAGATAAGCAGCCAGACCCAGCAGCGCAATGAAGCCGCCGCGCGACTGGGTGCCGACGATCGCCGTCACCAGCAGGCCCATCAGCCCGAACAGGAACAGCCGCACCAGCTTGGACTGCTTGCCGTATTCGCCCATCAGGTAGGCGCACAGCGGCAGCGTCATCACGAAGGCGACCGCCAGCTCATTGCGGTCGCCCAGCACGTGCTCGTACAGGCCCACGATACTGTGACCGCCGCCGGAAACGATGTACTTGAGGCCCTCGAGGCCGGCGAAAAAGCCGATCGACAGCACCACGCACCACAGGAAAAAATCGATGTGCAGCTTCTTGTCGATGATCAGGACCACGAACACGAACAGCAGGACGACCTTCAGGAAGCGCAGATAGTATTCCCAGGTAATGGCCGGCAAGCCGTTGGTCAGCAGCGTCGACACCGTGGTCCAGGCGAAAAACAGCAGGATCAGCCCGCCTACGGTGCCGAACGCAACCTTCGGCTTGTCCTTCATCACCACGTAGCCGATCATCGCCACGGCCGTAAACATCAGGTTGTAGCGAAAGTCCGCCGCCACCCCGTACAGCCAGGCGTTCGGATAAAACATCGCGGTCCAGATCCACATGCCCACGGCAATGAAGGGCCGCCTGGCCATCAGGTACAGCAGGATGGGCAGCACGGCCAGGAAAAACAGATCGCGCATGGGTCTACTTCGCCTTGTCTTGTTGTGCCGCCTCGGCGTCGTCTTGCCGGATGGCCCAGACGCACAGATACACGACCGCGACCAGATCCAACGCCCACAGCAATGATTCCATGAGAATCCTTATCGTTTCGATACGGATATTGTACGCGACATCATCCGCGAAGCCTGCGGCCGCCTAACGAAAAAGGCCACTTGCGTGGCCTTTGTTCAACGTTTTACGCCATTACCAGATGGTCACGCGGTCCTTCGGCGCCAGGTACATCTTGTCGCCTTGCTTGACCCCGAACGCCTCGTAGAAGCCGGGCTGGTTCATCAGCGTGCCGTTGGCGCGGAACTGGCCGGGCGCGTGCGGATCGCTCTTGACCTGCAGGATCTGCTGGGCTTCGCGCATTTTCGCGCGCCACACCTGGCCGAAGCCCATGAAGAAACGCTGGTCGCCGGTCAGGCCGTCGATCACCGGCGCCGGCTTGCCGCCCAGCGACAGCTTGTACGCCTTGTAGGCGATCGCGATGCCCGAGTTGTCGCCGATGTTCTCGCCCAGCGTCAGCTTGCCGTTGACGTTGTAGCCCGGCAGCGGCGCGTAGCCGTCGTATTGCTTGACCAGCGCGTCGGTCTTGGCCTTGAAGGCGGCGCGGTCTTCGGCGGTCCACCAGTCGCGCAGGTTGCCGTCGCCGTCGGACTGGCTGCCCGAATCGTCGAAGCCATGCCCGATTTCGTGGCCGATCACCGCGCCGATGGCGCCGTAGTTGACCGCGTCGTCGGCGCGCATGTCGAAGAACGGCGGCTGCAGGATCGAGGCCGGGAACACGATTTCATTCATCGACGCGTTGTAATACGCGTTCACCGTTTGCGGCGTCATGCCCCACTCTTCGCGGTCGATCGGTTTGCCCAGCTTGGCGATGCCGTCGTTGTATTCGAAGGTATTCGAACGCATCATGTTGCCCACCAGGTCGTCGCGGCTGATCGTCAGCGCGGCATAGTCCTGCCATTTGTTCGGATAGCCGATCTTCGGGGTGAACTTGGCCAGCTTGGCCTGGGCTTCCTTCTTGGTCTGCGGGCCCATCCAGTCGAGCGTGTCGATGCTCTGGCGGTAGGCGGCGATCAGGTTCGCGACCAGCGCTTCCATGCGCACCTTGCGCTCGGCCGGGAAGTGACGCCGCACGTACTGCTTGCCGACCGCTTCGCCCATCGCATCTTCGACCGTGGCGACGGCGCGCTTCCACTCCGGACGGTTTTCGGTCACGCCCGTGATCGCCGTGCCGTAGAAGGCGAAATTGGCGTCGACGAAGGGCTTGGACAGGTACGGCGCATAGCTGCGCAGCAGATGCCATTCGAAGTACGATTTCAGGGTCGCCAGGTCGGTCTTTTCCAGCACCGTGTTGAAACCGGCCAGATAGCTCGGCTGGCTGACGATCACGTAGTCGACCTTGTTGCCCACGCCGGCCGCGGCGGCCGCGGCTTTCCAGTCGTAGCCGGGGGTCAGCGCGGCCAGCTTGGCCATGTCCATCTTGTTGTAGCGCTTGACCGGGTCGCGGTTCTCGACCTTGCTCCACTGGACTTGCGCCAGCTCGGTTTCCAGCGCGACGATGGCCTTGGCGGCGTCGGCGCTATCCTTGCGTCCCACCATGGCCAGCATGGCGGCAACGTGCTGCTCGTACTTGGCGCGCGTCTCGGCCAGCTTGGCGTCGTCCTTCTTCAGGTAGTAGTCGCGGTCGGGCAAACCGAGGCCGCCTTGCGAAATATAGGCCGCGTAACGGGTCGATTCGCGCGCGTCCTGGCGCACCCGGATCGCATACGGCACGCCCACGCCGATCGTCGACAGGTGCGCGATCAAGGCCGGCACGCCCTTCTTGTCGCGCAGCGCGGCGATCCTGGCCAGTTCGCCCGTCAGCGGCTTGAAGCCGAGCTGCTCGCGCTTCTTGTCGTTCATGAAGCTGGCGTACAGGTCGCCGATCTTGCGCGCGTCGGTGCCGGCCTTCTGGTTCTTTTCCTGCTGGGCCGATTCGATGATCGCGCGGATCTGCGGCTGGACGTCGTCGCGCAGCTTGGCGAAGGTGCCCCAGCTGGCCTTGTCGGCCGGGATCTCGGTGCTCTTGAGCCACTTGCCGTTCAGATAGCTGAAGAAGTCATCCTGCGCCCGCACCGTGGTGTCGATGTACTGGGTATCGATGCCGGAAATCGGCGCCGCGGGCGCGGCAGGTTCGGCGGCGCCGGCGAAGGCGGCCATCAGGCTCAGGGTCAGGGTACTTAGCAAATAGCGTTTCACAGGATGTCCTTTTGGGGCAGGGAATAAACCAGCTTGTGGCCGGGTGCAAAAAACAGGTGCTACAACTTCATTTCGAGCTTCACGCTCCAGGTGGCAAAGGTGCGCGTGGCCGTGTCCGATACCTGGGCGCCGCCGTTGGCCAGCACCGCCATGCCGCTGCGGTAGTCGTCGTGCAGCAGGTTGTTGGCCGACAGGCGCAGCTGGGTGTTGGGCGTGAATTTCCACAGGCCGTAGGCGTCGAACTGGCGCTTGACGCCGCTGCTGGCGCGTTCGCTGACGCTGGTCTGCACCTGTGTGGCCGGGGTCCAGTTGTAGCTGCCGCCGAGCGACAGCGGGGTCTTTTTCAGGCGGTAGTCGAGGCCCACATTGGCGGTCTGCCTGGCCTGCTGGTCGAGCCGGTTGTCGGGGCCGGGAATGCCGTCCACGCTGGACCAGAAATGGCTGTAGTTGGCGCGCAGGTCCATGTTCGGGGCATCCTTCATCAGGTCGGCCAGCTGCAGCTTCGCTTCCAGTTCGATGCCGCTGGTGCGCGCGCTGCCGATGTTGGTCGGCGTCGACAGCCAGCGCAAGCCCTGGTCGGTCTGGCGTTCGCTCAGCGTGCGCCGCATCAGGTTGTCGATCTGGCGCACGAAGGCGCTGGCGCTGAGGATGCCGCTCTTGCCGATGTAGTGTTCATAGGCCAGGTCGAGGCCCTTGGCCAGCTCGGGCTTCAAGTTCGGATTGCCGCTGCGGTCGGGACGGGTGGCGTCGTTGACCGGCGAAAAAGTAGGCACGGCGATCAGGTCGTTCAGCTGCGGTGCGCGGTAGCTCTGGGTCAGGCTGGCGCGGATCTGGTCCTTCTCGTGGCCGGGGATGCGCCATACCGTGTGCAGCACAGGGCTCCACACGCGGCTGATGGTGCTCGTGTCGTGGCCGGCGTTGCTGGCGTTGGTGCGGATGCCCTCCCAGCGCAAGCCCAGGTACACGCCCCATTGCTTGGTGATATCCCATTCATCCTGCACATAGCCGGCCAGGCGGGCCGTGTCGGCGGTCAGGTCGGCGCCCGATTCGGCGAACTGCGCATGGCCGTCGACCAGCGCCAGCGCGCTCTGGGTCCGGTGGCCGGCCTCGGCGTCCCAGCCGGCCGCCAGCAAATGGCCCTGGCCGAGCGAGCGCGTGTACTTGCCGCCGCTCGAGACGCCGTAGTTGTCCGAATGGTCATCGGTGCTGAAGCTGTCGCGCAGGTTGCCGAGCGCGTCGAACTGAAGGCGCTGCGAGTCGCCGCTGGTGCGTCCGGCGCCGAAGCCGAACTTGACATCGATCTTGGCGTCGGCGTCGATCTTGTGCAGCAGATTACCGAAGCCGCGCATGAACGTGGCCGACGAGGACGAGCTGCCCTGGGCCAGCGCATACTCGGACGCGGCGCCCGGGACATGCTCGGCCAGCGTGCCGCTGGACGTGCCGTGGCTGCTGGTGCTGACCATGAAGGGCTGGAAATTGACGGTGTCGCCGTTATCGAAGCGATACGACAGGCGCGGCGCGAAGTGCGCCATGCGGGTGGTCGAATCGCTGGCGCTGGCGCGGTCCTGGTCGTGCAGCAGGGCGCCGCCGGCGCCGGTTTCCTCGAACAGCGTGGCGCTGGCATCGCGGTTGTGGTTCACGCCCAGCGAGCCGTTGAGCAGCCAGCTCAGGGCGCCGCGCTTGCCCGGCGCCGTCAGCGACACGTTCGGGCTGTGCAGGCCCTGCTCGACGCTGTCGGTCAGCTTGAGCTGGACATCCTTCTGCTGGTAACCCTCGCGCAGCACGATGTTGATGGTGCCGGCGATGGCCTGGGTGCTGTGTTCGGCGACCGGGCCGCGCATGATCTCGATCCGTTCGACCTGCTCGGGCGCGAGCGACTCGAGCGAGAAGCCGGCCGGCGGCCGCTCGCCGTTGACCAGCATCTGCGTGTAGCCGTTGCCCAGCCCGCGCATGCGCGCGCCGCCACCGCCGCCGCGCCCGGGCGGCCCGCCCATCGTGATGCCGGGCAGGCGCTTGAGGATTTCGCCGACGCTGCTGTCGCCGTTGCGGTCGAGCTCCTCGCGCCCGAAGATCATCTTCGAGGCGGTCGCGTTGCGCCGCGTTTCGGTCTCGTTGGCGCGCGCGCCGTTGACCGTCACCTGCTGCAGCGGGGCCGGGGCGGGCGCGCTATCGGCGGCCTGCGGCAAGGGTTCGGCGGCGTGGGAAACAATGGTGGTGGCGCTCGCGATGGCGAGGCAGGTGAAGGCTAGCAGTTTCGGCATGTTCGGTAGCCGCATGCGGGCCACGTAAAAAGGTCAGTAAAAAGGGATGGGTCGGCGCATTCTAGCCCCCGGCAGGCGCCGTGGGCCACCCGGACCGGGTTTTTTACTTTTCGATACACGGGTTTGCACACCAGGACCGGCGCCGAACGCGATTTGCTGCAAAAAGAACATGATTGCACTCTGACATATGCACACCAGCGCGGCACAAGTGCGCCGCCATTCCGGTTTATACTGGACTGGCGCCAATCGCGGCGCGACAGTCAACGCAGGCAGGTGAAGCTATGGGTCCTACACTAAAAAATTCCGGCCTGGTCGGGCTCGGCGTCATCGCCGGCATGGCCGTGTCGATGCAATTTTCGGCGATCGCGCAAAAGCCGGTGGAGCCGGGCATGCCGCTCGAGGAACTGCGCCAGCTGGCCGACGTGTACGGGCTGATCAAGACGGACTACGTGGAGCCGGTGGGCGACAAGAAGCTGCTGTCCGAAGCCATCTCCGGCATGGTGGCCTCGCTCGACCCGCATTCGGCCTACCTCGACCAGAAAGCCTACCGCGACCTGCGCGAAGGCACCGAAGGGCGCTTCGTCGGGCTGGGGATCGAGATCGTCATCAGCGACGAAGGCTACATCAGCATCGTGGCGCCGATCGAGGATTCGCCGGCCTGGCGCGCCGGGATCAAGCCCGGCGACCTGATCACCCGCATCGACGGCGTCGCCGTGCAGGGCCTGGGGGTGGACGAAGCGGTCAAGAAAATGCGCGGCGAGCCGCACACCAAGGTCACGCTGACGGTGGTGCGCAAGGGCACGCCGCAGCCGCTGGCGTTCGCGATCGCGCGCGAAGAGATCATCCAGAAAAGCGTCAAGGGCAAGATCATCGAACCGGGCTACGCCTGGCTGCGCATCTCGCAGTTCCAGGAGCCGACGCTGGAAGACATGGCAGCCAAGATCGCCGCCCTGTACAAGCAGGAGCCGCAGCTCAAGGGCCTGGTGCTGGACTTGCGCAACGACCCGGGCGGCCTGCTGCAGGGGGCGATCGGGGTATCGGCCGCGTTCCTGCCGAAGGACGCCGAAATCGTCTCGACCAACGGCCAGCTGGCCGACTCGAAGAAGCATTTCTACGGGCGCGCCGACGACTACGCGCTGCGCAGCGACAGCGACGTGCTGGCCAGGCTGCCGGCGGCGCTGAAAAGCCTGCCGATGGCGGTGCTGGTCAATACCGGCTCGGCCTCGGCCTCCGAAATCGTCGCCGGCGCGCTGCAGGACTACAAGCGCGCCGCCATCATCGGCAGCCAGACCTTCGGCAAGGGCTCGGTGCAGACCATCCGCCAGATCAGCGCCGACACCGCCGTCAAGCTGACCACGGCGCGCTACTACACGCCCAAGGGCCGCTCGATCCAGGCCAAGGGCATCGTGCCGGACCTGCTGGTCGACGAAAACGCCGACGGCGACGGCTTGAACGGCATGCGCATGCGCGAGGCCGATCTCGACAAGCACCTGGCGAACGACCGCGACAAGGAAGACGCGAAAAGCGCCAACGACGACATCGAAGCCCAGCTGCGCCTGACCGCGGCCGAACGCAAGCGCAAGCCGCTCGAATACGGCAGCGCCGACGACTTCCAGTTGAAGCAGGCGCTGAACCACCTGAAGGGGCTGCCGGTGCAGCTATCCAAGGCCGCGCCGCGCGGCGAGCTGGCCCAGCACAGCGCCACGGCGACGCCCTGACGCGGCGCGGGCCGCGTTTTTGGCCGGCGCGGCGCGCCATTGTGTAGAATCGCTGCACCTGCCGGGCGCGCCCGGCTTATCCTCATTTGAAAGTGTGACTATGAAACAAGTCGTCATCAGCGGCACAGGCCTCTTCACGCCGCCCAATTCGATCTCGAACGAAGAACTGGTGGTGGCCTTCAACGCCTATGCCGAGCAATACAACGTCGAGCATGCCGGCGCCATCGCGGCCGGCGACATGACGCCGATTGAAGGCTCGAGCGCGGCCTTCATCGAAAAAGCCTCCGGCATCAAATCGCGCTACGTGATGGAAAAGACCGGCATCCTCGACCCGGCGCGCATGGTCTCGCGCATCGCCGAGCGCGGCGACGACGAGCTGTCGCTGCAGGCCGAAATGTGCGTGGCGGCGGCGCGCCAGGCATTGGAGCGGGCCGGGCGCAGCGCGGCCGACATCGACATGGTGCTGGTCGCCTGCAGCAACCTGCAGCGCGGCTACCCGGCGATGGCGGTCGAAGTGCAGGAAGCGCTGGGCATCGACGGCTACGGCTTCGACATGAACGTGGCCTGCTCGTCGGCCACCTTCGGAATCCAGACTGCGGTGGCGGCCGTGCAAAGCGGGCAAGCGCGCGCGGTGCTGGTGCTGAACCCGGAAATCACCAGCGGCCACCTGAACTTCCGCGACCGCGACAGCCACTTCATCTTTGGCGACGCCTGCACCGCGATCATCGTCGAAGCCAAGGACACGGCCAAGTCGGCGCACCAGTTCGAGATCATTGAAACCCAGTTGAAAACCAGTTTTTCAAACAATATCCGCAACAATTTCGGCTTCCTGAACCGCTTCGACGAAGCCGGCAAT
>JANYGW010000009.1 GCA_025359245.1 Massilia sp.
ATCGGCCAGTGGCCAGGCAAGGCCTCGGCACCAGCATAATGTAGTCGCCACAACGAGGGGTCGGGCCTGGCGGCATTTTCTTACTCGCGTCATGCGAGAGGAGAAGGTGCGCGCCCGAAGTCCCTACCTTTCACAGTAACCTTCTACCGAGGCGCGGTTCAGCAAAATGTCGCGCACAATTTTGTATTCTTCAAGACGAGCGAAGTCCCGCTCAGTTGGATTTTCTATGCGCGTCAGATCCATGTTCTCCGCGTTGTCGGCCAACTTCACTGTACGCGCGATTGCGTTGGCCGCTGCTTTGTGGGCCGCTTGTATGCGCGATTCACCGGGCCGCTTGGTCAGCGCATCGATGGCGCCGGTGACCTCGGGCGGAAAGCCCTCCGTAATCAGCTGTTGCAGCGTCACATCGGTGTCTTCAACGACATCGTGAAGCATGGCCGCCATGCGTTCGTGCGCCGACGTAACGCGCAGCATGACGCGCAAGGGATGCAAGATGTATGCTTCCCCCGCCTTGTCCAGCTGGGACGCATGTGCCGTAGCGGCAATCGCAATCGCGCGTTCTAACGTTGCCATGGTGAGATCTCCGAGTGGATAAAGGTACGTACTGTCAACATTCAATTGTACGCGACCGCGAACGGGTAGATTCGAGACATATCTGCCGCAACACGAGCTCAGCAGGATCGCGGTTTGTGACGCTTGTGCCCGCCCGCTCGTTCACGCTTGCCCCCAAGACGCTGGCACGGGTAAAGAAGAAAACAGCCCAACTCGACAAGGAAGGAAAAAGCGTGATCGAGGGAGCTCAGGATCAGTGCGTACCATTCTTGTAGGCAGCAACCCTTGGCGCGCTGGCGCTAGTCCAGTGCGTCCATGCGCTTGATTGCACGTGTGCGCAGTATCAGCCGGATCGCTGCGTAAGCGAACAAGGCCGTGACCATGACCAGGAACCATCCCACCAGCCGGAATCTATTATCGAGGATGCTATCGTTCCCGGTCGCCAGCATGAACCAGTAAAAAAACAACCAAAACGCAAAGTGTTTCTGGACCCGGTTATGCATGTTCAGGCGCGATGCGTTGTCGGTAAAAATCGCCGGCACCTTGCCGTCGACGATTTCCTTGCGCCAGTACTGCCAGTCGTCGGCTTCGGTGGCGAGCTCCCAGCCGGCGTCTTCAATCAACTGGCGGTAGTCAGGTTCGCCGCCGTTCTTGTTGAAGTCCAGCCGATAGGCGACGTCGGCCGGCGCGCCCTGGCGGAAGGTCCAGAGCCAGGAGTTCGACACCTTGCTCAGATGGAGTCCCTTGGCCGCCATCGCGCGCAGCCATTGCTCCAGCTTGGCGTCCTGGTCGGTCCAGAATACCTTGATTTCCCTGACTGTTTCACCGCTCATGTGTCGCTCCTTGCGCATGTTTCAACGCTGCCTGCCCGTTGCGTACCATGATGGCGAGGCGGCGTATGTGTTCTTGTAATACCAGGCGTCCTTTGGTCGTCAGCGCATAAGTCTTGCGGCGGTCCACTTCGCTGACCTTCTGGATCAGGCCTTGCTTTTCCAGCGTCGCGAAGGCGCCGTACAGCGTTCCGGGACCGATCACCACGCTGCCTTCGCTGATCGTTTCCACTTTCTGCATGATGGCGTAGCCGTGCATCGGCTCGTCGAGCGCCACCAGGACGTAGAAAGTCGCCTCGGACAGCGGCAGATAGGTTGAAAAATTGATGTCCATGTCGGGCGAATCCTTACATCGTTTGCCGGTATATCGGGAGTCGACATATCGACAGTCGCTATACTATCACCGCTTATCGCCCTGGCAACAAAAAAATCAGCCTGCCCTTGCGGGGAGGCTGATTTTTCGTGCCACGGGCTGGGTTATTTTGTCGAGCTGTCGATGATCCCGCCGCCCAGGCACACGTCGCCGTCGTACAGCACGGCCGACTGGCCCGGCGTGACCGCCCACTGCGGATCGGTGAAGTCGAGCGCGAACTGGCTCATGCCGTCCGGCGTCAGCATGCACGCCACGTCGGCCTGGCGGTAGCGCGTCTTGGCCGACATTGCGCGCGCTTGCGGTGGCACGCCCGCCACCCAGCTGGCCTGGTCGGCGCGCAGGGCGCCCGACAGCAGCCACGGATGGTCATGTCCCTGCACGATGTATAGCGTATTATTTTCGATGTCCTTGCGCGCCACGTACCAGGCGTCGCTGCTGCCGTCGTCGTTCCTGTACTTCTTCATGCCGCCCACGCCGATGCCCTTGCGCTGGCCCAGCGTGTAGAACGACAGGCCCACGTGCTCGCCCACGACGGTGCCGTCGTCGGTCTTCATCGGGCCCGGCTTGTACGACAGGTAGCGGTTCAAAAAATCGCGGAACGGCCGTTCTCCGATGAAGCAGATGCCGGTCGAATCCTTCTTGGCCGCATTTGGCAGCATCAGTTTTTCGGCGATCTTGCGCACTTCGGTCTTCGGGATTTCGCCGAGCGGGAACAAGGTCTTGGACAACTGCGCCTGATTCAGCCGGTGCAGGAAGTAGCTCTGGTCCTTGGTATGGTCGACCGCCTTGAGCAGCTCGAAACTGCCGGCGTTGTCGCGCACCCGCGCATAGTGGCCGGTCGCGATCAGGTCGGCGCCGAGCAGCATCGCATGGTCGAGGAAGGCCTTGAACTTGATCTCGGCGTTGCACAGCACGTCCGGATTCGGCGTGCGCCCGGCCTGGTACTCGCGCAGGAATTCGGCGAACACGCGGTCCTTGTATTCTGCCGCGAAGTTGACCGCTTCGATGTCGACCCCGACCACGTCGGCCACGCTGGCCGCGTCGATCCAGTCCTGGCGCGACGAGCAGAATTCGGAATCGTCGTCGTCTTCCCAGTTTTTCATGAACAGGCCGATCACTTCGTAGCCTTGTTCCTTGAGCATCCACGCCGCGACCGAGGAGTCGACGCCGCCCGACATGCCGATCACGACTTTTTTCTTGGTCATTGCGTTACATCCGTTTGTATGGTGAGCCCGCCCTCGAACACGGAGGCGTGGGTGTGCAGCAGTTCCAAAGGCGCGCGCTTGCCGGCCAGGTAATCGTCCACGCACTGCAGCACGATCGGGCTGCGGTGGCGCTCGGGGCAGGCCGCGATCTGCTCGCGCGTCATCCACAAGGTGCGCAGGATGCCGTCGTCGAGCGGCTGGTCATGCTCTTTTCCCGGCACGCCGCAAAACGTGAAGCGCAGGTAGGTGACGTCCGTGCCGCGCCGCTTCGACGTGTAGCGCGACATATACATGCCCACCAGCGCGGTCGGCGTGAAGTCGTGCGCCGTCTCTTCCAGCACTTCGCGCACCACCGCCTGGGCCAAAGTTTCGAGCGGATCCAGATGGCCGGCCGGCTGGTTCAGCCGGATGCCTTCGCTGGTTTCTTCCTCGATCAGCAGGAATTGGCCATCGCGCTCAATGACGGCGGCAACGGTGACGGAAGGCTTCCAGATGTGCGGCATGGGCGTCCTTGAAAAAGTGCCGCCATTTTACCTTGCGCCGCAACACAGTGCCCAAGTGCCAGAAAGCCACAGCGATCTGATACAGTTTTGCGGGCACAAATGCAGGATGCGTAGCATAACCGGTTTGAAAATCGAGGATCACATCTAGAAAAAACGAACGGTAGTTCTATTTTCCGGTTTCCGTGTAATATCCTAGCCAACTTATCAATTTTAGGAGTCGTTCATGAGAATAGGCATACCGGCCGAAACGCGGCCGGGGGAAACCCGCGTCGCTGCAACGCCCGAGACAGTCAAGAAGCTCGCCGCCAAGCACCAGGTTATCGTCCAATCCGGCGCGGGCTTGATGGCCTCCGTGATCGATGAAGCTTATGTTGCCGCCGGCGCCACCGTGGGCACTGCCGCCGATGCCTTCGGCTGCGACGTGGTGCTCAAGGTACGCGCCCCGAATGCCGACGAGCGCGCGCTGATGAAGCCCGACGCGGTCCTGATCGGCATGCTCAATCCTTTCGACGCCGATAACATCGCCGCCATGGCGGCTGCCAAGCTGCGCGCCTTCGCGCTCGAAGCGGTGCCGCGCATTACGCGCGCCCAGTCGATGGACGTGCTGTCCTCGCAAGCGAACATCGCCGGCTACAAGGCCGTGATGGTGGCAGCGAACACCTACGGGCGCTTCATGCCGATGCTGATGACCGCCGCCGGCACCGTGAAAGCGGCGCGCGTGCTGATCATGGGCGTGGGCGTGGCCGGTTTGCAGGCGATCGCCACCGCCAAGCGCCTCGGCGCCGTGATCGAAGCGTCCGATGTGCGTCCGCCCGTCAAGGAGCAGGTCGAGTCGCTCGGCGCCAAGTTCATCGACGTGCCGTTCCTGACGGACGAAGAAAAAGAAATCGCCAAGGGCGTGGGCGGCTATGCGCGCTCGATGCCGGCCGACTGGATGCGGCGCCAGGGTGAACTGGTCCATGAACGCGCCAAGCTGGCCGACATCATCATCACCACCGCGCTCATTCCCGGGCGCGCCGCGCCTGTCCTGATTTCCGAAGAAACCGTCAAGGCCATGAAACCCGGCTCGGTGATCGTCGACCTGGCCGTTTCGCAGGGCGGCAACTGCCCGCTGTCGGAACTGAACAAGACCGTCGTCAAGCACGGCGTGCACATCATCGGCGAGCCGGACCTGGCCACGCTGGTGCCGGCCGATGCATCGGCCCTGTATGCGCGCAACGTGCTCGACTTCCTCAAGCTGATCATCGACAAGGACGACCAGCTGGTCATCGACCGCGAGGACGAGATCCTCAAGGCGACCCTGGTCTGCGCCAGCGGCGAAGTGCTGCGCAAGTAACAAATCTCCACATTTAGAAAGAAGTAGAAGATGTCCATGCAACGAGTAATGCTGCGTTCCAAACTCCACCGCGTCACGGTAACCCAGGCCGACCTGCACTATGAAGGTTCCTGCGGTATCGATGCGGACCTGCTGGACGCGGCCGATATCTGGGTCAATGAAAAAATCGAGCTGTACAACGTCAACAACGGCGAGCGTTTCGCAACCTATGCGATCGAAGGCCTGCGCGGCAGCGGCTGCATTCAGCTCAATGGCGCTGCGGCGCGCAAGGCGCAGCTGGGCGACCTGCTGATCATCTGCACCTATGGGCCGATGGACGAAGCACAGGCGAAGGAATACACCCCGAAAGTCGTATTCGTTGACGGGAACAACAAAATCACGGGAATGAAGAAGTAATCTTTCGAAAAACAATAGGGGGCAACATGGATCTTGAAGTCAGCCATACCATCATCAATCTGATCATCTTCGTGCTGGCGATTTACGTCGGCTACCACGTGGTGTGGACCGTCACGCCAGCGCTGCATACGCCGCTGATGGCCGTGACGAACGCGATTTCGGCGATCATCATCGTCGGCGCCATGCTCGCAGCGGGCCTGACCACCGGCATCATCGGCCAGGTCAGCGGCACGCTGGCGGTGGCGCTGGCGGCGGTCAATGTGTTCGGCGGCTTCCTGGTCACCCAGCGCATGCTCGAAATGTTCAAGAAGAAGGAGCCGAAAGTGAAGGCGCCAGCAGCAGGAGATCACGCATGAATTTCATCACCATGAACATGGTCACGATGTTCTACCTGATCGCCTCGGTATGCTTCATCCAGGCGCTCAAGGGATTGTCGTCCCCGTCCACCGCGCGCAAGGGTAACGCCTTCGGCATGATCGGCATGGGCATCGCCACGGTCACCACGCTGCTGCTGATCCTCAAGCTCAAATCGATGTCGACGGCGGTGGCCGACGGTGGCCTGGGCTACGGCCTGGTGCTGCTCGGCGTCGTGCTCGGCGGCGGCATCGGCACCTTCGCAGCCAAGAAGGTAGAAATGACCAAGATGCCGGAACTGGTCGCGGCGATGCACTCGCTGATCGGCCTGGCCGCAGTGTGCATCGCGATTGCCGCGGTGTCGGAACCTTCGGCCTTCGGCATCGCTGCCCACGGCATGGCGCTGCCGTTCGGTAACCGCCTCGAGCTGTTCCTCGGAACCTTCGTCGGCGCCGTGACGTTCTCCGGTTCGGTGATCGCGTTCGGCAAGCTGTCGGGCAAATACAAGTTCCGCCTGTTCCAGGGCGCGCCGGTCAGCTTCCCCGGCCAGCACTTGCTGAACCTCGCGGTCGCCGTGGCGCTGGTCGCACTGGGCCTGGTGTTCTGCTTCGCGCCTGGCGTCGAACCTTCGTGGACTCCGTTCATCGTCATGGCGGTGCTGGCGTTCGTGCTCGGTGTGTTGATCATCATCCCGATCGGCGGCGCCGACATGCCGGTGGTCGTCTCCATGCTGAACAGCTATTCCGGCTGGGCCGCGGCGGGTATCGGCTTCTCGCTGAACAACTCGATGCTGATCATCGCCGGTTCGCTGGTCGGTTCTTCCGGCGCGATCCTGTCGTACATCATGTGCAAGGCGATGAACCGTTCGTTCTTCAACGTGATCCTGGGCGGCTTCGGCGGCGAAGCGGTTGCCGCTGCCGACGGCGCGCAGGAACAGCGTCCGTACAAGGCCGGTTCGGCCGAAGACGCGGCTTTCATCATGAGCAATGCAGAAACCGTCATCATCGTCCCTGGCTACGGCCTGGCGGTGGCGCGCGCCCAGCACTCGTTGAAAGAGCTGGTCGAGAAGCTGACCCACAAGGGCGTGATCGTCAAGTATGCGATCCATCCGGTTGCGGGCCGCATGCCTGGCCACATGAACGTGCTGCTGGCCGAGGCCGAAGTACCGTACGACCAGGTATTCGAGATGGAAGACATCAACGGTGAATTCGGCCAGACCGACGTGGTGCTGGTGCTGGGCGCGAACGACGTGGTCAACCCGGCCGCCAAGGATCCGAAGTCGGCGATTGCCGGCATGCCGATCCTGGAGGCGTACAAGGCCAAGAGCATCATCGTCAACAAGCGCTCGATGGCCTCCGGCTATGCGGGCCTGGACAATGACCTGTTCTACCAGGCCAATACCATGATGGTGTTCGGCGATGCGAAGAAGGTGATCGAGGCGATGGTCAAGGCCGTCGACTAAACCGCTTCCGGACTTGCTCAAGAAACGCACGGCGCTGACCGTGCGTTTTTTTTGAGCCACGAAAAGCGGCCTGACGGCAAACCAAACCAACATCGCTCTTGCGCAGGCGAGAGCCCATGGCACGTCTGTGTACCCGTGCTATAGGCTCTCGCCTGCGCAAGAGCGATGTTGGTTTCTGTTCCGTTAGCATTGACGCTGCTTCAAATCTCCCCTACTGTAATGCCAAGGCGGATCCTTCAAGCCGGCAGGACCTTGCCTCGCGCAGGGAATCGCCTCTACGGGGTTACCCCGTGGGATATTCAATGCTTCGCATTTCACCGCAGGTGTCTCCGTGCACTCCGTGCACCGCTACTCATGCATCACGAGACTCGTTGAAGGCTTTCCGCCCCTTACTTCGCATGGACACTGACAAACTGGTTGCACTGGCGCTTGCCGACACCATGCTGGCGCGCGACGCCAGCGTGGCGAGTCTGGTCGACGCCGTCAACTGGGCGGTCGATGCGCAATTGCCCTGGGTTCCCGTCATGTGCGAGGCGCTCCTGGTCCGCACAGGTGAACATTTTCATCACTTCAGCCGGCATGAACTCGCGGACATCATTCTCGAACTTCTTGGAAGAGGCGGCGGCGACGATGAGGACTACGAGGACGAGGAGGAAGTCGAAGACCTCGAAATACTCCCCTGGGTCGAACTGCCGCAGATCAGGCGCTACTGCACCGACCTGCCGCTGCGCCCCGATCCGCCTGCCTGGCTCGCCCGGCTTGCCTTGCCCGGCTTCCCATCGGTCGGCGAGCTGGCGCGCTGGCTGGATGCCACTCCAACCGAAATCGACTGGTTCGCCGATAAATGGCGGCTGGCCCCAGATACGCAGAACCGCCTGCAGCACTATCACTATCGCTGGGTGCCGAAACGCAGCGGCGGCGCGCGCCTGATCGAAATCCCCAAGCAGCGCCTGCGCTTGATGCAGCAAAAAATCCTGCGCCAGATCCTCGACCGCGTGCCCGCGCACGCCGCTGCGCACGGCTTCCGGCGCGGCCATTCGTGCGTGACGCACGCGGCCCTGCACACGGGCCAGCGCGTGGTGATCCGCATGGACTTGAAGGATTTTTTCCCCAACATCCCGGCCTCGCGCATCGAAGCGCTGTTCGCCAAACTGGGTTATTCGGAAACCGTCGCAGCCACGCTGGCGCGCCTATGCGTCAACCGCACCCCGGCCGGCGCTGTGCGCGAACAGCCGTGGGCCACGCGCCAGGCATTGCGCTCGCCGCACCTGCCGCAGGGTTCCCCCTGCTCGCCGGCGCTGGCCAACCTGTGCGCCTACCGGCTCGACATCCGCCTCGACTCGCTGGCGCGGTCGCTCGGCGCCAGCTACAGCCGCTATGCCGACGACCTTGTGTTCTCGGGCGGGCGCGCGCTCGAACGCGCGAGCGACCGATTCCACATCCGGGTCGCTGCGATCGCGCTGGAAGAGGGCTTCAACGTCAACACGCGCAAGACGCGCTTGATGCGCGCCGGCGTGCGCCAGCAGGTCACCGGCATCGTCATCAACCGCCACGCCAACATCCCGCGCGACGAATTCGACCGCCTCAAGGCGATCCTTACAAATTGCGTGCGCCACGGGCCGCAGTCGCAGAACCGCGACGGTCGCGACAACTACCGTGATTTCCTGGGCGGGAAGGTGGCTTACGTGAAGATGGTCAATCCGGCGCGCGGCGACAAATTGCATCGGCTGTTCGCCGCCATCGCCTGGCCCGCCTGACCGGATAAGTTCAGGCCTGCTCGACCCGATTGCGCCCGTTGTGCTTGGCCTGGTACAAGGCCTTGTCGGCGTTCGACAGCGCCTCGGACAGGCTGTCATGGAAAGGCGCCAGCCCGATGCTGATGGTGACCCGCAGTTCGACGCCGCTGGCGGTCTTGACCGGCAAATCGGCCACCGCGCCGCGCATCCGTTCGGCCACCGCCGATGCGGTGTCTGGCGTCGCGTCGGGAAAAAGCAGGCCGAATTCTTCACCGCCGATGCGCGCCACGAAATCGGACTCGCGCGCCGCCTGCAACAGCACGGCGCTGACCGCGACCAGCACCTCGTCGCCGGTCGGGTGGCCGTATGTGTCGTTGACCTTCTTGAAGAAATCGATATCGGCGATGCCGACTGTGATCTGCGCGCTGCTGCGTTTGGCCCGCGACACCATGCGAGCCGCCTCGACCCCGAACGCACGCCGGTTTGGCAAACGGGTGAGGGCGTCCGAGAGGGCCTGCTGCTCTAGCTGGGCCAGCAATTCCGCATTCTTCGCTTCGGCCTGGTGGCGCGGCCGCAGGTCGGTCATGAACGCGCCGAAATAGCGCACGCCATCGACCACGCCGAGATCGAGGGCTTTCATGTCGACGGCAATCGGGTCGCCTGTGCGATGGCGGATCGCGAACTCGCGCACATGCTCAAGGACGTTTGCCGGGTTCGCGCTTTCGAGAAAACGCTGAAGGTATTCCTGGTGGTCGCTGACGTCCGGCGCGGGAAGCAAGCCGTTGATCGACTGGCCAATGGCTTCGGCCGGAGCGTACCCGGACAATGCCTGCATCGCCTCGTTCAGGTAGCGGATGTCACCGTGTTCATCGATGACGAGCACGGCGTCGGGCGACTCCTCGATCAGCCGCGAGACAATGGAAATGGGCAGGGTGTCAATCATGACCCATTCTCCCATCAGGGCGGCGTTTTTGCTAGCGCCGTCCGAACATCATCAGCTCGGCCAACAGCGTGCGCGCCGGCCCGACCGTGTCGAGTATCCCCAATGAAAGTCCAAGCAGTGCCTGGGCCGGCCCTTCGCCGGCAAACACGCGCGCCATCGTATCGGTCAGGCCGACAGTCAGGCGGCGGTCGAGCTGGCGCGCCTGTCCGAATTCGGCCAGCCTGGCCGGCGTCGCGCCCTGCGCCAGCAAGCGCGCCAGCACGGCCGCGTCGCGCAGGCCCAGGTTCAGACCTTGCCCGGCCACCGGATGCAGGGTTTGCGCGGCATTGCCGATCGCGACCGTGCGTGCCGTGGCACGCGGGTCGGCGTTCAGGCCCAGCTTGTAGGAAGCGCGCGCCGTGCTGCCGGTGAAGCGCCCCAGGCGTGTGCCGAACGCGTGCCCGAGGCGCGCCAGGAAGGCGCCGTCGTCAAGCTCCAGCAGCTGTTCCGCGGTCTCGGGCCGCACGCACCAGACCAGCGCATATTGGTGGCCGTCGACGCCATCCTGCGGCAACAGCGCCAGCGGTCCTTCTTCGGTAAACCGTTCATAGGCGCGGTGCGCGATCGGCGCGCTGGCCGACACGCGCGCAATCACCGCGGTCTGCCGGTAGTCGCGCGTTTGCGCCTTGCCATCCTGTTCGCCGAACACGCCACCTTCGGCCTGCACCACCAGGGCCGCGTCGAGCTCGCGCCCGTCGTCGAGCTCGCGCCCGTCGTCGAGCTGCAGGTTGACGCCGTCGGCATGCTCCACGCTGCCGCTCACGCGCGCCGGGCGGATCACGGTGATGCCAAGGCGTTCGCAGGCGCCGGCCAGGGCCGTCACCAGTTCGCCGTAGCGCGTGACGTAGCCGAGCGCCGGCACATCCTGCTCGGCGTGGTCGATCATGCTGCGCCCGAACTGGCCGCGCCGCGACACGTGGATCTGATGGATCGCGGTGGCCGGAACCGGCCATGCGCCGATTTCCTCAAGCAGCATGCGGCTGCCGTATGACAGTGCGATCGAACGTGGGTCCGTCATCGCGGCGGCCAGCGATTTGGCGTCGATCAGGACGATGCGCGCGCCGTCCATGCCGCGCCGCGCCAGCAACGCGGCCAGCGCCATGCCGACCGGGCCGGCCCCGCAAATGGCGACGTCGAACTGGTGCGCCGTCATTGCTTGCCCATCGTGCGTTCGATGTCGGCCACCAGTTTCGGTGCGGCGTCGCTCAGGATGGCGTGGCCTTGTGGCGTGACCAGCACGTCGTCCTCGATGCGGATGCCGATATTCCAGAACTGCTCTGGCACGCCTTCGGCCGGGCGCACGTAGATGCCCGGTTCGACCGTCAGCACCATGCCCGGTTGCAGTGCGCGCGACGGCTTGCCGGCGGCGTTGACGTCGCGGTAGGCGCCGGCGTCGTGCACGTCCAGCCCCAGCCAGTGGCCGGTGCCGTGCATGTAGAACTGCTGGTGCGCGCGTTCGGCGATGACGTCGTCGACGCTGCCGAATTTGGCCTTGGCGAGCAGCCCGGTGTCGAGCATGCCCTGCGCCAGCACCCGCACCGCCGCGTCGTGCATGTCGGTGTAGATGGTGCCGGGCCGGACCACGGCCAGCGCCGCAGCCTGCGCTGCCAGCACCAGCTCGTACAGGGTCTTTTGCGGGTCCGTGAAGCGGCCGTTGATGGGGTAGGTGCGGGTGATGTCGGACGCGTAGCTATCGAGCTCGCAGCCGGCGTCGATCAGAATCAGGTCGCCGTCGCGGCTTTGCGCGTTGTTGACGTTGTAGTGCAATACGCAGGCGTTGGCGCCGGCCGCCACGATCGGCGTATAGGCCGGATACTGGGCGCCGCTGCGGCGAAATTCGTGCAGCAGTTCGGCTTCGATTTCGTACTCGAACATGCCCGGCTTCGAGGCGCGCATCGCGCGTTCGTGCGCGCGGCCCGAGATGATGGCGGCGCGCAGCATCAGCGCCTGTTCGCCGTCGTCCTTGAGCAAGCGCATTTCGTCGAGCAGTGCCAGCAGGTCATGCGCGACGGTGGGCGCGGTCACGCCGCTGCGCGCCTGGCGCCGCACGTTCTGCAGCCAGGTTTTCATTTGCAGGTCGAGCGTGGCGCTGTGGCCGAGCGCGTACCAGGCCGCCGGCGCATTGGCCAGCAGGCGCGTCATTTCGCCGTCCAGTTCTTCGATCGGGAAGGCGGCGTCGACGCCGAAGGCGGTGCGCGCGCCGTCCGGCCCGTAGCGAAAGCCGTCCCAGATTTCGCGTTCCAGGTTTTTCTGGCGGCAGAACAGAATCGCTTGCGCCGGCGCGTCGCCCTTGGCGGCGACCAGCACCAGCACGCTGTCCGGCTCCGTGAAGCCGGTCAGGTAGTAGAAATAGCTGTCGTGGCGGTACAGGTAATCGGTGTCGCTGTTGCGCATCGCTTCCGGTGCGGTCGGCAGGATCGCCACCGCGCCCGGCTGCATCTGCGCGCACAGGCGCGCGCGGCGCGCGGCGAAGGCACTCATGACGCCTTCTTGGCCGACGGCGGCGCGTTCAGTTCGTCCAATTGCGCCACCGTGCCGACATTGACCCACGGGCCTTCATACAGTTCGCCGCCGACCATGCCCCGGTCGGCATACTCGCGGATCAGCAGGCCCAGCCCGGCACGCTCGCCCGGCGTGATGGCCTTGAACATCTCGGGCCGGTACACGCCGATGTTCGAAAAATTCCACTTCGGCGACCCTACGTTCATCACGTTGTACAAGCTGTCGAGCGCGAAATCGCCCTTCAGGTTATGGAAGGGATTGGGCGTCAGGTACAGCCAGCAGATGTCGCGCTTGTCGGCCGGGTAGGGAATACCCAGCACGTCCCTGTCGTGCAACACGTCGGTGACCTGCGCAAAATCGAAGTAAGGACAGTAGATATCGCCCGACAGCACCAGGAACGGCGCATCGCCCAGCAGGTGCAGCGCGTTGGCGATGCCGCCGGCCGTCTCGAGCGCCGTTTCCTCGGGCGAGTAGACGATGCGCGCGCCGTATTTGCTGCCGTCGCCCAGTTCTTCCTCGAACAGATGGCCCAGGTGGGCGTGGTTGATGACGATCTCGGTGATCCCGGCGCGCACCAGGTTCAGGATGTGCCAGACGATCAGCGGACGGCCGCGTACTTTCAGCAGCGGCTTGGGGCAGGTGTCGGTCAGCGGACGCATCCGCTCGCCGCGGCCAGCGGCCAGGATCATGGCTTTCATGGGGAACCTTTAAATCAGAATGTGTAGCCGACCACGGGCGCCTTGTCCTCGAAGGCGTCGAGCAGGCGCGCCAGCGGTTTGAGCACGATGTAACGGTTCGCGGTCTTGCGCACGTAGTCGATCACGGTCGGCAGGTCGGCCAGGTAGTTGGCCTTGCCGTCGCGGTAGTTCAGGCGGCAGAAGATGCCGAGGATTTTCAGGTGGCGCTGCAGGGCCATGAATTCGAAGTCCTGGTAGAAGGCGTCGATGTCCGGATTGACCGGCAGCCCCAGCTGCTTGGCGCGCTGCCAGTAGCGCACCACCCAGTCGAGCACGATTTCTTCATCCCACTGAACATAGGCGTCGCGCAGCAGCGAGCCGAGGTCGTAGGTGACGGGGCCGAACACGGCATCCTGGAAGTCGAGCACGCCCGGATTGCCCTGGTCGAGGAACATCAGGTTGCGGGAATGGAAATCGCGGTGCATGAACACTTGCTGCTGCGCCAGGCAATTCGAAATGATTGCTTCGAACACCTTGTCGAGCTGGGCCTGCTGGGCATCGGTCATCGTCACGCCCAGGTGCTTGCCGACAAACCATTCCGGGAACAGATTGAGCTCGCGCGTGATGAAGGCGCGGTCGTACTCGGGCAGCACGCCGGGCTGGCTGGCGAGCTGGAACTTGATCAGCGTGTCGACCGCGTCCGAATACATGAACGGCGCGTTGTCGATCGTCAAACGCTGCAAATAGGTGGTCGTGCCCAGGTCCGACAGCAGCAGGAAGCCGTTCGGCACGTCCTGCGCGACGATGGCCGGCGCCGTCACGCCGGCGTCGATCAGCAGGCCTTGCACATGGATGAAGGCCGGCACGTTCTCGCGTTCGGGCGGGGCGTCCATCGCGATCAGCGTGTCGCCCAGCTTGGCGCGCAGCGCGGGCAGCACGTCGAGCCGGAAATAGCGGCGGAAACTGGCATCGGCCGAGGCCGGGCGGCGCGAGGCCACCTCGACCAGGCCGAGCGTGCCCAGCCAGGTGGTGAGCGCGCTCAGGCGTTGGTCGGGCGTGGTGCTGGTGGAATTTGTTGACATAGATGACATGAAGCGACCGTGGAATCCGGCGAGTGGTGAGTATTCCCATATAATAAGGGATTCAACTCAAAAAATCGCCTGCCATGGTGTTTCTCTCCTTCTTTTCATGAGCTGGTTTTCGGCTTCTCCCCCCTCGCAGCGTTGGGCTTATGCCCTGACGGCGTTCGTGGCCGCCTCCGCGGTGCCCGCGTACGCCCAGTTGCCGCTGAAAAAAGTACAGGTGGACGACCCGAATGCGCCAGTCGTGGTGCAGGCCGAGAACATTTCCGGCCGCCCTGACCGCGAGATCAATCTTGCGCGCAACGTCGACCTGGTCAAGGGCGCGACCCACATGACGGCCGACAGCGCCTGCTTCAAGCAGGTCGAAAACGAAGTGACCGCCACCGGCGACGTGCACATGGAGCGTTTCGGCGACCGCTACAAGGGCGACGAGCTGAAGTTGAATTTATCCACCGGCAAGGGCTGGGTCTTGCACCCCAAGTACCGGATGGCACTCAATAATGCCCAGGGGCAGGCCACGCGGATCGACTTCATCACCGAGGACGAGGCGGTCGTCACCGACGGCACCTACAGCACCTGCGAAGGCCCGAACCCGGACTGGTACCTGAAATCGAGCACGCTGCGCCTGGACGCCGGGCGCGACGTCGGCGTGGCCGGCAAGACGATCGTGTATTTCAAGAACGTGCCCATCATCGGCACCCCGGCCATGTCGTTCTCGCTGTCGGGCGCGCGCCGCTCCGGCTGGCTGCCGGTGATCCCCGGACTGGGCGCCCAGCGCCGTCCGGAGATCCTGTTTCCTTACTATTTCAACATCGCTCCGAACCGCGACCTGACGCTGTACCCGCGCTATATGTTCGACCGCGGCCTGCAAGTCGGCGCCACCGCGCGCTACATGGGCGAGACCGATTCCGGCGTCTACCTGGGCCAGACCCACGTCGAGGTGCTGGTCAACGACAAGAAGACCAATTCGGACCGCTGGCTGATCAAGTCGACCCACGCCCAGGACGTGGCGCACAACTGGTCGTATGGCTGGAACATCAACGCCGCCTCGGACGACGATTACCTGAGCGACTTTTCGAAATCGATCGCCAGCAGCGCCGAACGCCAGCTGGTGCGCGAGCTGCGCACCGACCTGCACGGCCAGTACTGGAACTTGTCGGCCCGGGTGCAGAACTACCAGGTGCTGCAGGACCCGGCCGCGAAAAACGATCCGACCCTGACCGTGCCGCGCCCGTACGACCGGCTGCCCGAAGTGCTGTTCCATTCCGGGCGCTACGACGTGCACGGCTTCGACTGGGCGCTGGACGCCGAAATCACGCGTTTCTCGCACCCGCTGCTGCCGAACGGCAACCGCGAAGTGTTCACGCCGCAGATCAGCTACCCGATCGTGCGCACCGCCTATTTCATCACGCCCAAGCTGATGCTGCACACCAGCGCCTACCAGCTCGACACCGTGATGGCCGGCAGCCCGAGCACGCTGACGCGCACGCTGCCCACCTTTTCGGTCGACAGCGGCCTGGTGTTCGAGCGCAAGTCCAGCCTGCTCGGCGCGAACATGACGCAGACGCTCGAGCCGCGCCTGTTCTACGTGTACACGCCGTACAAGGACCAGAGCCAGTTTCCGAATTTCGATTCGGCCGAGGCGAGTTTCAATTTTGCCCAGATCTTCAACGAAAACCGCTTCATCGGCTCGGACCGGATCGCCGACGCCAACCAGGTGACGATGGCGGTGGTGTCGCGCTTTCTCGAATCGAACGGCGCCGAGCGGCTGCGCCTGGCGCTGGGCCAGCGTTTCTACCTGAGCGAGCAGCGCGTCCAGCTGCTGGCGGGCACGCCGCGCGACGAAAGCCGCTCGGACGCGCTGGCCGCCGTGTCGGGCCGGATTTCCGAGAACTGGGCCTTCGACAGCGCGATACAATACAATGCCAGGGCCAGCAGCGTGGTCAGCTCCAATTACAGCGTGCAATGGCAGCCGGGCGACAAAAAAGTCATCAATGCCGGCTACCGTTTTGTTCGAGACAGTTTTAAGAATCTCGAGCTATCCTCGCAGTGGCCGCTGTCGCAGCGCCTGTACGGCGTGGGCCGGGTCAGTTATTCGCTGGCCGACAGCAAGATACTCGAAAGCCTGATCGGACTCGAATACAAGGCCGACTGCTGGGTCTTCCGGATGGGCGCCCAGCGATTCGTGACCACGGCGCAGCGCGCCTCGACCCCGATTTTCTTCGAGCTCGAACTGAATGGCCTGTCGCGGCTGGGCACCGGCAACCCGCTTGAATCGTTTTACAAGAGTATTCCCGGCTATTCGCGCCTGAACCGTGGCGCGAGCCGTTAAGCAAGACTTTGGATTTTTTATTCACCTGAATAAGTGCTTCCCAGATTATGCGTAAAGTCAGTATGCACCAACTCCCTGCCGCCGCCATCCTGCTGTGCGCCATCGCGGCCGGCCAGGCCCATGCCCAGACGGCGGCCAAGCCGGCCGCCAAGCCGGCTGCGGCCGCCCCCGCCACGGCGCCTGCCGCGGCGCCGGCGGCGGGCAAGGGTTTCATCCCGCCCGCGCAAAAAGGCGCCAACGTGATCGATTCGATCGCGGTCGTGGTCAACGACGAAGTCATCACCCGCAACGAGGTGGCCAAGCGCGTGGCCGCCATCGAGGCGCGCATGAAAGCCCAGGGCGCGGCCATTCCCGAGCCGGCCGACATGCAGCGCCAGGTGCTCGAGGCGATGATCATCGAACGCGCCCAGGCACAGCTGGCCAAGGAAATGGGCATGCGCGGCATCGACGACAACACGCTCGACCGCGCCATCGGCCGCATCGCCGAACAGCAGAAGATGTCGGTCCAGGACATGCGCAACGCGATGGAAAAGGACGGCACCACCTTCGCCGCCTTCCGCGAAGAGATCCGCAACGAGATCCAGATGCAGCGCCTGCGCGAGCATGAAGTCGACAACAAGATCCAGATTTCGGAAGCCGAGGTCGATACCTACCTGGCCGCCGAGCAGGCCGCCGCGGTCGACAAGGTCGAGATGAACATCTCGCAGATCCTGGTGCGCATTCCCGAGAATTCGTCGCCCGAACAGATCGCCGCGCGCCAGGCCAGGGCCGACGAAGTGGCGCGCCAGATCCGCACCGGCGGCGACTTCGGCAAACTGGCCGGCACCTACTCCGACGCGTCCGACGCGCTGTCGGGCGGCGCCATCGGCTGGCGCGATCCGGATCGCCTGCCGCCGATTTTCGCCACCGCGCTGGGCAAGCTCAAGCCGGGCCAGATCACGCCGGTGATCCGCAGCAGCTCGGGCTTCCACATCATCAAGCTGGTCGACAAGCGCAGCGCCGCCGAGGCCACCGCGAAGGACATCGTGCAGCAGACCCACGCGCGCCATATCCTGCTCAAGGTCACCCCGACCATGACGGCCGACCAGGCCAAGCGCAAGCTGCTTGAATTGAAGGAACGCCTCGACAACAAGGCCGCCAAGTTCGAAGAGCTGGCGCGCCTGTTCTCGAACGACGGTTCGGCCAGCAAGGGCGGCGACCTGGGCTGGCTGTATCCGGGCGACACCGTGCCGGAATTCGAGACGGCGATGGCAACCCTGAAGACGGGCGAAGTATCGGGCGTGGTCGAAACACCGTACGGCTTCCACCTGATCGAAGTAATGGAGCGCAAGAGCGACGACCAGTCCAAGGAAAAGAAACGCACCGCAGCGCGCCAGGTCATCCGCGACCGCAAGCTGGCCGAAGCGACCGAAGACTGGGCGCGCCAGGTGCGCGACCGTGCCTACGTCGAGTTCCGCGACGAGAAGTAGATGTCAGCAATGCTGGCATCTACGCAGGGAGCAACCCGGGCCCGGCCGGTCATCGCCGTCACCATCGGCGAACCGGCCGGGATCGGGCCCGAAATCGCGATCCGCGCCGCCTGGGCCCTGCGCCATGAAACGACCGTGGTCCTGATTGGCGATGCCGCCTTCCTGGCGCTGACCGCCAGCCTGATCGACCCCACCATGCAACTGGCCGCACTGTCGGTCCAGGCGCTGCGCAACAGCGGCCTGCCGCACTTCGGCAGCGCACGCGTGGCCGTGGTCGACGTGCCGCTGGCCGCGCACGTGGCGCCCGGCGTGCTCGATCCGGCCAACGGACGCGCCGTGCTGGCCACGCTCGACCTGGCGCTCGAAGGCGTGCAGGCCGGCTGGTTCGACGCGATGGTCACAGCGCCGCTGCAAAAAAGCACCATCAACGACGCCGGCGTGGCCTTCTCGGGGCACACCGAATACCTGGCCGACAAGACCGGCACCGCGCACGTGGTGATGATGCTGGCCGGCAGTCCTGGTCAGGACGCGGCGCCGCTGCGGGTCGCGCTGGCCACCACCCACCTGCCGCTCAAGGATGTCTCGGCCGCCATCACGCAGGACGGGCTGGCGCGCGTGATCGACATCATTGCCGCCGACCTGAAAAACAAATTCGGCATAGCCGCGCCGCGCATCCTGGTCACCGGACTGAACCCGCACGCGGGCGAGAGCGGCTACCTGGGGCGCGAGGAGATCGACACCATCACCCCGGCCATCGTTGCGGCGCAAGCGCGCGGCATCGACGCGCGCGGGCCTTATCCGGCCGACACGTTGTTCCAGCCGCGCTACCTGCGGGATGCCGACTGCGTGCTGGCCATGTACCACGACCAGGGCCTGCCGGTGCTCAAGTACGCGACCTTCGGCAACGGCGTCAACATCACGCTTGGCCTGCCGCTGATCCGCACCTCGGTCGACCACGGCACCGCGCTCGACCTGGCGGCGCAAGGCTTCGGCCTGGCCGACTGCGCCAGCATGGAAGCGGCCATCCGCTGCGCGCTCGGCATGGTCACCAATTCAAAGAAAAAAACATCATGAAACACGTCGCACGCAAACGCTTCGGCCAGAATTTTTTGACCGACAAAATGGTCCTCAACGACATCATCGACGCGATCGGCCCCAAGCCGGGCCAGGCGATGGTCGAAATCGGGCCGGGCCTGGCGGCCATGACGGCGCTGCTGATCAAGCAGCTCGACCACATGCACGTGGTCGAGCTCGACCGCGACCTGGTGGCGCGCCTGGAGAAGACCTTCCCGCGCGAGAAGCTGACCATCCATTCGGGCGACGCGCTCAAATTCGACTACGGCCAGATCCCGGTGCCCGCAGGCCAGAAGCTGCGCGTGGTGGGCAACCTGCCGTACAACATCTCCAGTCCACTGCTGTTCCACCTGGCCGACTTCGCGCACCTGATCGAAGACCAGCACTTCATGCTGCAAAAGGAAGTGGTCGAACGCATGGTGGCGCCGCCCGGCAGCAAGGTGTACGGGCGCCTGTCGGTGATGCTGCAGTGGCGCTACAAGATGCAGCTGATGTTCATCGTGCCGCCGACCGCGTTCGAGCCGCCGCCGCAAGTGGAGTCGGCGATCGTGCGCATGATCCCGGTGGCCGAGAAGCTGGCCTGCGACGGGCCGACGCTCGAAGCGGTGGTGATGAAAGCGTTCTCGCAGCGGCGCAAGGTGATCCGCAACTGCCTGGCCGGCATGTTCACCGAGCAGCAGATCATCGACGCCGGCGTGGACCCCTCGATGCGTCCTGAAACGGTCAGCCTCGAACAATACGTGGCCCTGTCGAACCTGCTGAAACCTGCCTAGTCCTCACCGTCGTCCTCGCGAACGCGAGGACGACGTGAATATCCATTTCCCGTCATCATCGCGTAATACACCGTTGTCAGAATTTGCGTTTTTAACCACGCGGGAACTGACAACATGAAACGCAACGGTATCTTCAGCGCCGCCATCAGCGCCGCCATCGCCGTCCTTTGCAGCGGATGTACCTCGTCCGACACGGCCGCCACCGCAACACCGCCAGCACCTCCACAAAACGTCATCTTCTTCCTCGGCGACGGCATGGGCATGACCACCATGACGGCCGCGCGCATCTACGCCGTCGGCGAAGACGGCGAGCTGACCATGGACACGCTGCCCGAAACGGCCTTCGTCAAGACCTTCTCCAACGATGCCCAGGTCACCGACAGTGCGCCGTCGATGTCGGCCTACATGACCGGCGTCAAGATGAACAATGAAGTGCTGTCCATGTCGCCGGCCACGCAGGCGATCGCGCCGCTGCTCGACGTGAACGGCAACGCGCTGGTCAACAATTGCGGCGCCGCCAACGGCACCCCGGTGACCACGCTGGTCGAACTGGCCAAGGCCAAGGGCCTCTCCACCGGCGTCGTCACCACCACGCGCGTGACCCATGCGACGCCGGCCGCGACCTACTCCCACATCTGCCACCGCGACCTCGAAAACGATATCGCCGCTGCTGCCGTTCCCGGCGGCGCCGGCTACAACAGCGCGCTCGGCACGGCCGGCCTGGATGTGCTGCTGGGCGGCGGCAAGCAGTTCTTCGTGCCGTTCAAGGATGGCGGCAAGCGTACCGATGGACGCGACCTGATCGTCGAAATGAAGGCCAAGAACTACGCATACGCGAGCAACGTCACCGAACTCAATGCCATCGACGCCAGCAAGACCGACCGCCTGTTCGGCCTGTTCACGTCCAGCCACATGAGCTATGACCTGGACCGCGACCCAAGCAAGGAGCCTAGCCTGGCCGAGATGACCACCAAGGCGATGGAAGTGCTGTCCAAGAACGGCAAGGGCTACTTCCTGATGGTCGAGGGCGGGCGCATCGACCATGCGCTGCACGAGACCACGGCCAAGAAGGCGCTGCAGGACACGCTCGCGTTCGACAACGCGATCAAGGCGGCACTGGCCAAGGCGCGCGTCAGCGATCCGACGCTGGCCAACACGCTGGTGGTCGTCACCGCCGACCATGACCACACGCTGGTGCTGAACGGCTACGCCAAGCGCACCGGCAAGACCGCGGCCGGCAATCCGGGCGTGCTCGGCGTGGTGAAGAACTACGTCAGCGGCGCCACCGAAAAAGACCTCGACGGCGCGCCGTATTCGATCATCGGTTTCGGCAACGGCGAGAACCGCACCCAGGGCAGCCGCGCCAGCATGGCCGGCATGGACGACAGCGTCACCGGCGCCAGCCTGTTCCACCAGGAGGCGGTGGTGCGCGTCACCGCCGGCAACGAGACGCACGGCGGCGCCGACGTCTTCCTCGGCGCGATCGGCAAGGGCGCCGACACCTTCAACGGCACGATCGACAACACCAAGGTGTTCAGTCTCGTCAAGACCGCCGCTGGCCTGTAATCCCCGACTATCCACGAAAGCCACACATGAAACGCACACTGATCACGGCAGCACTGCTGCTCTCGTACGGCGCCGCGGCCCAGGCCGCAGCGGAAGCGAAGAACATCATCTTCTTTTTGGGCGACGGCATGGGCCCGACCACGGTGACCGCCTCGCGCATCTACAAGTACGGCGAGGACGGCTCGCTGAACATGGACAAGCTGGAACGCACGGCGCGCATCAAGACCTATTCGAACGACGCCCAGACCACCGACAGCGCGCCGTCGATGGCCGCCTACATGACCGGCGTGAAAATGAACAACGAGGTCATCTCGATGTCGCCCGAGACGGTCGCCACGGCGCCGACCAAGGACGCCAACGGCAACCTGGGCATCAACAACTGCGCGCCGAGCGGCAATGGCACGTCGGTGGCGACCATCCTGGAACTGGCCAAGGCCAAGGGCAAGGCGGTCGGCTCGATCACCACCACCGAACTGACCCACGCGACCCCGGCCGCGACGTTCTCGCACATCTGCAACCGCAATGCGCAGTACGCGATCGCGGCCCAGCTGACGCCGGGCGGCGCCGGCTACAACGCGGCGCTGGGCGACGGCGTCGATGTGCTGATGGGCGGCGGACGCAATCACTTCACTCCGTTCGATGCGCTGGTCAACAAGGCCGGGCGTGCCGATGGCCGCAACCTGCTGACCGAAATGGCCGCCAAGGGCTACACCGTCGGCGCGACCAAGGCCGACCTGGCGGCGGCGCCGAACACCAAGAAATTCATCGGCCTGTTCAGCAGCAAGAGCCATCTCGAGTACGAGCTCGATCGCTCCGCCACGCCGCCGGCCGGCGAAGGCGCGGTCCAGCCCAGCCTGGCCGAGATGACCACCAAGGCCATGGATATCCTGTCGCAGAACGCGGGCGGCTATTTCCTGATGGTCGAGGGCGGCCGCATCGACCATGCGCTGCACGGCACCAACGCCAAGCGCGCGCTGGTCGACACGATTGCCTTCGACGACGCCATCAAGGCAGCGCTCGACAAGGCGCGCCTGACCGATCCGACGCTGGCCAACACGCTGGTCATCGTCACCGCCGACCATGACCACACGATGGCCTTCAACGGCTATGGCAAGCGCGGCAATCCCATCCTCGACATCACCCGCAACTACAAGGATAACCAGCCGCTCAAGGATGCCGATGGCAATACCTACACCACGCTGGTGTTCGGCAACGGTCCGAACCGTCCCAACCTGCGCACCAGCCTCGACAGCGCCACCGTGCTGGCCGACAACTACCTGCAGGAAACCGGGGTGCGCCTGGCCAGCGAAACCCACGGCGGCGGCGATGTCAAGCTGCTCGCCACCGGCGCCGGCGCCAAGGTATTCAAGGGCACGCTGAACAACACGGCGGTGTTCGCGCTGCTGAAGTCGGCGTTCGGCTTCTGATGAAGACGATGCTGCTGGCTTTGGCCGCCTGTTGCGGGGTGGCGCAGGCGGCGCCGTCGCCGTCGCTCGACCTTGACGTCGCCTACTACAGCCGGGTGCTCACGCCTGAAGGCGTCACGCGCGAGGCGCGCTACCAGGAGCGCATGCTGCGCCGGCCAGGCCACGTGTGGGTAGGGCGCACGCTGCCGGCCGGCGCGCCGCCGGCCCCGCATGGCGGCCATGCCGAATTCAATCCGGTGCTGCTGGGGCGCCATGTGGTGCTCGAGCAGGGCCAGCTGCGGCTCGAGTATGTCGATCGCGCCGCCCGCCAGCTGATTGCGATCGCGCCGACCGACTACGCGAACGTCAGTTTCGACGGTTCCTGGGACAAGGCCTGGTTCCTGCTGGACCCGAAGCAGGTGCTGGCGCTGCCGCTGTCGGCGCGGCCATCGGCGGTGGCGGGCGCGCGCTGGCGCGAGCGCGAGAAGGACGGCCAGTTCGAGCGCGTGCTGTGGGACGAGCGGCGCCAGCTGCCGCTGGTGTTCGAAAGCGGGGACAAGGCCGGCACCGTGCTGCGCCGGGTCGAGGTGGCGGTGCTGCCCGGCCTGGCGGCCAGCGTGCCATGGCAGGCGCTGGCCGGCTTTTCCCACAAGGAGTATGCCGACTTCCTGGACTGACATCGGGCGCGGACGAAGCAGGGATGGTGCTATTGTGGCCGCATGCGCCGCGCGCCCCCTTCGGAAGATACAGGATGAAAGTTGCCGTATTCAGTGCCCAGCCCTATGACTGCCGCTTTCTCGACGAAGCGTTCGGACGCGCCGGCGCGCTTGCCGGGATCGAGCTGGTGTACCACACCGAAGCGCTGTCGCGCCACGCGGTCGCGCTGGCGCAGGACTGCGTGGCGGTGTGCGTGTTCGTCAACGACGTGCTCGACGCCACCGTGCTGGAAGCCTTGTCCGGACTCGGCGTGCGCGCCATCCTGTTGCGCTGCGCCGGCTATAACAATCTCGATACGGCCGCCGCCAGCCGTCTTGGCCTGTGGGTCGGCTACGTGCCGAATTACTCGCCCCACGCGGTGGCCGAACATACGCTGGCGCTGGTGCTGACGCTGAACCGGCATACGCATCGCGCGTTCGCCCGCGTCCGGGAGGGCAATTTCGCACTCGACGGCCTGCTGGGCAGCACATTGCATGGCAAGACGGTCGGCCTGGTCGGCCTGGGCCGCATCGGACTGGAGGTGGCGCGCATTTTCCATGGCTTTGGCTGCCGGGTGCTTGGCTGCGACCCTGCCGTGCCGCCCGCCTTCGCCGCGCTGGGGACGGCGCTGGCGCTGCCGGCCTTGCTGGCGCAGGCCGATATCGTGTCGCTGCATTGCCCTTTGTCGGCGGCGACCCATCACCTGATCGATGCGGCTGCGCTGGCACAGATGAAACCTGGCGCCATGCTGGTCAATACCTCGCGCGGGGCGCTGGTCGATACCAACGCCGTCACGGACGCTTTGAAAGCGCGCCAGCTGGGTGCGCTGGCGATCGACGTGTATGAGCAGGAGAGCGAATTGTTTTTCCACGACCATTCGGCCGACATCATCGACGACGATGTGTTCCAGCGCCTGATGACGCTGCCGAACGTGCTGGTGACGGGGCACCAGGGCTTCTTCACCACCGAAGCGATGCGCGACATTGCGGCCGTCACCGCGCGCAATCTGGTTTGCTTGCTCACCGGGGCCGACGGCGCGCAGCGGGTCCCTGGCACGAGCGGCTGCAGTTGACTGCGCGCCGGCGACGGGCAAAAAAAAGCCCGCCAGAGGCGGGCTGAAATCCAATTCTTTTTGAGGAGAGTTGGAGGAGACAGGTCCAGTATGCTGCGCTACAGCATATAAATCTAATTTATATTCGTAATACCAGATATTCCGGTTGGAAATATCACGGCGCGGCGACGCAGCTGATGTCGATATTGTTGACCGGGTCGGTAACGCCGACGCTCAGCTGCACCGTTTTGACGAAGCCGCTCGGGTTGGCGATCGTGCACACTTTGCCGGTTGGCTGGGTCACGATGGTCACGCCGTACGCCATGGCGAAGGGCACCTTGGTCGGCATGATGTAGGCGCCGTTGATCTCGACGGCCAGCTTGTCCGCGCCATTGGTGATCACCAGGCCGGTCGGGGTGGTATCGGCAACGTCGCGCAGGCCGCTTACCGTACCGCCAATCGTGAATGTCTGCACCGAGCAGGTGACGGCGATCGAGATGGCGGACAGGCGTCCGGCCGTATCGGCGCCGCTAAACAGCGAGCAGGTCTGGTGCGCCGGGGTGGACGTGATCTGCACGTTGTAGACCTGGCCGTAGTCGAGCGACTGGCCCAGCTTGAAGGTGGTGGCCGCGCCGACCGGCGTTGGCACGTGCACGGTGGTTGCATCGCCATTGTCGATGTTGGTGATGATCAGGCCCTCGTACACCAGTCCGGTGACCGGGCCGCCAAGGTCGAATTTGGCTTTGCCGCCGCAGGCGCTCAGTCCGAGTGCCAGCGCCAGCAGTACCGTGGTGCGCATAAACGTCAATTTCATGAATTCTCCAGAATGGGTGTCAAGTAGTGCCGCGCCAACTACACGCATTTGATATTGATGTTGGTGACGTCGGTGCTGCCCATGATGCCGCCGCCGTTTTCGACGACGCAGCTCTGGCCGGTCGGCTGGGTCAGGATCACGTAGCCGTAGGCATTGCCGTCGCCGACCTGGCCGGTCTTGGTGCCGTCGGCGGCGGTCAGCGTGAAGCTGAACACGCCATTGGCGGTGATCGGGTAGCGCTGGGCGCCGTTGACCACTTCCAGGCCGGTGCCGACCAGGCCGCTGACGGTCGCGCTCACGTTATGCGGCGTGGCGATGCAATTGATCGCGATGCCGGTCGGCGTGTAGGAGCCGGTCTTGCCCTTGCCATTGATGACAGTGCAGGTGGCGTTCGGCGGCTGGGTCACGATTTCGATGTTGAAATTTTCGTCCACGCCGATGCGGTCGGCAAAGGTGTACGTGGCCGAGCCGGCGGCCACCGGCACGGGCGTGCCGCCATTGTTGCGGATCGTCATGCCATCCTTGGTCAGACCGTAGATCGGGGAGATGAACAGCAGCAGGTCGCCGCCGCCGCCGCCGCAGGCCGCCAGGCCGAATGCGCACGCGAGCGCCAAGCTGGTACGCAAGTATAAATTTTTCATGCTTTCTCCAAAGACAAACTGGGTAGGGTCGGCAGGGCAGGCGCCGGCACCGCTGGACAGACTAAATTGGTCGTCATTTTAGTCCATTTGCCATGCCGACGGCTCATTGCGTTGTATCACGGTGTAACGGTCCCCCGAAACGGCCGCCATGCGCGCCCGCGCCGGGCCGCGGCCGCGATTGATTTTCCCGGCGCGCCTCGCTATGCTGATGCCCATGACCTCCATGCCACGCCCCGCCTTTCCCAAGGCCATCTTGTTCGACCTCGACGACACCCTGTGGCCGATCGCGCCGGTCATCCTGCAGGCCGAACAGGCATTGCACCAGTGGCTGCAAACCAACACCCCCCGCGTGGCGGAACGTTTCTCGATTGATAACTTGCGCCAGGCGCGCCTGGCCTTGCTGGCCGCCCGGCCCGAGTTCCACCTCGACCTGGGCGCCCTGCGCCGCGCCGGCCTGGTCGCCGCCTTCGAGCAGGCCGGCGAGGACAGCGACAAGGTCGAGCAGGCCATGGTCGAATTTTTTGCCGCGCGCAATGCCGTCGTGCCCTACGACGATGTGCTGCCCGGCCTGCTGCGGCTGAAGGGCCGGGTCAAGATCGGTTCGGTGTCCAATGGCAACGCCGACCTGCAGGCGATCGGCCTGGCCCACCATTTCGCGGTGTCGGTGGCGGCCCACCAGCTCGGCCATGCCAAGCCCGATGCGGCCATTTTCCACGCGGCCTGCGACGCGCTCGGCGTGGTGCCGCAGGATGCCGTGTATGTCGGCGACGATGTGCTGCTCGACGTGCGGGGCGCCCAGCAGGCCGGGCTGCGCGCTGTCTGGCTCAACCGCACCGGCAGCATGCTGCACCTCGAGCACGGCGTCGAGCCGGATGCCATCTGCGCCGATTTCGATGAATTGCTCGATTGGCTCAAACGCAGCCACGATGCCGGTTAACCGCGTGGCGCGGCGGCGAACGTGCATAATGGACGATACCGCCACCCGCCGACGCCTTTCCTAGACTCATGCAACTCGATACCCGCGCACAAACGCTGCTCAAAGCCCTGGTCGAACGCTATATCGCCGACGGCCAGCCGGTCGGTTCGCGCGCGCTGTCCAAGATTTCCGGACTCGACCTGTCGCCGGCGACGATCCGCAACATCATGGCCGACCTCGAGGAAATGGGCTATGTGGCCAGCCCGCATACCTCGGCCGGCCGGGTGCCGACCCCGCGCGGCTACCGGATCTTCGTCGACACCTTGCTGACGGTGCAGCATATCGACGAGCATTCGGTGCAGTCGCGCATGGGGCTGGCGTCGCAGCAGCCGCAAAAGATCATTTCGAATGCGGCCCAGATGCTGTCGTCGCTGTCGCAGTTCGCCGGCGTGGTGCTCAGCCCGCGCCGCGAATCGGTGTTCCAGCAGATCGAATTTTTGCGCCTGTCCGAAAAGCGCATCCTGCTGGTGATCGTCGACCCGCGCGGCGACGTCCAGAACCGCTTGCTGCTGACCGAGTCCGACTACACGCCGTCGCAGCTGATCCAGTCGGCCAACTACATCAACCAGAATTACGGCGGCCTGTCGTTCGACGACGTGCGCATCCGCCTGACGGGCGAGCTGCGCCAGCTGCGCGACGACATGGGGCGTTTGATGCAGGCCGCGGTCGAAGCGGGCAGCGAGGCGATGGCCGACCATTCGGACGACATGGTCATTTCCGGCGAGCGCAATCTGCTGTCGGTGTCCGACCTGTCGTCGAACATGACGTCGCTGCGCCAGATGTTCGACATGTTCGAGCAGAAGACCGGCTTGATGCAGCTGCTCGACGTGTCGAGCAAGGCGACCGGCGTGCAGATCTTCATCGGCGGCGAGTCGAACCTGGTGCCGATGGATGAAATGAGCGTGGTGACGGCGCCATACGAGGTCAACGGCCGGATCGTCGGCACGCTGGGGGTGATCGGGCCGACCCGCATGGCCTACGAGCGGGTCATTCCGATCGTCGACATCACGGCCAAACTGCTGTCGAATGCGCTGAGCCACAATTAGGCGCAGGGCGGGGCGGGCGCCCTAGTTGCGGTGCGGGCAGGCTTCCTTGATGCAGTTGCCGTAGATGGCCAGCGCGTGCTCGGCAATCTTGAAGCCGCGCTCGACGGCGACCATGTGCTGGCGCGACTCGATTTCCTCGTCGTAGAACTCCTCGACCCGTCCGCAATCGAGGCACACCAGGTGATCGTGGTGGGACCCGGCGTTGAGCTCGAAAATCGCCTTGCCGGTCTCGAAATGGTTACGGTTGAGCAGGCCAGCCTGCTCGAACTGGGTCAGCACCCGGTACACGGTGGCCAGGCCGACGTCCATGTTTTCCGTCAGGAGCATCTTGTAGACATCCTCGGCCGTCAGGTGGCGCACCTCGCTATTTTGGAAAATCTCGAGGATTTTCAGGCGCGGCAGCGTCGCTTTCAGGCCGCTCGCTTTCAGGTCGCTAGGATTGTTACTCATGTTTGTTACTCGTATTTTGGCAGAGTGCTTTATCATATAGCGTTTTAGACGGGGGTGCCTAGGCTTCCGTTCAACGATTTGAGGTCATCCATGCGTTTCGATACTGCCGTTTTGCACCGTTTCAGCTTCCGTGCCCCTCTGGTGGCCACCCTGGCCTGCGCCGTGCTGGCGCTGTCGGGCTGTGCCTCGTGGCGCACGCCGCCGGCGGCACCGTCCAACGCCGATGCCGGCGCCCAGACCACGACGGTCACCAAGTTGCAAAAATTCCTGTGGGTATTCTCACCCTACCGGCCTGACATCCAGCAGGGTAACTTCGTGTCCCAGGAAATGCTGGCCCAGCTGAAGGTGGGGCAGACCCGCGACCAGGTCAAGTTCATCCTGGGCACGCCGCTCTTGACCGATCTGTTCCATGCCGAACGCTGGGACTACCCGTTCTACCTGGCGCGCGGCAATGGCGAGCTGACCAGCGCGCGCGTGACCGTGTTCTTCAAGGATGACGTGGTGCAGCGCTTCGAAGGCGGCAACCTGCCGACCGAGAAGGAATACATCGCGCGCATCGCCGGCCCGGCCAAGGTCCTGCCGAAGGACTTGCCGAAGAAGGAAGAGACGGGCGCCGCCCAGATCAAGATCAACAAATAACGATCGGGTAGCCGTATGACTGCATTGAAGATTGCCGTAGCAGGCGCGGGCGGGCGCATGGGCCGCATGCTGATCGAGGCGATAGGCGCGGCCCCCGACATGGTGCTGGCCGGCGCGCTCGACATGGCCGGTTCGCCCGGCATCGGCAGCGATGCCGGCGCCTTTTCCGGCCAGCTGGCCGGGGTGGCGATCCAGTCCGACCTGGCGCTGGGCCTGGCCGAGGCCGACTTCCTGATCGACTTTACCCGTCCCGAAGGCACGCTCAAGCACGTGGCCTACTGCGCCGAACATGGCATCAAGCTCATTATCGGCACCACCGGCTTCGACGACGCCGGCAAGGCCGCGATCGGCGCGGCGGCCGAAAAGACCGCGGTCATGCTGTCGCCGAACATGAGCGTGGGCGTGAACGTCACGCTCAAGCTGCTCGAATTGGCCGCCAAGAGCCTGTCCGAAGGCTACGACATCGAAATCGTCGAAGCGCACCACCGCCACAAGGTCGATGCGCCGTCCGGCACCGCGCTGAAAATGGGCGAAGTGATCGCCGACGCGCTCGGGCGCGACCTGAAGCAGTGCGCCGTGTACGGACGCGAAGGCGTCACCGGCGAACGCGACCCGTCCACCATCGGCTTTGCCACCATCCGCGGCGGCGATATCGTGGGCGACCATACGGTGCTGTTTGCCGGCATCGGCGAGCGCATCGAGATCAGCCACAAATCGAGCAGCCGCGTCACCTACGCGCACGGCGCGCTGCGTGCGGTGCGCTTCCTGGCCGCCAAGGCCAGCGGCCTGTACGACATGCAAGACGTGCTGGCCCTCAAGTGATAGGCGAGGGCATGCCCGACGCACTCGCGGCCGCCACATCCAGCCAGTTCAGCCTCGCGCGCTGGTGGGAGCAGGGCGACGCGATCAGCCATGCGGTGGCGCTGCTGTTGCTGGCCATGTCGCTGCTGAGCTGGTTTTTCATCCTGGCCAAGGCCTACAGCAGCTGGCGCGTGCGCGCCGCCGCGCCGGCGCTGGACGCGTTCTGGGCCGCGCCGACCCTGAAGGACGGCATCGCGCTGCTGACGCTGGCCGACGGCGAGGATGTGTACGCGCCGCTGCCGACCTACGGCCTGGCCCATTCGGCCGGCGCCAACACGCTGGCCGGCGAAATGCGCCGCGACGAACAGGTGACGCGCGTGCTGCGCCAGCAGATCACGCGCTCGACCCACCGCATCGAAAGCGGCCTGACCTTCCTGGCCTCGATCGGCGCCACCGCGCCCTTCGTCGGGCTGCTCGGCACGGTCTGGGGCATCTACCACGCGCTGGCCAACGTATCGACGGCCGGCATCGTCCAGATCGACAAGATCGCCGGGCCGGTCGGCGAAGCGCTGATCATGACCGGGTTCGGGCTGGTGGTGGCGATTCCCGCGGTTCTGGCGTATAACGGCTTTAACCGGCTGAACCGGATGACGCTCGCAGACCTCGACGGTTTTGCCCACGACCTGCACTCCTACTTCACCAAATAAGCGAGCTCCATGGCATTCGGCGCCTTCAATCCGCATCGGCAGCAGTCGATGATGAGCGACATCAGCGTCACGCCGATGGTCGACGTGATGCTGGTGCTGCTGATCATTTTCATCCTGACCGCGCCGATGTTTACGCAGGCGGTCAAGATCGAACTGCCGCAGGTCAGCGCCAGTCCGGCCACGCAGGCGCCGGGCAGCGTAAGCATCGCCATCGATGCCGGCGGCGCCGTTTACTGGGACCAGGACCTGGTCGACGCCGCCCAGCTCGACGCGCGCATGGCGCGCGCCGCGGCCATGGCGCCGCAGCCCGAGCTGCAGCTGCGGGCCGACAAGAACACGCGCTACGAAGTGGTGGCGCAGGTGATGGCGGCGGCCCAGCTGCGCGGACTGACGCGGCTCGGTTTCGTCACCGAACCCAAAAAGGAGAAACAAGATGGCCAGCGCTGAACTGAACGGAGCCTCGATCCTGGGGTGGGAGACGTTTCATAGCGAATGCGCGCAAGCGTTCGGCTTTCCCGATTTTTACGCTCACACGATGGATGCCTGGGTCGACTGCCTGTCCTACCTGCGCGACGAGGACGGCATGACCAAATTCCGGCTCAAGCCGAACGAAGTGCTCGAGATCGTCGTCAAGGACGCCGCCGCGATGCGCGAACGGGTCCCCGAGCTGCTCGAGGAAATGACCTTCTGCATCGCCGGCATCAACGAGCGCTATGAAGACTACGGCGAGAAGCCGGCGCTGGCGCTGGTGCTGCGCTAGGCAGCGGGTGGATTGACCCGGCTTGTCAATACGGCGATACTTGGGCGGCACTGTCGCCATTGACCAGGTCCCACCTATGACAATTCGCTCCATCGCAATCCGCATGCTGGGCGCTATCGCCCTTGGCCTGTGCGTCGCCAACCCCGCTCTTGCTGAGGATTTGCCGGGTGTCAGCCCGCAGCATCTGGCCGCCGCCAAGGCGGCATTTGACGAGGGCGCCATGATCGCCATCGGCGTCAGGCAGACCGACGACAAGATCATGTCGATGGTCAAGGAATATATCGCGTCCGACCCCGAGCACAAAATCCAGTCCGGTAAATTCAAGGCCGCCGAGGCGGTCGAGGAGTGGAAGCAGGCGATGATCGTCAACCCGATCAGCCTGACCAGCGAAGCATACCGCTCGGCCCACGGGCGCGACCCGACGCCCGAGGAAGAGCTGTATTGGCGTCCGCGGGTGGTCGCCGGTAACGCCTGGTTTGCGATCATCCGGATCGCCGAGCGCATGAAGCTCAAACAAGACCCGTTCCTGCGCCGCCAGATGATCGAGCGGGCCCACCTTGAACTGTTTGGCCGCGTCGAGACCGACGCCGAGCGCGCCTACTGGCTGTCGCGCGACGACGATTTCGCCGAGCTGCTGGCAGCGGCCCGCAATTGGATGTACACGCCCAAGGGCGCGCAGGATTTGAAGGCATCGGTGACGCGCGCGCTGCTGGTGACGTATCTGAGCGTGTCCGATGACGACATCGCCACCTCGCTGGCGCTGGCGAAGAAAAATCATTGGACGTTCAAACAGATGGCCGAATACCCGCACAAGCGCCATTGATGGTCCGCGCCTGGGGCGCCTAGCGGACCGCCTTCAGGTCGAAATGCGGGTTGTAGATCAGCCCCAGCATATTGCCGAACGGGTCGTGCAGGTCGGCCACCCGGATCGCGTCGCCCACGTCCTGGATCGCCGTCGGCAGTGTCGCACCAAGGCTGACGATGCGCGCGGTTTCGGCGTCGATGTCGTCGACGCCCCAGTACACCGTGGCGCCGGCCGTGCCGGGCGTCCCGTCGGGCACCAGCCCCAGCTCAAAACCGCCAATCTCGAAGCCCACATAGAACGGCTGGTCGAAATACGGCTCTTTGCCAAATACCTGCGCGTACCAGGCTTTAGCCCTGGCCAGGTCGGCCACCGGGTACACCGTTGTGCGCATTCCGTGAATCATGATGCTCTCCTTGTGATTGAAGCCCAGAGTGTGCCACCGCGCGCGGCTGCCGTCTTGTAAAAATGGAAGGTGGGGCGTCAGGCTGCCGCGAACGACTGCGGCGTGCTGCCGGCCAGTTCGCGAAATTCGTGGTTCATGTGCGGCTGGTCGTAGTAGCCCAGGTCGAGTGCCAGCGCGGCCCAGTCGGGCTGCGGCGCTGTGGCTATCACGGCGCTGGCATGCTGGAAGCGGCACACGCGCGCAAACAGCTTGGCCGGCAGTCCGACCCGCGCGCGGAACTGGCTGGCCAGGTGTTGACGCGACACGCCCAGCGTCGCGGCCAATGCTTCGATGCGGATCGCGCCGCGCGACAGTGCGATGGCGTTGACGGCCGCTTCCACCAGGCCGGGGCGATGCTGGCTCGCGCGCAAGCGCTGCAGCAGCATCCGCTCGATCACCGCCACCGCTTCGGTATCGGACAAGGCGCGCGACCACAAGGCGTCGGCAAAGCGTTCGGCCAGGCCGTCGGTCCACAGATCGGCGAGCGCTGGGTGCAGGTCGATCAGCTCATGCAGCGGCACGTCGAAAAAATGGCTGGCCGCGCCGGGCTTGAAACGCGCGGCGATGGTGCGCACTGGGCGCACGAAGGGTACCTGAATCATGGTGCTCATCATGCCGGCCACGCCGCCCAGCGGGTCGCAGTCCTGCCACAGGATGTCGATGCAGTTATCCGGCAGCACGCGATGCGATAGCGCCTGCCCATCGGGCTGCACGTGGCAAGTCCACAGGCAGGCGAGGTAGGGCGCCAGTGCGGCGCAGGGCGGGTGTTCCTGGTACAGGACCATAAGGCGATTGAAAGCGAGGTATACCAGATTGTACTTTGAGTATCACGGATAGATCAGTTTCAAGAGTATCGCGACCTGAAAATCCGACTGAAATGCCCACGATCCATCGAAGCTGTTTTATCTCCGATTTCACTATCTTGATATCGGCCTTCAGTGAGATTTCCAAGGTCTTGATTTCAGCTCGCAGTGATGTTTCCAATGTCTTCATCTCAGCCCGCAGTAATGTTTCCAATGCCATGAGTCTGGTGTTGACCTCTGTTTTGAACGAGTCGAACTGTGTCCGTAACTCCAACCTGAGCGCTTCAAGTTCTCGGCCCAACGCATAACTGCCCAGTACTTTAGTCAGGGCACTGGCATGGACGGCTGCCTGTTCCTTGGGCACGCCTGCTGTTTCGAGTTCTGCCGCGTAGTCAATTGCATTGAATTCGTTTGCCATGATGCGGTTCCTTTCAAAGGTTGGACTGCCATTAACGCAAAAGCATGCCCGCTCCTCACTTCGAACACATACGTATTTAGACATCACATGGCTCCCATCGTTCAGCCGCGGGCGCCGCGCTTTGCGCCCTTTTGTGCGATGCGATGCAGGCAACGATGAAAGGTAGCGACCATGGATGACCTCGCAGGACAACTTGCCCTACGCATCGCACAGGACGATTTTTCGACCGCCATTTCCCTTGCTGAAAAAGCGCTTGGCGCACTACCGGCGACAGCTTTTCATCAGGTGATCGGCAGGGATTTGCTGCAGTGGACAGAGGAAGCGGCAAATTACATGACACATTTTTTTGCTGAAGCCGAAAAGAATATCGCAGTCAAAGCCCTGTACTTCGAAATGAACGCCTTCGGTATCAACCCGGACATGTGGTTTTTCGATTCGTTCGCGCTCAGCTTTTGTGGCGACCCGGACTATCCGGACGATGCCGATTGGCTGGCTGACTACGAATTCATGATGCCCAACATGGTGTTTCAAATCGGCGGCTACGAGGATTTGCAGGCAAGCTGCAAGGATTACCTGGCGCACAAGCGGTATGTCGATAAAGTCCAAAGGAACGCAAAAGACGCCGTCGAAACGATCGTCACGATCAGGTTTATCGAGTTGCTCGCACACGCCGTGAAGTACGCGCAGGAGAAGGATTTTCCGTGGGCGGCAATCCCGATTTTCGGGGCGGCGCATGGCGAGACCCTGCTTTACCGCGCGCGCACCTGGTCGCTCCCTTCGCTCGCGGGCGGCGCCTGCGGCCTGCGGTTCAGTCCCGCCTCCCTCGCTTCCGCCCCATAAGGAGATGAACCAGTATAATGACCGGTTCATATTCACTTTTGGCCGGGCCTCGCTTGGCGCACATCCCCATGCAAGATAAATATAGTCCCGCCGACGTCGAACAAGCCGCCCAATCGCACTGGAAGGCGATCGACGCCTACCGGGCGGTCGAACACGACCCGCGTTTCCCAAAAGGCAAGTACTACGCTTGCTCGATGCTGCCTTACCCGTCGGGCAAGCTGCACATGGGCCACGTGCGCAACTATACGATCAACGACGTGATGTACCGCTACCTGCGCATGAACGGCTACAACGTGCTCATGCCGATGGGCTGGGACGCGTTCGGCATGCCGGCCGAGAACGCGGCCATGCAGAACAAGGTGCCGCCGGCGCAATGGACCTACTCGAACATCGCCCACATGAAGGAGCAGATGGAGTCGATGGGCCTGGCCATCGACTGGTCGCGCGAGATGACCGCCTGCACCCCCGAATACTACAAATGGAACCAGTGGATGTTCCTGAAGATGCTCGAAAAGGGCATCATCTACAAGAAGACCGGCACCGTGAACTGGGATCCGGTCGACCAGACCGTGCTGGCCAACGAGCAGGTCGTCGACGGCAAGGGCTGGCGTTCCGGCGCGCCGATCGAAAAGCGCGAGATCCCGATGTACTATGCGCGCATCACCGATTACGCCGATGAACTGCTCGATCACGTCGACAACAAGCTGCCGGGCTGGCCCGAGCGCGTGCGCACGATGCAGACAAACTGGATCGGCAAGTCGACCGGCGTGCGCTTCGCGTTCCCGCACCAGATCAAGGACGCCAGCGGCGCGCTGATCGGCGAGGGCAAAATGTACGTCTTCACGACGCGTCCCGACACCGTCATGGGCGTGACGTTTTGCGCCGTGGCCGCCGAGCACCCGCTGGCCGTGCACGCCGCGCAGTCCAATGCCGCGCTGGCTGCGTTCAACGCCGAATGCAAGCTCGGTTCCGTGATCGAAGCGGACATGGCGACGATGGAAAAGAAGGGCATGCCGACCGGCCTGTTCGTCACCCATCCTTTGAGCGGCGAGCAGCTTGAAGTCTGGGTCGGCAACTACGTGCTGATGACCTACGGCGACGGCGCCGTCATGGGCGTGCCGGCGCACGACGAGCGCGATTTTGCGTTCGCCAAAAAATACGACCTGCCGATCAAGCAGGTCATCGCGGCCGAAGGCAAGCAATTCTCGCTCGACGGGTGGCAGGACTGGTACGGCGACAAGGATATCTCGGTCGTCGTCAACTCCGGCAAGTACGACGGCCTGCGCTACGCCGCCGCGGTCGACGCGGTCGCCGCCGACATGCTGGCCAAGGGCCTGGGCGACAAGAAGATCACCTTCCGCCTGCGCGACTGGGGCATCTCGCGCCAGCGCTACTGGGGCACGCCGATCCCGATGATCCATTGCGCCGATTGCGGCGTGGTGCCGGTCCCTGAAAAAGACCTGCCGGTGATCCTGCCGGAAGACTGCGTCCCGGACGGCAGCGGCAACCCGCTCAACAAATACGAAGCCTTCCTCAAGTGCGACTGTCCCCAGTGCGGCAAGCCCGCGCGCCGCGAGACTGACACAATGGATACCTTTGTCGATTCGTCGTGGTACTACATGCGCTATACCTCGCCCGGCTCGACCGAGTCCATGGTCGACGCCCGCAATGGGGGCAGTCGCACTTGAGGAAGGCTTCGTACTTGTTCAGCGGGTTGCCGGTGCCATCGGGGACGCAGTCCTCGGGCAGCACCACCGGCAGATCTTTTTCCGGCACGGGCACGGCGCCGCACTCGGCGCAGTTGATCATCGGGATCGGGGTGCCCCAGTAACGCTGGCGCGAGATGCCCCAGTCGCGCAGGCGGAACGTCACCTTCTTTTCGCCCAGGCCGCGCTCGGCAAGGTCGCCGGCGATGGCGTTAATGGCGGCGATGTAGTCGAGGCCATCGTACTTGCCGGAGTTGACCAGCACGCCCTTCTCCTTGTCGCCATACCACTCCTGCCAGCCGGCCAGGGCGAAGGTTTCGCCTTCGACGGCCACCACCTGCTTGATGGGCAGCTGGTACTTGGTGGCGAACAGGAAGTCGCGCTCGTCGTGGGCGGGCACGCCCATCACGGCGCCGTCGCCGTAGGTGATCAGGACGTAGTTGCCGACCCAGACGGGAACCTGCGCGCCGGTCAGGGGATGCGTCACCGTCAGGCCGGTGGGCATGCCCTTCTTTTCCATCGTCGCCATGTCCGCCTCGATGACGGAACCGAGTTTGCACTCGGCGATGAAGGCGGCCAGGGCCGGGTTGTCGCGGGCGGCGTGGGTGGCCAGCGCGTGTTCGGGGGCGACGGCGCAGAAGGTCACACCCATGATGGTGTCGGCGCGGGTGGTGAACACGTGCAGCTTGCCGTCGTCGATCAGGGCGCCGTCGCTGCCCGTGATCGCGTGGGGGAAGGCGAAGCGCACGCCGACCGATTTGCCGATCCAGTTGGCCTGCATGACGCGCACGCGCTCGGGCCAGCCGGGCAGCTTGTTGTCGACGTAATCGAGCAGCTCTTCGGCGTAGTCAGCCCAGGTCAAGCCGCGCATTCCTTCGATCGCCTCGTACCGCAAGATCGATGACTACACGGTCGAGA